>JASJCP010000013.1 GCA_030065935.1 Xenococcaceae cyanobacterium MO_167.B27
CTTTCTGTACTTTCATGAAGTATATAATACATGAAGTAGAAATAATTAGTCAATATATTCTACGACAACTAAAATTTGAGCCTTTCGGCTCTTGTTGTTGTTGTTATAGAATATATTTATTTGATTAGAGATAATTTCGACTTTGACCGTTTGGTAAATATTTAAAGATTAGCGTTGGGAGGAATGGCGACGTTAGCTGAAAAATTAGAAAGGGAAGGAGGAGTAAACAGCCAGAAGTCAGCAACACTTCCTTGTTTGGGGTTTCCTTAAAAGAAAATTTCCTTAGAAGGAGTATTTTGCAGTGTTTGACTAAGACTTTGATGTATCTGACCATTAGTTGCAAGGATACGACCCGAATTGATATCTAGAGGACTGCGGTCATAAGCTGTAACGACTCCCCCTGCTTCTTCTAGAATGACTATTCCTGCGGTAATATCCCAAGGACTTAAACCTCTTTCCCAGTATCCATCAAGTCTGCCACAAGCAACATCAGTTAAATCAACCGATGCTGAACCACTACGGCGTACTCCTTGGGTAAGATGAGTCAGATAACAAAACTCGGAATAGTTATTATCTTTGGTTTCTTGTCGGTCATAAGCAAAACCTGTTACTAAAATACTTTGACTTAATTTCTGAGTCTGAGAAACTTGAATGGGAAGACGATTACAAGTTGCTCCTAACCCTTTAGCAGCACGAAATAACTCATCACGGATTGGATTGTAGACAACTCCTACTTGGGGTATTCCTTCAATCATCAAGCCAATAGACACTGCAAAAATAGGATAACCGTGAGCATAATTGGTTGTACCGTCTAGAGGATCAATCGCCCAAAGATATTGGTCATTTTTCCCTCCTACTACCCCCGATTCTTCCGCCAGAATTTGATGCTCTGGAAGATGACGCTTTAGAACTTTTAGCACTACTGATTCTGCTTGCTTATCTGCTTCGGTTACTAAATCCCCTGGACGACCTTTTTCTTGGATATTCTTCAATTTACGGAATTTGCCTTTTAATATTGACCCTGCATCGAGGGCTGCTTCTGTGGCAATATCGAGAAAAATTTGTAGTTGTTGTTGATTCATCTTCATTTAGTTTCTATTGACCAGGGCTTTGCCTCTTAAGGAACGAGGAACAAGGGGAAAGAAAAAGGAAGTTTCCTTTGACTTTTTCTTAATGGTTACATGGGGAGGTTTGCTCATTCCTCATTCCTGATTCCTCCTTCCTTGGTTGACCAGATACCATAACCTAGTATTCGAGCATATTCTTGAGCATAAAAAATGCGATCGCTGTATTGATTGGGATATTTTGTATTGGCTAATACATACCCTTTTTTGGCTAATGCTTCACTGACCAACGCTTTATTATGCCAGACATGAGCTAAAATTCGGTCATAGCGGTCACGTTTTGGGGATTCTAATTCAAGATATATTTGTGGGTCAGGGATCAGATTTTGTAAGGCTTTTTTGGCTGCTATTTTTCGATTTTCTGAAGCAGGTACATCAATTCCGACAATTCTCACTCTTTCAGCTTGGTTATTACTGTTGATAATTACTTCCAGAGTTTGTCCACTAATAATTCTTTCGACTCTAGCAGGGATCTGATTGCTATCTGGTTGAGTTTGATTGCATCCTAGCAACAGCAACAAACAACCTACAGTAATAATTCTGACTAAAATTTGATTAACTTCATATCCCTGATCCCTCATCATTCACCCTTCATAATTCATAATTTATTCTTCATCCAAAGGTAAGCCAAATCTTACTTTTCCTCTAGCAAAATAGCGACCAAATTGTAGCTCATAAACCTCATCTTCATCCTGGGTTTCAACTTCTAGATCGGAGCGAGGATAACTAACGCACAATAGAGCATAACCTTGTTCTTTGAGCTTGGGAGATAAACCCATTGCTTCTGGTTGATAGATTTCTCCTGATATTATTTTTACTGCACAAGTAGTACAAGCTCCATTGCGACAGGAAAAGGGTAGGATCGCATCCTGTTTTTCTGCTGTTTGTAATATGTATTGATCTTCTGGAACTTCTACAGTGCTAATTTTGCCGTTAGCGCGATCGCGTATGGTAACTTTATAATATTTGGTCATTAGCTATATTTCTGAAATCTTGATCTGATAAGGGTTTGAGATTATTTACCGTCCCGACTAGTAGTTTACAGCAAAAAAGAATTTCCTAATAGCTTTGAAAAGCTGCTGTTGACGTGTATAATTAAAAATCGCAACGCCAGGAGAGATGGCCGAGTGGTCGAAGGCGCAGCACTGGAAATGCTGTAACGGGGTAACTCGTTCGAGGGTTCGAATCCCTCTCTCTCCGTATCAAAAATAAATACTTAAAGCTATTTGTACCTTGCTTTATCAGACAACAAATAATTAGTTACTGGTGAAGTAATTTTGAAATAGTATAGATATTAAGCTTCGGTTAACAAGGATTCAGGAAAATCACTGAGATTTCAGATAGTATTGATTTTATTATCTAAAAAAATATTGTTAATTGCTTATGTTTACCCCTCTCCATAAATGTTGGAAATATATACTATATGTTAGTTTTGGCAGTAGCTTAACTATTTTCTTGCTATTGGCTTCAGGTATTTGGCGTACAGGCGATCGCATTCTGAATAATTTAACAAGTTTTTTAACTCCTCAACCTCCTAAACTAGAAATTGATAATTCTGCGGTTGTCTTGCAACAAATTCAAGGTATTCAAGAATTAACCACCACAGTGTATAAAATGGAAACAGTAGTACCCACATATGCCGACCGCACTTTGGGGGAAAACTGGGTAATAGCTACTACTCATTTACTATATTTGGGGCGTGGGGAAGTAAAAGCAGGTATAGACTTAGGAAAATTGGAGCAAGAAGATATAGTAGTAAGTGAAGATAAAATTGCGATCGCTCTTCCCCCTTCACAAATACTAGACAGCAAAATAGATGTTAATGCTTCACACATCTATCACTATGACCGAGGATTTCTCAATTTGGGACCAGATGTAGCACCCCAATTACAAACTTTGGCACAGAAACAAACTCTAGATAAAATTGTTTCCACTGCTTGCACCGAAGGCATCTTACAAAAAGCTGACGCTAAAGCCAAAGAAACCATCACTCAAATTTTAACAGCGACTAACAATAAACAAGTTGAAGTTAATATTGACACTACTTCCACTCAAGTTTGTAATTAGTCTCAATTGGGAATTCACAAGAGGAATAAAGGATGAGGAATTAAGTAATAAGTAATAAGTAATAAAGGATGAAGGATGAAGGATGAAGGATGAAGGATGAGGAAAGATAAATACCTTATACCTAGACTCTCACTCCTCATCCCTCATAATTTATCCCCAATTCCCCAATTCCCCCCGGGAGGAGACTTAATATATCTAGGTATTGAAGCCAAAAGAGATCGGTTTTGTTGTGAAGTCTCCTTCCCGCCCCAATCCCCAATCCCCAATCCCCCCGGGAGGAGACTTGATAAATCTAGGTATTGAACCCAAAAGAGATCGGTTTTGTAATGAAGTCTCCTTCCCGCCCCACACCCCAGTCCCTTTTATTTACAAATAGTGTTTAATGCCTAAATATTCCTATACTTCCCAAAGACAGCTAATTTTTGGTCACAAATGTGCGGTTGCTACTAGTCAATACTTGGCTAGTCTGGCTGGAATGGAAATGTTTTATGGGGGGGGAAATGCCATAGATGCTGCGGTAGCAATGGCTGCTGCTCTAACTGTGGTTGAGCCTACTTCTAATGGTATTGGTGGTGATGCTTTTGCTTTGGTGTGGGATGGTAAGTTACACGGGTTAAATGCTTCAGGAAGAAGCCCACATCAATTAACTAGAGATTGTTTTGAGGAGCAGATACCAGAATTGGGCTGGTTAACTGTTACTGTACCAGGAGCCGTATCCGCTTGGCGTAGTTTGTGGGAGAGGTGGGGTAAGTTACCTTTTGAGCAGTTATTCACTCCTGCAATTCGTTATGCAACAGAAGGTTATCCTGTTTCTTCTGTAACAGCCCAAGCTTGGCAAAGAGCAGAAAATAGATTTTTATCCCTACAACAACCAGAATATCAACCTTTTAAACAAGTGTTTTTCCCCCACAACCGCGCCCCTCGCTCTGGGGAAATTTGGGGTAGTAGGTTGCATGGAGAGACATTACAAGAGATTGCTAATACAGGTGGAGAAAGCTTTTATCGGGGAAAATTGGGGTATGCGATCGCAAATTTTGCAGCAGAGACAGGTGGTTTAATTACTGCTACAGATTTAGCTAACCATCAACCAGACTGGGTACAACCAATTTCAACTCAGTATCGTCATCTTAATGTTTGGGAAATTCCCCCCAACACTCAAGGAATAGCAGCTTTGATGGGATTAAATATTCTCGAAGGCTTTGATTTATCTCAGTATCATCGTGATTCTGGTGCAAGCTTTCACTATCAAATTGAAGCAATGAAATTGGCTTTTGCAGATTTGCATCACCACATCAGCGATCCTTCTTCCATGAAAGTGACTCCTGATGATTTACTAGATAAAAACTATGCTGCCACTAGACGCAATTTAATTCAATCTCAAGCCCTTCCTCTGGCTACCCCTGGTTTACCTACAGGAGGTACAGTATATCTTGCTACCGCCGATCAAGATTTGATGGTATCTTTTATTCAGTCTAATTATGAAGGATTTGGCAGTGGAATTTTGATTCCTGAAACTGGTATCGCCCTCCATAATCGAGGTTTGGGTTTCACCCTAGAGCCAGAACATCCGAATCAAGTTGCACCCAATAAACGCCCTTTTCATACGATTATTCCAGGTTTTTTGACTATTGAGAACCGTCCTCTTGGAGCTTTTGGGGTAATGGGTGCGCCAATGCAACCACAAGGACATTTACAAGTAGTAGTTAATTTAGTGGATTACTTAATGAATCCTCAATCAGCTTTAGATGCACCTCGCTGGCGATTTATCGAAAAAGATTTAGTGTTGTTAGAAAGTCTGGTTAATCCCGATATTGTTATGGATTTGGTAGAAAGAGGACATCAAATACGCCTTGTTCCCTCTAGAATGTTTGGGAAAGGTCAAATTATTCTTCGTCAAGATAACAATATTTTAGTCGCAGCATCCGAACCTAGAAGTGATGGTGTAGCCTTGGGTTTCTAGCGCGATAAATCACCAAGAAATAAATTTCTTGGCTAATACCTCAAGTCCTCTCAAGAGGGCTGTTATCTAGTTTTCATAACAGTTATAGTCTATTTTAATATACTTATTGTCTTACACATTTTAAGATTTAATATAGGTACTCTAGGTTTATCTGTTGTTTCAGCATAATGAGAAAATGCTTTTTTACCTAATAAGAAATAGGCATTATGAACTGAATCAAAATAATCTTGAGCAATCATAGCGTTATTTTGTTCTAAGCCTTTTTGGTAACGTTGTTCAGCTTGCTCAAGACCCTGATATACCCAAGCTTTTCCCCGTATTGGTGTGTTAATCTGATGCGTTACATCAATTCTTTGATAATTTCGCTCCCGTCGGTCTAAATTGTGTAACTCTTCATGGGAAACACGAAATAAAATCCCAGTAATAGTCTTAGTTTTATAAGGACGTATATTTAGAAAAGTCACAAAACCTTTGGGTCTGTTGCCAGTTTTTGCATCAATGTAATATTTATAATCAGGTAAATCAAGACGATTATCCATTGCAATATTCCAGCAACGATTGAAATCTCTTAAACCACAAAAAATAAAATCTGAAACAGGAGTTAGATCCCGTCCCAAATATTTTTGTAAGTTTTCAACGTTCATCAGTGAGCCATAGCCGAAGACAAAATTAGCTTCATACATTAATTACTAATCACCTCAATTCTTAGATAATAAAAGTTAGCAATTGTATTGTTGCAAAAAATCACTAGCAACCCTAACAAAATCATATGTTGACTCAACTGGAAGCACATTACGCCCTTGAATTATAGATATTTGTGCTTGGGGAAGATGTTTGAGATAAGAGTTCTTGCGTTCTTGTAGTGTTTCCTTGGAACTTTTTTGACTAATACTTGATGTTTGTTTTCCGAATACGATAAGAGTAGGTTGTTTAATTTCTGAAATAGCTGATGTATAATCTTCTAGCCAAAATCCAGCTAAAAAAGAAAATACAGCATAACGACTTTGATCGTCTTTTGCTCCCTCTACTAGAGAGTCCAACCACTTAGAATCAACTTTTTCTGCATTGGCAAATAGTTGGCGCACTGAAAATGATTCAATAAACTGACGGCGACGAGCGTAACTGTAAAATAATTTTCCTAAACCAACTGGAGAATTAAATAAAAGATTCCATAGTAGTTTTTGTTGTATTGGTTTAGCTGGTTTTGTAATTATGCGCCATGCTGGAGGGGTTGATAGTACCAATCCCTTGATTAAATTGCACTTACTCTCTGAAGATAGCATCTTAATCGCAATGGGGAATAACGCTCCTTGAACCACTAAAATAACTTGTCTTTTAACTACATTTTCTATGAAGTATTTGAGTTGATTAGCCCAGTCAACGGTATAGTAAGCAACAGAAGGCATATCGCTAGCACCACATCCTAATAAATCAGGATTGTATATGACGCAATTGGGATGAGATACTAGCCAAGCTTCTATAAAGCGTTGCCAAAATATCCCCGATAATCCGACCCCAATAGGATGAACCAGAACTAATGCAGGTGTTTCAGAAACAGGATTACTGGAAGCATGAACTGTATAAGCACATCGAAAATCTTTCCATCGGTAAAATTGAGGGGAATCTGTCATAAAGATTAAATCCTTCGTCATTTCATTAGCAGAATTAGAAACTTGACCAGACCAATCAATCTATTTGAATATGAAGCCATTGCCAAGCAGCACTTAGAGCCAATGACTCTAGATTACTACCAGAGTGGAGCTTGGGATGAAATTACTCTCAGAGAGAATCGTTTAGCAATAAATCGCTATCAACTTCGTCCCAGAATGTTAGTAGATGTGAGTCAGCGCGATTTGACTACTACGATTTTAGGACAATCTCTAGCAGTGCCGATATTAATTGCACCGATGGCTTTTCATTGTTTAGCGCATCCAGAGGGAGAAATAGCAACAGCTAAAGCAGCAGCCAATAATGGAGTAGTGATGGTGCTAAGTACGATGTCCACTAAAAGTTTAGAAACTGTCGCTACACAAAGACAGCATACTTCTCAATGGTTTCAATTATATATACATCGCGATCGCGCTCTGACTCAAGCTTTAGTAAAACGAGCGGAAGCTTCTGGTTATAGTGCTTTATGTTTAACCGTCGATGCACCAGTACTAGGCAAAAGAGAAAGAGATCGCCGTAATCAGTTTACTTTACCTAAGACAATGGAACTAGCTAATCTAGTTTCTATGGCAGATTTAGAAATTCCTCAAACTACGGATGAGTCTGGTTTGTTTGCTTATTTTGCACAACAAATCGACCCGAGTGTAACCTGGCAAGATGTGGAGTGGTTACAATCCATCACGACTTTACCTGTGGTGGTGAAAGGGATTTTGCGAGGAGATGATAGTCTAAAAGCTTACGAACATGGAGCAAAAGGAATCATTGTTTCTAATCATGGTGGAAGACAATTAGATGGGGCGGTCGCTACTTTTGAGGCATTACCTGAAATAGTTGCGACAGTGGGAGACAAAATGGAGGTCTTAGTCGATGGTGGTATTCGTAGAGGGACAGATATTCTCAAAGCTCTAGCACTAGGAGCCAAAGCAGTATTAGTAGGTCGTCCAATTTTGTGGGGTCTAGCTGCTGAAGGTACAAAGGGAGTCTCTCACGTGTTGGAATTATTGAAGAATGAACTAGATTTGGCAATAGCTCTAAGTGGTTGTGCTTCCATTCAAGACATCGAGCAGAGTTTAGTAACAAAGAAAGTATGAGGAAAGTCCTCACTATATAATTTATTCTGCACAGCTACTTATCTTTTGTCCCTCATCCCTTTCAGGACGAAGGACGGTCAGATTATTGGGACTCTTTAGGCACAAAATTTAGAGAAACACCATTCATACAATAACGTTGACCAGTAGGACGAGGGCCATCACCAAAAACGTGACCTAAATGTCCACCACAACGACTACAATGAACTTCTGTTCTGACCATAAAGAGAGAACGATCTACAGAAGTTGCGATCGCTCCTTCAATGGGAGCATAAAAACTGGGCCATCCTGTACCACTGTTGTATTTAGTTTCTGAGGTAAAGAGAGGTTGTCCACAACCTGCACATTCGTAAGTCCCTTCATCATAGACTTTGTCGAGAGGACTTGTACCAGCCCTTTCTGTACCATGTTTTCTTAAGACACGGAATTGTTCAGGGGTTAGGCTTTCTTGCCATTCTTTGTCGGTTTTTGTGATTTCAAATTGTTCTTTTGATGCTGCCATTGGAAATATAGATTTTTAGTAACCACTAATCATTATGACCAGAAATGGAGTGTAGTGACAGGAAAGAAGAAGGCAACCGCAAGTAGCCCTGATTAATCAAAGAGATCCGCTTCGCAAGGAACCAAAAAAAAATGTTTTCTTGTTTTACATCTGACTGATGTTAATGCGCTTGTCAAAAGAAATTTTTGGTCAATCTATATTATCTAAAAGAAACTTGGCTTTTTCGACTCCAATCAATTGCATAAAAGTTGCATGATTTTTATGCGACCCGCTCCGCGTTTGCCTTCGGCACCGCCTGGTTCAGAATCGACAATCAAGAGATTATCCCACTGGCTTTATTCCTAAACAATTTCAGGTTGTCAGGAAAGCTAGCGGTTACTACTTAATGATCCTTTTTCAATCTACTGAAACTCTGCCAGACTCAATACCTAGTAATGTATCGTTAGGAATTGACGCAGGAATCGACAATTTTATGGCTCTAAGTAAGGTCGAATTAATCAAAATTCCTAAATTATTAATAAATAAACTTAAGAATAAAATCAAGGGGTAAAAATGTTTATTTATAAAACAATCTATTGACTCTGTAATTGGAAATTTTATCAATCAAATATTACCTTTTGTCGCTTGGAAAACAGGGAAGTATTTTGAGAAAGTAAATAAAGATTTTACTTCTCAAGAATGCCCTATTTGTAGATTATTTACTGGCAAAAAATTACTACAGCAAAGGATAGATAAATGTTAGTATGGCAATACAGTTCTTACAAGAAATGTAGCACCAGCAAAAGTGATTTAACAACGTGGAAGAATCGCGGTCGGACAGCCCGTGAGGGATCAAATTGCTTGTGGAGAGAGAGGTACGGGGAGTTAAAACTGTTCGACCTAGTAACTGCTTAAAGAAGCAAGAATCCCACAGTAAAATTAAAAACTTAGCGAACGCGGAGTTATTAATTTAGTAGAGGGAGTGTCAAGAATAGACTTCTTGCTCCAAGTCAGGGAATAGGCACTCTTGCACTCTTGCAATAGGGAAGATTTTTCACGAAAAGAGTAGTCAAAATGATTATTTTTTTACTTTTGCAAGAGGTCTAATATAGTAAATATTAATCTTCCTTCTGCTCTTCAATTAACTATTAATTTAACTGTCGAAAAATTTTTAAGCTATTATCTTAAATCATTCTTTTATTCTCTATATTTATATTTGTCACCAGGTATTGACTTACATAACCCTTTGCTTAGTGAAGCCTTTGGGAAATAGTAAACTTATATGAAGGAGGGCAATAATTTCTCTCCTACCATAACAATTTACCTTCATAAACAGCATGATAGAGAATCAAAATCGATCTTTAACTGGTGCCAACCTGAGTGATGCCGATCTCAGAGGTGTCAACCTCAGAGGTACTCATCTCAGAGGTACTAACCTGAGCAGTGCTAATCTGAGTGGTGCCAATCTGAGCAGTGCCAATCTGAGTAGTGCCAACCTGAGTGATGCCAATCTGAGCAGTGCCAACCTCAGAGGTACTCATCTCAGAGGTACCCACCTGATTTATGCCGACCTGAGTGATGCCGACCTGAGTAATGCTAACCTGATTTATGCCAATCTGATTTATGCTCGTCTGATTTATGCCGACCTGAGTGATGCTAACCTGAGCAGTGCTGACCTGAGTGATGCTAACCTCAGAGGTGCCAATCTGAGTAATACCCGCCTGAGTGATGCTAACCTCAGAGGTGCCGACCTCAGAGGTGCCGACCTGAGAGAAGCTAACCTCAGAGGTGCCAACCTCAGAGGTGCCAACCTTAGAGGTGCCAGGCTAAGTGATGCCCACTTAGGAGGTGCCAACCTGATTTATGCCAACCTGAGAGATACCTACCTCAGAGGTGCTATTTTTGGAAATAACCAAGGTATTTCCGACTGGCTCAAACAAAATTTGATTGCGCGAGGAGCAAAATTTCAAGAACCGCCATCAACGGAAAAGTCTAAAAATTTCAATTGTGCCTAAACGGGTTTTTCATCTGTACATCAAGAAAGGAATTCATTTTATAGTTGTTTGGCGAGATTCACAATGGTGGACAAAAAGCCTCAAACATAATACTGTTAAACAACATACATAAATATATAATCTATAATTTAGAACAAGTTTTACAAAATTTTGGCGGTGCAGAAGGCAACAGGGAAGCTGGGTCACGATAGTCTTAATTTTGCAGAAGTACTTATTCCAATAAGTTTTTCTTGAGTACTATTAGGGGTCGAGGTGACTGTTGCCACTTAACCCCTCAAAAATCAAAAAAATAACCTTATTGCTACGATAAAAAGCAGGTATTTTCTATAGAAGAAATGAAAACGTCAAATAGTTTGCAAGAAAAGAAAACAAAACTATTTAACTTAAATGTCAAAAGAAGTCCCTCGATTTATCGAGCGGATGAATTTTGACCAACAATTTTCCGCGCGGAGCGCATCCTTGTATAGGAGAACCGCGAGCGTGGTATCATATTATCGTAAATCGAGATGAGTGTGAAAGCTTTGCACAGAGCTATCAAAATTAGAATCTATCCAACATCTGAGCAGTCCCAAAAACTTAGTCAAGTCATGGGCTGCGCGAGATGGTGGTGGAATTATGCCTTAAATCTGTGCAACCAAACCTATAAGGAAACGGGAAAAGGATTGGGGCGAACAGCACTCAATAGCGTTTTGCCAAAACTTAAAAAAGCTGAAGAAACAGAATGGTTAGGAGAATGTTATTCACAGGTTTTGCAATCAACAACCTTAAACCTAACTAAAGCTTTCAAAAACTTTTTTGAAAAACGAAGCTCATTTCCTCGATTCAAATCTTATTATGGCAAACAATCAGCACAATATCCTCAAAATTGTCTAATAGTTGAAGACGGTTTGAAAGTTCCACAAGTTGGAATTATTAAAGCTAGTATTCATCGTTTATTTGATGGAAAACTAAAAACTGTAACTATTAGTAAAACTTCCACTCTTAAATATTATGCTTCTTTATTATTTGATACAGAAGCTAAATACCCTGAAGTTGTTATTACTGGTAAAGTTATTGGTATTGATCTAGGTATTAAGGATTTTGCAATTACCAATGATGATAACAAAACAAGCAAGTATCCTAATCCTAGGCACATTAAAAAACATGAACGTAACTTGGCAAGAAAACAACTCCTATTAGCCCGTAAGAAAAAAGGGAGTAAATCAAGAGAAAAAGCAAGAAGGCTAGTGGCAAGAGTACACGAACGTATTAGTAATGCCCGTCAAGATTTCCTACATAAATTGTCCAGAAAAATAGTCAACGACAATCAAGTAGTGGTCATTGAGAATTTGAATGTCAAGGGTATGGTTCGTAACCATAAATTAGCCAAAGCAATATCTGATGTAGGTTGGGGAATGTTTACCAATTTCTTAGATTACAAACTAAAAGAAAAAGGTGGTTTGTTGTTAGAAATTGATAGATTTTTTCCAAGTTCTAAAACCTGTTCGTCTTGTCTCTATCAAATGAGTGAAATGCCATTAGATGTTAGAGAGTGGACTTGCCCTAGTTGTGGCGCACATCACGACAGAGATGAAAACGCAGCAAAAAACATTAGAGCAGAGGGCATCAGAATGTTATCGGTCTTAGGAACTAGGACTGCTGCTAGTGGAGGGGATGTAAGACCAAAAAGTGGACGCAAGTCTGTTTTGAGGCAATCCCCGATTGAAGTCAAGCAACTTCAGGGAAGCTAGAAGCCCACGGTTTCACCGTGGGTAGTTCACCGCTATAAGAAAACAATTATCAATTAACAAGATTCATCCAAAAAGTCCATTGATAATGGGCAGACTGTCTATAACCATTGCTACACATAACAACATCATATAGACAATGGAATATTTGAACAGACCACGAGCTAATTGTTTATCGGTGGGATTTTGTTTGAGTTCCCAAGACTTTCGTAATAAATAGTATCCTAAGTAAAGTGCGATCGCACCATACAAAATTCCCGATGCACTCAAAGGAAACACTAGTAATAGACTACAGGGTACTGTTAACCAGCTATAAATCCAGATTTGATTGACTGTTGCTACTTCTCCTGCTACTACGGGTAACATGGGTATGCCTACTTCAGCATAATCGTCTTTAATCATTAATGCTAAAGACCAGAAATGGGGAGGTGTCCACAGAAAGATTAGGGTAAATAACAGCCAAGGAGTAAGACTTAAATCTCCTGTTACCGCAGCCCAACCTACTAGAGGGGGAATTGCACCAGCAGCACCACCAATCACAATATTTTGGGTAGTGTGACGTTTTAGCCAGTGGGTATAAATCAGCATATAGAAGACGATCCCCGACATGGCTAAACCAGCAGCTAGTAAGTTGACGAAAATTGCTAAAAGCGAAAAGGATAAAGCACCAAGAATAACTGCAAAGATGAGGGCGTGGAGAGGTCTAACATCTCCAGAAGGAATGGGGCGTTTACGAGTCCGCACCATAGTATAGTCAATGTCGCGGTCATAGACACAATTCATGACTTGGGCGGAAGCTGCTGCTAGTGTACCTCCTAAGAGAGTAATTATTAATAAGACGGGATCGATTCTCCCTTCTGAAGCGATCGCTATTGAAGCAGCCGTAGTAATGAGTAGTAAGGGAATAATGCGAGGCTTGGTTAGTTGGTAGTAGTTTTTGATGGTATCTTGTAAATTATGCTGTTGACTGGCTATATCAGTGCCGATCATATTAGTTTTCCCAAATTCTATTGATATTTACAGTTTGACATCTGCATTAGAACGCAGTTTGTAAGTTAAGATGCTGATTTTTAACTTTTAATTTTTAATTTGTAATCAGTTTTGGTTTCTCGTATCGCTAAGACGGTAAAAGCTACTAAAACTCCTAATAAACTTGCTCCTACTGCTTGGTGAGTGACTGTAAGAGGCTCAACCTGCAAGTGTAATCTAAAAGTGGCAATGCCGAGGATAATCTGTAAAGTGACTAAGCCACCAGCAACATTAGCTAATCTCTTTAATGATGAGGATAATTTAGGATTACGCCAAGCTAACCATACTAGGATTATAGTTGCAATAGTCGGTGGAAATACACCAATGATATGACTATTCATCACATTACATAGTTGGAAACTGCCAAAGCACTGATGCAACGACCAACGAGAAGCTACTAAACCGCCGATTAAACTCTGAATATAAACCAAAATAGCAGCAGTCAGACCCCACCATTTTAGAGATGAGGTTACGGAGTTATCAGAAGCAGCAGTCAAAGGAGTTAAAGTAGTGCCAATGACGATTAAAGTGCAGAAAAACAGTAGTGCTGTACCCAGATGAGCGGTAACAATATCAAAGCGTAACAGTTGAGTTACAGTAAGTCCTCCTAGAATACCTTGAAAGATAATCAGGAATAAAGCAAAAGTTGCAGCCCAAGGTAGCCAGGTAGGTAATTCTTTACGCCACCACCAAGACAAACCACTTAAAGCAATCGCACTGAACCCAATTAAAGCAGCATCTAGACGGTGAAACCACTCTAGAAAGACCTGTAAATTCATTTGCTGAGTAGGTACAAGCTGACCGTAACATAAGGGCCAGTCGGGACAGGCTAAACCTGCATTCATGACTCTAGTCGCACTACCTACCGCCATTAACAAAAAAGTTGCGATCGCAACTTTCCAGACTAAACCACGAATTATGACTTGCGGTTCGATACGCTTTTCGGAAGAGTGTAAAATTGTTTCTGTCATCTAATACTAGGAATTTTCCAAGACCTTTCTTTTTACTGTAACGAGCTTATTTCTAATAGCTATCCTGTTCAACCTATTCTTCAGATTCCCTTAAAATTTGATTAATAAAAATTAATTAGTCATAAAAAAAAACTTAAATTTCGCTCGATTATTGCCAGATATAGATTAAACAACAGTTTGAAAATTTATTAATGATCCTGAAAAAAAGCCAAAGAATTCCTTTATATTGTGCGATCAAATGCCCGTTAAATGAAAGTTTGTCGTAACCTAATGTACAGAGAGATTAAAATTTTGCACTGCAATCTTATTGTTGCTCCTTAACTCCATCTGACTCTGCTTTCCTCAGTGTTGTGCAGATGCTCAACCCTAAAACAACCAATTCTAACCTATAAAGAGCCGTGAATATTCCTAGTAACATCATCACTCTCATAGCAGGTATTGCCCTAACACTAATTAGTTTGTGGTATGGTCAAAATCATGGACTGCTTCCCATGGCAGCATCAGAAGAAGCTCACGAAATTGATGGTCTTTTTAACTTCATGATGACCATTGCCACAGGGCTATTTCTTTTAGTGGAAGGGGTACTGGTTTATTGTGTAATAAAATTCCGCCGACGCAAGGGAGACACAACCGATGGACCCCCTATTGAAGGCAATGTTCCTTTAGAAATTGTCTGGACGGCAATTCCTACCGTTATTGTCTTTATCCTAGCTATCTATAGCTTTGAGGTTTATAACAGCCTAGGGGGACTAGATCCTATGTCTTCCCATGATCATTTAGCGATGCAGGAACAGCATCAGACAATGGGAATGGAAGAAGAGAATTCCCATTTAGTTGCTATGGGTGAGAAGCAAATAGCATTAGGTTTGGGTCAATCTCCTAACAGTGAAGCAGGAAACCCCCTTGTGGTTAAAGTCAACGGAATTCAATACGCTTGGATTTTTACCTATCCTGAAACTGGTACTATCTCAGGAGAATTGCACGTTCCTGTAAATCGTCCCGTAAAGCTAGAGATGGGTGCTGGTGATGTACTCCATGCCTTTTGGCTACCAGAATTCCGCATCAAACAAGATGTCATTCCAGGGAGAGAGTCTTTGTTGAACTTCACCCCTACTAAAGTGGGTCAATATCCTGTAATTTGTGCTGAACTCTGTGGTGCTTATCATGGTGGAATGAAAACCACCCTCACAGTACACACAGAAGAAGATTATCAGCAATGGCTACAAGATAATACCTTCGCCCAAACCGAAGTAGATGGCAATGTGGCACTGAATCAGTAGAACTCTTGCATCCTTATATGATAAACCGACATTTGGGTAGGGCTGGAAGTCCGCTTAGGTACTTCACTTGTCGGTTTTGTTGCTTAAAGGGGGGATTTGTTAGGGGGACTTCCAGAGGTTCAAGGTTAAAGGTTAAGAAAAATACTCCTTTATCCGCCCAAGCAGATACTTTAAGTTAACTAATGAAGTTATGACAGTTAACTAACAGGATATGTATCTATCTCGCCCTTCCCCCCTGACCTGACGCAAGAAGTCTAGTAATCAACAATCAACAATTAACTTTTCATCCATCAACTTTTTAACAATTAACAATGGAACAAACACATCCACAAAGAAAGTGGCAAGATTATTTTGGATTTAGTACCGATCACAAAGTCATCGGCGTTCAATATCTAGTTACAGCTTTCTTCTTTTATCTCGTAGGTGGTGCGCTAGCAGAAGTTATGCGTGTCGAACTAGCCACCCCCGATCCTGATTTTGTACAACCAGAGTTTTATAACCAGTTAATGACCATGCACGGGTCTATTATGTTATTTCTCTGGATTATTCCTGCGGGGGCTGCTTTTGCCAACTATCTGATTCCCCTGATGATTGGGGCGGAAGATATGGCATTTCCCAGACTTAATGCAGTAGCATTTTGGATGATTCCTCCTGGGGGCATATTTTTCCTTTGTAGCTTTTTCGTCGGCGCACCCCAAGCAGGTTGGACATCCTATCCGCCCCTGAGTTTAGTTAGTGGTCTGTGGGGAGAAGAAATTTGGATACTCAGTGTCCTAGTTTTAGGAACTTCCTCCATGTTAGGGGGGATTAATTTCGTAACTACAATTCTCAAAATGCGCATACCTGAGATGGATATTCACAGTATGCCGTTATTTTGCTGGTCGATGTTGGCAACTTCCGCACTAATTATATTAGGTACTCCTGTATTAGCAGCAGCTTTGATTCTGCTTTCGTTTGACTTGATTGCTGGCACAGCTTTCTTTAATCCTGCTGGAGGAGGCGACCCCATTGTCTATCAGCATATGTTCTGGTTTTACTCCCATCCCGCAGTATATATTATGGTTTTGCCCTTTTTTGGGGTAATATCCGAAATTTTGCCAGTTCATGCCCGTAAACCAATATTTGGTTATCGTGCGATCGCCTACTCCAGTTTAGCGATTAGTTTCCTAGGCTTAATTGTTTGGGCGCACCATATGTTTACCAGTGGTACTCCTGGTTGGTTACGGATGTTCTTTATGGCAACCACTATGATTATTGCTGTACCCACAGGAATTAAAGTCTTTAGTTGGTGTGCTACTCTTTGGGGCGGAAAACTCAATCTCAACAGTGCGTTACTCTTCGGTATAGGCTTTCTTTCTTCTTTCCTCATTGGTGGATTAAGTGGTGTCATGGTTGCTTCTGCACCCTTTGACATCCATGTTCATGACACTTATTTCGTTGTCGCTCATTTCCACTACGTTTTATTTGGTGGTGCAGTGTTTGCCTTATTTGCAGCCGTCTATCACTGGTTCCCCAAAATGTCAGGGCGTATGGTTAATGAAACCTTGGGTAGAATTCATTTCATTCTGACTTTTGTCGGTTTTAATCTGACTTTCCTTCCCATGCACCCCCTAGGTTTACAAGGAATGAACCGTCGTATTGCACTATATGACCCCCAATTCCAGGCGGTAAACGAACTTGTCACCATTGGCTCGTTTATCTTAGCAGTATCTACCATTCCCTTCCTGATAAATATGGTCTGGAGTGTCTTTAAAGGGGAAAAAGCACCCCGTAACCCTTGGAATGCTTTAACTCTGGAATGGCAAACTTCTTCTCCTCCAATTATTGAAAACTTTGAAGAAGAGCCTGTATTATGGGCTGGTCCCTACGATTACGGTATAGATAGCGAAAGTATCGATGGAGATGAAGAGGTAGAAGATATGTTAGCAGAAGTAGGAAGTAGTAGCTAACAGATTGTAAGGTGGGGAATGCTCCACCCTACCAAGCTCCAATCAACAATTAACAATCAACAATTAACAAGTATCCATGCAAAGTTCAGCCCTCAAAGAATCTCAAGTAATAGTAAATGGTCATCAAGAAATAGCTCATCATGGACATCCAGATCATAGGATGTTTGGGGTCATTCTCTTCCTAATAGCTGATAGCATGACCTTTCTCGGGTTTTTTGCTGCCTTCTTAATCTATCGCGCTATTATGCCAGTTTGGCCCCCTGAAGGTACGCCAGAATTAGAATTGTTAGTGCCAATTATTAACACAGTTATTCTTGTTAGCAGTAGTTTTGTAATGCACAAAGGACAAGTTGCCCTCAAAAAAAATGATATCAAAGGGTTGCAACTCTGGTTTGCTATTACTGCTGTTATGGGTTTAGCTTTCTTGTTAGGACAAGGTTATGAATATTTCCATGCGGAAATGGGTTTAACAACTAATCTGTTTTCTAGCTGCTTTTTTGCCCTAACAGGTTTTCATGGTTTGCACGTTACTGTAGGAGTATCACTAATCCTCTCAGTTTTGTGGCGTTCTAGAACAGAAGCACATTACTCTAGTAGTAGTCATTTTGGTGTGGAAGCTGCGGAAATTTACTGGCACTTCGTCGATGTTATTTGGCTAATACTATTTATCTTGGTTTATCTTTTGTAGATTTCCTTTGATTCAATTATTTTTCTAGGGTTTGGCATTGCTAAACCCTTTTATTTTTTACCTTTTGATAAACAAGTTTAATTTTATGCGCGATCGCCTCCCAAGCGTAATTTTCCTTCACATAATTTAAACAAACTTCACTACTGGGTAAATTGCGATCGCCCGATAAAGTCTCAATAATTCCCGATGCTAGTTGCTTAGAATCAACTCCTTCAAAAACCAAATCTGGGGAAAAAGGGCGTAAAATTTCGGGAATACCACCGATAGGAGTACCCATGACAGGTGTACCAGTAGCCAAAGATTCAACAACAATTAAGCCGAAACCTTCTAATGCAACTGTCGGCACAACAGAAAAATTAGCACCACGATAGCATAAGGGTAATTGTGGGTCTGGAATGTATCCTAGTAGCTGAACATTATTGCTTAAACCAAGTTCTATGATTTGAGTTTTTAGAGTAGCTGCTAACGCACCCGAACCTGCTATATAAAGCATAATATCAGGATAGCGATCGCTAACCTCAACCATTGCGGTAATTAAATTCTCTAGTCCCATGCGTTTTGCCAAACGACGGACACAAAAAATAGTTGGTCGGTCTGGATGCCAATTTAGTGTAGTACGAGCTTCAGCAGGAGATAGATTAATGTTAAAGCGATCTATGTCTGCTCCCCCAGGGATGATATTAATCTGTTCTAGGGGGACTCGATATTCTTGATGTAAAATATCCCTAAAAGTTTGAGAAAGAACAATAAATTGTGATGCTCTGTGATATACAGTTTTTTCAATATATTTTTTCAACCAAGTCGCAACGGGTTTTGGCACTTCCACATCACTTTCTAAAGCCCAAGGACCATGAAAATGAATTACTAAAGGTATATCTTTGATTAAATTTAGAAGAGGAAAAGTGTAAAGAGCAAAGTGAGAAACAATTAGATCGTATTGATTTTTAGCTAATAGTTGAGAACAATTCTTTCTAACCCCTAACCACCGTTTTATAATAGAAGCATCCGCAGCAGCAAAAGCTGTGATTTTACCTCCAGTATTTTCTGTAACTTGTGGTGAACCAGCAACTAAACCTTGAACTTCTATTCCTACCGTTGGTAAATAGCGAGTGCAATCATAATAATAGCGATCTAGCCCTCCTGCTCTTTCAGAAAACCAACTCATGCCGATTTGTAAACTTTTCATATATTGAGTTTAAAAATTGCTAATTTTATTGATATCGTTAATTAAAAAAATGATTACAAAATTCATTGCAGTTACAAGATAGATCTAATATTGCAGAACACAAACGGTAAATTTACGCCTATATAATCATGAAATATATTAAGTTTATTACTGTATCATGCTTAAGCTTATTATTTACTATTTATACAACTATTAGCTGTGCTAATACTAATACTATATCTGCTCCTTATACAGATTCATCTTATTTAACTAACGTTCCCTTTGGCAGCCACTCCCATTGGCTACAGCCTTGGCGCGCTTATCTAGAGACAGTTCCTGCAACAGCTTTTCTTGATGGAGTAGGTTTAGTTTGGAATCAAAAAAATGGAAGAAATCCCGAATTATTTGCCAAAATGCTGTCCAAGAATGGCATACATCAGGTACGTTTTCAAATTAACTGGAGTACCCTCGATTATGATGATGAAACAAAACTTAAAGCGACAAGAGAAACCGAATATAAACAAAGACTGGTTGCTTTGAAAAAATATGGAATACGGCCTTTAATTTTACTTAATGCTCACCATGGTACACCCTGTCCTTTTAAGTCTTCTAAATATACTTTAGCTAATGATGCTAGTGCAGGAGATGTTAAGGTTCATTTAGAAAATACGGAAGGGCTCAAGGTAAATTATAGTGGTATTTCTAACTTGAGTAAGTATTGGGCAGCAGAAGCTATAATTACAGATATTTCTGATAATACTATTATCCTTTCTAAACCACTACCAGAAGATATCAAAGCAGGAAAGTCGGTTCGCATTGCTACGCTTAAATATCGTCCTTTTTCAGTACCAGGTAGCAAAGATTATGAAGAGACGATGGAAGGTTGGAAGCGATATGTGGGCAATGTAGCAAAGTTTACAACTGAAGTTTTAGGAACTACTCAAAGTTCTGACAAAGGCTTCGATCTCGAAATCTGGAACGAACTAACTTTTGGCTCTAATTTTTTGTATATTAACAGATATTACGCTAATGAACCCTATGACTATAAGGAAAAAAGCATTTGGAGCAACTTAGTTCAAGAAACTGCCGACTATGTAGAAGCTAACTCAGCAAATTTTCAGGGCGTAAAAATCACCAATGGATTTTCTAACACAATCCCTTGGCCGGCATCTTCTGAACAGCCAAAACGAATCAATGGAATTAGTAAACATCCTTATAGAAAACGTAACTATTATCCAGAAGACGAAAACAAGCATACTAAACCCTTGAATATGATTGGGAAAAGAAGTAATTTTGTTCCTTCTTACTCAACACTGTTTCCAGAGTATCAAGCTACGGCCTTACGCAGTGCGACTATTATTCGTGATATGGGACCGATTACATCCAAAATTAACGGAAAAGAACACGGTCGTTACGCCAGGGGGATTGATGATGAAGTTCGTGTTTGGATAACTGAGACTAATATTAATCCTACTTGGATCGAATCTGAGATTACAGAGGAACGGGCTATCAAGCTTAAAGCAAAAACAACTTCCCGTTATTTCTGTTTTTATCTCAATAAAGGAGCTAAAAGAGTTTACTTGTATGGTATGTCAGGGGGAGATAAAGGTTGGGGAATAATCAAGCAAAGCTTTATCAACTATGCAAAGGATAATACTGCCTATCCTGCTAACGATAGTGAATATACTTCTTCTGCATTAGAAACTCTAAGCAATATTGTTACAAAAATGAGTAACGAAATTGACCGAAATTTAATAGATACAAGACCCCTAGAAATAGAATCCATCAAAGATTGGCACAATAACTATCAATTTTTAGGCAATGGAGATGAGGCTCACCCAAACCTTTATGACCGAGAAGTCTTTACATTTCTACCTTTTCAAGTCAACAGTCAAAAATTTGTCATTCCCTACTATGTCATGACAAGGGATATCGGAAAAGCTGTGACACCAGAAGATTTTACGGTCACAATTAAAGGAGTTCAAGGGACAAATGCATTGGTAACTGGCTACGATCCGATTAATGATATAGATATCCCTGTAACAGTAAAAAAACGGACAAAATCTAGCTTATCTCTCAAATTATCCACAACAGACTATCCATACCTTTTAACTATTCAGGAAGATGGCTGATTCTCCGATTAGATTATTTCAATAAGTTGATTTGAAAACACCAAAATACTGATTTATTTTAAAGTCGCCAAATATCAAGACTGATATCTAATAACTTTTCTAAATTTTTTATATCCTGCTCAAAAATATTTTCTAGACGTAATTTTGTTTCTGGAGACATAGGGGCTAAAGTATATTTTGCACCATACTCAAGTACTTTCTGAAATCCTAAGACTTTCACCATGTTAACCAACCAATCTAAATCTTTATCTATTAGCTTATGTCTAACATAAGAACTGATCTCATTAAGCTTTTTAAACTTTGGTAAATAAGTTTGGTTTACTTTTTCCAAACCAGCTGAATCTGGAAATTCATCGAACTCAATTTCAAGAAATTTTGCAAGCTTTTGTTTTGTAAAGTTGACATTATTAACTGACTCTTCAAATATTAGACAGCAAAATTGTTTTTTATCAAAATATTTGAAATAATGAGCTAATTTTTGAGCATAAAGCCCTCGTTTGATTGCCCCAGGATGATCGATTATATATTCTTCAAATGATTTTCGATAATTGCTAAGACGGACAGAATGACCATATTGTGAATATGCTCGATTAACTGGGTTACGCAAAATCACAATAAATTTTTGAATCGAATTTAGAGATGCAATTCTTTCAGCACATACAGGAATATTTAAATATACTGGGGTGATTTCACCAATAGCTTGATAGGCGGTGGCTGTCTGTTTATCTGGAAAAAAAGACTCGTACCACTTCAAGCCTTTGTGATAATTTTTATTGAAAAATTGGAGTTCTTTACGTTTTTTTGGCATGTAAACTTGCGGATGCTGTTTAAGCAATTGGTACAGCCATGTAGAACCACATCTTTCGGCACCTATACCGACAAAAGAAGGAAGTGTCATAATTAACTTTAGCAATTTACAGTTTCTTTACATACTTTTTTACTCTTCGCGCCAGCATTCGATCATCAAAATTATCTCTAGCTATCTGCTTCGCTTCTTTTGCAATCTGTAGAAACTCTAGCTGGCTGGATCGATCGATAGCTTTTCAACTTCCTTGTAACTAAATATACACAAGCTGATGGGATTTCAACTTGGTATAACGATTCACGGGAAAACCGACATCTGCTCTCATCAGTCTCATTGTCAATGACATTCGAGAATTCCCAGAGATATATGCCTTGCTTTTGTGATACATTGCTGAATGAAATACAAAGAACTGACCTTGCTTGAAGCAGAGTGTTTTTGCCGAAGCTTGGAATTGACTGGGAAGTTCTCGCAAAAAGTGTTCCGATCCAGACTTCTCGCTCATAACCTTGAGATTGCGCTCAAATCCTTTGATCGGTTTATGTGATTTTGGTAAAACTTGTAGGGCTCCGTTACTGAGAGTTACATCATTGAGAGCGACAAACACAGAAAAATGATTGGATATCTCATCAAGATCGATCAATTTTTCATCCCCATCTTGGAAGTGTTTATCGTGATGCCAACTAACGTCTGATGACCCAGGTTCTTTTTTAAAAACGTTTGTTCTCCAGAGAATCAGTTTAGGAGCGCACAGCTTTTTCAAAATGAATGTTAGATTTTCATCTCTGATAATAGCTTGCATTTCAGGAAGATTTAAATGTCGGTTTAACAGAAATCGCCTTAATAGTTTCTCTGGCAGTAGCTTTCTCCACCTCATTTGTTCTCTTTCAAGCTTCGCGCTAAGTTGTTCGACAACGTCTTGATTAGCTAAATTGTATGTCTTACTATATCCTCTTTCGTCAAATATTTTTTTATCTTGATCTAGTTGTTCCGTAAACATATTCAAAAAAGCTCCACATTGAAATATCTGATTTAATAACCCAAATTCCGAACCATAAACAAAACAAAATGGATTAAAAAAATAATACAAAAAATGATTCTCAGAGAGTGAATTGTAACACTGGGAGATAGAGAAGATAATACCAATTCTCGAAACTAGCCAGATACATGACCAAATGATTTATTAAGAGGAAAAAACTGGTAAACTCTTAATTTATCTATTCCCTGTTCCCTGTTGCCTATTCCCTTGTCCTCTACTAAGTCTCTCGTAATGAGTGAGAAATGGTATAACTTTCAATTTTTACCTGTCAACTTTTACTTCTAATCCAAGTTCCTAGTTAGGTTCTAATTGAGACCTAAAGTATTTATCATACGTTCTGCTAATTTTGACCAATCATAAATGCTTTCAGCCCGTTGACGAGCATTGCTACCAAGTTGAACTCTTAAATCTGGTTGTTCGCATAGTTTAGTAATTCCCTCTACAAGGTTTGCATTTCCTGGCTTTACCAAAACCCCTGCTTTACCGTTATCTAAGTCAATAATATTTTCTCCAATTGCAGTAGCAACGCAAGCACGTCCCATAGCCATGTATTGCTTCAGTTTGGTTTCGGATCTAGCTTCTGAGTGGATGCCTTCCTCTAGGGTGTCAACGCAAATATCCATAGCTGCTATGCAATGAGGCAATAACTCATCATCTACATATCCAGTCAATGTGAAATGCTCTGAGATATTAAGCTCTTTAACTCTTTGTTGAAAAACAGAAAAAGCTTCTCCAAATCCAACAATTAAAAAGTGAACATCATGATTTTTTAGTAGTTCTGGAGCAATCTCTAAAAGAGGTTGACCAGCAAAAGATTTGCCTCTAATACCTAGATAACCTAAATATCCCACAATCGTTTTTTGAGGCAGATTGAATTGCTCAATAACTTTTTTAGGATTAGCATAGGCAGGATTGAAAGTTTCACAGTTTACCCCAACTGGCATATAAACGACTGTATTTTCACGATTTGGTCTCAGTCTGCGAGCTATTTTGACCTGAATATGACTAACTGCAAAAATATAATCAGCATTTAAGATATTTTGGTAACGCAACCAATGAATCCACTGCCATCTACTAGGAGGCTTTTGTGACCAGTCACAGTAGGCATCATACCAATAAATAATTTTCTTGGCTTGCCAATGACTAAGATCTGCAGCACCATCATTGCAATATAAAACATAGTCAGTTGAAGGTTTTTGGGCAAGGGGCTTCAAATAATTATTAAAAACTCTATCAAAGGGACGAGACCATTTATATTTTGTTAATGGTTTTACTCTTAAATGTTTAATGGTCAACCAGGATTGTAAAGAACTAGCTAGTTGAGAAGTTTGATAAGAAGTTGAGCGATTATCTGGTTGACCATACATTACTGTTAGAGATGGTTTGTGCATATTTTGTTCTAGGTTTTTCTAACAAGAAAATTTTTCAATCATAAAGAATACTCTCTGACGGTTCATTTCACTAATTCCAGTGAGATAAATCTCGGTCAATTAAAATAGCTAACCTCTCAATTTCTTCCTCAAAGATATTGTATAGTCGCTTTCGATCATCTTCTGAAAAGGGAGGAGTAATTGAAATATTAGAAGATACATTATTCAAGTTTTCAATTGCAACTAATACGCCAGTTTTTTTGATATTTTCGGCGACTCGATCGCCGACAACTGAACGAATAAACCTGGAAGTAGATTTAATAAAATTATTGACTTGAGGGATCCGGTAGGAATGAGAAACATTGATTTTTTTCTCAAAGGTAGGTGATTTATGAGTTGGATCGACACCTAAAAATTGAAAAATTTTTTGCAAAACAACTTCCGAATCTGATTGTATATCTTCATACAAGACAATGTGAATTTGATGCGGTTTAAAAAAATCAAGATAACTTTCCAATTGAGAAGCATATTTTCCCAGTTTAATATAATTAGGATTTTCTTCTAAAGCATCCCAGAAATTTAATTTGTTTTTTGGTAAATTGCCTCCTCTGATTTCGTCGAGATGGTGAGAAAAAGCTCTATCTATTGGATTTCGTAAAGATAATAACAGTTTGATGTTTGGATTATATTTATAAATTCTCTGGGGAACTGTAGAATCAGGGAAATAGAGTGGTGAAAACTCACCGTTTTTCCAAAAACCAAACTCAAAGCCCTGATGATACCATTCATATCCGAGTTGATAGCGATCTTCTCGGTTGAAAAAGTACAACTCTTTGTTATAGAGAACTTTAGAAAAACGAATATCAGGGTGTTCTTCCAAACATTTAGCAATCCAGGTAGTAGCAGATTTATGGACACCAATACCAATAAAATCAAGTCTTTTACTTTTCATGTTTATTAACAATTCCTCAACTAAAATCACTGATTATAAATCTCTCGTGAAGACTGATTAATTTGCATGGCACGTTGGTTTTGATAATACTTACGACCTGCCAGACCCATACCTAAAAAGCTCCAAAGACATATACCATGTACGCCAGCATGAGAACTAGCTAAAGGGATCATAAATAAGATACTCATAGAAACACCACTGGCAATATTGGCAAATTGATCACGGCTACGGCGAGAGAACTGCCACAATTCAAAAATAAGTTTGAGCATCCCACTCAGATAAAGGATTCCTCCAAACCAGCCAAGGGAAGAAAAAATAGCTAAAATGCCACTATCCCACACTAAACTTTCTTCTTTATTTCCTATCCCGATTCCGATTAAAGCCATCAGAGGATTGCTAAAAAATATATCGTAAGCACCCAATCTTGTTTGTCCACTGCGGTCATCTTCAAGACTTGACAAAGTCTCAATACGAGAAGTGATATTTTCCGAAAATGAGTCGATGCTAATCAAAGGAACAAGCAACATGGTAATCATCATCACAATAATGATTAGACGAATCTGATGTTTTGACTTGAGAGAAGAAAATATAATCAGCAACGCCCCAAACCAGCCTAACCAAACAGTGCGCGATTTTGCTAGCAATAAAGTTAAGTAACCAACTGCTGAGGCAGAAATACTTAAAACTCCTGTCTGATTGATTAATATCAATAGACCTGCCATCATAAATACTGCAAATGTATAGTACGCATTCATCGTACTCCACACCCTTATCCCCAAGCTTTTAGGCTTGCCAGCAGTCCACATTTCTGTACTATTAAGCCAGAATTGATCCCACTCAGGTGCAACTAGATACTGAAATACTCCATAAACTCCCATCACCAATACACCCCAGAAAAAAACACGCTGAATATTCTGGCGATAGCTGGGATAATCTCGCCAATTTACAAATAGATGGAAGCTTAACAGAACTGGAGTCAGCCACGTTAGTCCCGCTATTCCAACAGCAATGGGTGAAGTCCGAACGAATCCAAGGCAAATACCAAAAAAAATACTGGTAAAGCAGAGAATAAAAGGTAAGCCACCCTGCCGATGAGCTTTGGGAAGATGTTGATAAAGGGTAACTAGAGTAACTAAAACTACTAAGAAAGGAGCTAGTAGTATGGGACTTGGGTCAGTGAAGCCACTCCGATAATCTGCTAAACGTCGGACAAAAGGGGACAAAAAGCAGAGCCACCAGGTAAAACCTAGATAGAGAATAGGAGCGCGAAAATACAGAAATACTGCTACTACAAACGCTCCTGCTGGAAAAACCAGATTCAAGATTTTGCCAGCACCTACCAGAATTAATAATACTGAACAGAATACAAATCCCAGGATTGCTGTCCATGCTGGTGCGGGTTGCAGTATTCCTAGAGAGCTTTTTTGAGGGGAATAACTCACAAGTTTCTGCCTATAACTCATCTATAATTTTGATTCCATCGACTATGAGAGAGGGCAACCGCTGTATGTAGTCTAAAGAAAAAATAAATCTCTTATCCTCTGACTGCTGGTATTCTAAGTCTGACTCTGAAGGAGTCACATTAAAAAACTTGCCATACTTGTCACAGTACATTATGGGACGTGGCATTAACCCTGCCATTTTTATTATCAATGGTAAAGAGTAAATAGACCATCGTGTTTTGTGTCTCTCAGGGTGAGTCCAAGATCTGCCTTTTCCAAGAGGTTCAATCTTCTCGTAAGTTCGTAAATCATAGTCAGGGACTATTATTCGCAAAACTCCGTATGGTTTTAGGATTCGATGAAACTCTTTCAGCAACTCAAGAGCTTCATCCATGAACAAATGCTCTAAAAAATGCTCCGAAAAAATGAAGTCAAAAGTGTTATCTTCAAAATCTAATTTATCTCCTGCTTGATAGTAAAATTCGCGAAAATCTGTTTTTGAGTAACACTTTTTTAATTCTTGCGGTGTGTGAAGTGGTTTGACAGCCCGATAAACGGCGCGGGCAGAAGATATCCATTTACCTTGCTGCAATTCAGCTTTAAAATGGGTTTTCCAATCTACTTCACTATCGCCTAGATGGATCCAAGAAGGATCGGCGATTGTCTCAAGTATCTGAGAAGGCAATCTTTCAAATCTTGATGCTCCTACATGTAACCTTTTCATAGGTGGTTGATTATCCCTATATTATCTATATTTTTATATTCTCTACTTTTGTTTGTCTCCAAGTTTGCCAACCCTGCCATAGTCCCTGAAAAGATGCCAGCAGTTTTTGTCCTGCTAGAAAACTCTCACTCGGTAAAAATCGCAAGTATTGTAGAAAACCTCGATTAGCTCGCGTTCCGACTAATATTGCCCATGAAAGAAATAAAGTACGTCTTAAAGGAGATAGGTGTTCTAGTAAAACTAAAGTCTGATTATGCACTCGATTGATCGTCGCAATTTCACTAAATTTGCCTCGCTGATCTTCGTCAAAACGCTGTGCAAAATAGTGATCTATAGCAACTGATGGATCGTATATCAGTTTCCAGCCTCTTCGTCGTACTGCCAAACAAAATGATAAATCGTTATGAACTTGGGCTCCTGTACCTCGTAAACGCTCATCAAATCGTAATCCAGCAATGGTATCCTTGCGAAAGCTCATATTTGCCCCTTTTAGTATATCTACCTCGCGAGGTTCTCCTACACCCAGATGATGATTGCCAATAGTTCCACCAAACCACTGTAGTTTACCTACTGTTTTTTTTGTACCTTCTATTAACTTATTATCTATATATAAGAAGTCACGACCACCAACGCCACCTATAGTTTTGTCAACTAAATAGTGAGCTTCAATCCTTTCTAACCAATCAACATGAGGCGCAGCATCATCATCTGTAATGGCAATGATTTCGCCCTTGGCTTCATCGAGACCTGCATTTAAAGCTGCTACTTGACCTGTAACCGTTACTTTAACAGTACTTAATGGTAAAGGGTCCAGATGACAATTTTCCAAAAACGACCAAGTTTCAGAATCAATATCGCGCACGATTACCAATACTTCATCGGGCGATCGCCTTTGTTTTTTTAAGGCTTCTAGGCAACGCACTAGGTCTTTTGGACGACGATAAGTAGGTACGAGAACGGTAATATTCATTAAAGTTTTATCTCTCTAGTTCGTCAAACAGATTTCAGATAAAGAATGGAGACACAATGTTAATTTCTCTTGCTAAAAGTAGATTGAATTAAATTAAATAAGTAGCCGATTCGGGCAAATTTTACAAACATTCTTGGTTTACCATAAGTATCCTAATTCAGACATTGTTGGTTCTATTATTTCTTTTATTTCTCCCAAAGTATTACTATCCAATGACTTTAATCTTTTAGGATTTCTGGTTAAATCTATATTAATTTTACAAAACTCTATAATTGATTCAGGATATCTTATGTCTGCAAATTCAGCAATTTCAGTTATTATTTTTTTTGGTGAATTAATCAAATCTTCATAACGTATTTCCAAATAATTATCTGGTGCTATTTTTCTGCCTGCTTGAGTAGCTATTTTCATGGTTTCAACCCACTGTTTAGCTAACACAGCGTTAGGAGATAATTTATCAATTTCTTCATTCCATCCTGGTGGTTTTGCTCCCCAATAATTGAGAGAAATTCCCATCATGGTTTTAACAAATAAAGGAATAGCAGGTATAAACATATACCATTCCCAAATAGGTATTTTTCTTAGTTTATCCCAAACTTCTGTCCAATAAAGCGGTCTTTTGTATTCTTTTTTAGTTGAAGCAATTACTGCACGTCCATCTCTAATAATATGTATAATTTTTGCATCTGGAAAAACAGACACTATAAAAGGAATACGCAGACAATTTCTCGGAGTTTTGTCACAAATGCGTTCTTTACCTGACTTTTGTAAGTATCTTATGAATTTTTTTTCTATATGCTTTTTAATCTTTTGATTTAGATCGTTTTCTGTTAGTTGGTCATCACCTTTAAAAACATTTCCCCACATCCAAATATTATTAGTTTCTGTCCAGGTCGCAAAACTGGGATGCTGTTTTAATGCTTTACCCAAAAAACTCGTACCAGAATGTGCTGCTCCAAGGATAAAAATAGGTTTTTCAATTTGTTTTTTTTGCATGCTCAGTCTCGCTATTTTTTAGTTATTATCATACAATATCTCATCAAAAAGCTATTCCCTATCTGGGACAACCTAGCACGACACTATATTAAATTTTCATGATAAATCTAGAAAACATCTATTTTTTAATAACTGAGAGATATTGCTCGAACAATTACAAATCGGGCGGAGAAACGGCGATCGCATTCTGGTGATGCTTTCTGTATATATTCTTGAATTAGTTGAATGAAGTTTTATTTTATGTTATTTAATTATGAGAAGATAGTATATTACTGTTGAATGGTCAATAAACTATCCGTCACAACTTGTTTTAAAGTTTTAACCGAGCCATCTGACCAAGTAACTTGGACTTGAGCCTTGTCGTATTTACCTAACCCAAAATAAAGACGATAATGTCCCTGGGAATACCTAGAACCCTCATTTTGTCCTATCTGTTGAAGTTGAATAGTATCTGGAGTTTTCACTTCAACACTCGAACCAATAGCTTGCTGATTATTGTTTGAACCAATTAGTTTGACTTCTAGCCAATGATTCTCGGCTGTATTGTTCCGATACAACTCTACTCTCCAAGAATCTATGTTTGAGCCTATAGGAATTTTGTTTAGTAAAGGTAACTTTTTCCAAAGTGGTGGACTAAATCTAACTCCAATAATTAAGTCGCGATCTCCATCAAGATCTGCGTCTGCCCAATTAGCGCGACCTTCAAAAATTCTGGCTGGAAATTGATAGCGCAGTAACTTAGTCGCGACAAACTTGTGATCGGGAGTTTGGCGGAAAAGTCCATTCGGCAGAATATACAAGTCTGTTAGTCCGTCGTTATCATAATCAACCCAACTAGCTGCTCGACTTTTTTTTGGTAATCCCAAAGATTTTGGATTGACTAGGTCATATTTACCATTTTGATTCACTAATAATGTATTCTTCTTATGAGAAGAACTAAATATATCTAGATCGCCATCGTTATCGTAATCTGCGACTGAGAGCTTAATTGGTCTAGCAGCATTTGAACCAAGAACTTGAGGTTCAAATTTGCCTTCTTGGTTAGTGTAAAGTATAAATTTGTCATCTTGAGCCCAAAATAAATCGCTATCATTATCTCTGTCTGCATCTAGCCAAACAAAATGCCCCCTAGCAGATGTATCTAATCCGACATTTTGGGCAACATTTGTAAATCTACCATCAGACTCCTGATGTAATAGTTGATTCTTATTAAACTTGGATTTAAAAGCATTGCCACATACCATATATAGATCTAGCTTGTTGTCATTATCAAAGTCGTTCCATGCTACTTGTCGCCCGGGACATCCCTCTTTAGCAAATCCTTTAACATCAGCAAGATTAGTATATTTTGAATCTTTATTTGTCATCAATTCATCATGAAACTTATAAGGATAGTCTGATATCCGTCCTTTTAAAGCACCCCGTGAAATAAAGACATCCAAATCTCCGTTGCCATCATAATCAGCCCATGCCATACCATGACGATCCTGGCATTGAAGGACTATTTCGTGAGAAGTCGGGTGTATCTTTTGATGACCAATATAAACCTGTTCTAAGGGAATAGTTTCATCAAGCTTGAGAAACAAAGGCATAGAGGCTAAATTTTTCAAATCCACAACTAATGAACTATCAGTATTGGAATTGAAATCTAATATCGAATTAATTAATCCAGTAGGCAAAGTTTCTTCTTGAAGCTCAAGATCGAACAAATCATTGTTAATGATGCTTATTCCCGGACCAATTCTTTGTAGTTGTCCTCCAACAGCATTAATATTAATATCTTTTAATTGATGAGCGCGGATGGTAAGCTCCGATCCTTGGTAAATATACAATCCCGGAGCGTCAACTTCTGGTTCAGAATCTTGCTTTTCCCATCCAGGGAAATTGCGATTTTGATCTAAGTTCCATTCAGACAAAACATCATTATTGAATTTGCCCTTTTCATCCCCCAGTAAAAGGCTTTGTCGACCATCATGATTAATTGTAAAAAGATCGAAATTACCATCATTATTGACATCTACTATTCCCAAATCCATGAGAATAAAACTTTGAACATCTAGCTTTTCCGAAGTAAACCAATTTTTAGACTGGAGCATTGATTCTTTGGGAAAAGCGATCGTAGAAATCTGAACCAAAATTATTGCTCCGGCAACAAAAAGGAAGATTAACCAAAATATCTTGGGTAAGAGACGATAAAAATGAAGTAATTTCATGAATGCACGATTAATTTTTTAGAATTGGAGGTATAGCCATAAATCTCTAGCTCGGTTTTCGCAATTATTTCCGCAGCTTCAATTTCCTTACGTTCGCGCCGTTTGTAAATCCCAATTGACGTTGAGCGCGCTCGCTCGAACATTTTTTGAAGTCTTTTGTTCATCTTGCAACCACAGTGTTTAACTACTAAATCAGCATATTTAAGAGGCTCACTGACTAAATCTTCGTATTTCAATAATAATACTCGACCGCTAATCATAACATCGGGGTGAGAAAAGAAATCATGGCATCGACGAACCATTTCCTTCCACATCCAGATTGCTCTAACATAAGGAGTACAGGCTAGAAATTCCTTTTCCTTACCATTTTCTACCCACCAAGGTATGTAAACGTTGCCACATTTTCGACCTAAAGGTAATTCCCTTGACTGTAAAGTCATTAAATGTTGGTCAGTAAATAAGTTAAAAGTTCTAACAAGAGAATCTGCTGCATCCCTTCCATCTCGGTATATATGGATAATTCGGCAATTGGGTAAGGAATTGTAAGCGTATTCTGGTGCAAAACCTAGAAATGGTTCTTTATAAACTATATTTTTGATGGGACCCTTGCGATAAAAAGCTTCAATTAGCTCATTAAAACTTAAGTAACCTTTAACCCATTTGGAAAGAGCTGAATATCTCGATCTAATTTCACCAGACTCAGCATGATTGAATAATATAGATAAGAACGAAAAACTAAGAGCTTCATAAATATCTGGTGACAAATGCTGATTAACAATGTGAGGAATTGGATAGGGAAGCAAACGTTCTGAAGTACATTCGGAATAAGGTAAAGCCTTCAAGCAGTCTATCAAGAATGTAGTTCCCGATCTAGGAAATCCTAGAATAATATTGTATTGATATTTATCGTATTGGTACATAATCAACAGTGCTTTAAGTTGTTTAAAATGCTATTTTGTAAAGATTACTTAATTGGGTTATGAATAACTTTTGAAGGAGAGATAATCGAGCTATTAGAAAAGTAATAAATAGCAAGTCTTATTGATTTTAAAGCTCTGAATAAGCCATATAAATCTAGTCTTTTGATTTTAGAAACAAGTAAATGAAGTGGAGCTAACAGAATATAAGCAAGAGTTTTTCTAAAATCTTTTTCATATTGCCAGTATGATTTCGTAGTTGCGTACAATCGAGAAGCATCAATAAATTGCTTGTAAAATTGGCGATTAATAGAGGATGGATAATGTTCTACATATAATTTATCTTCATATACAATTTGATAGTTTAGAGAAGTAGCATGTCTAGCTATATCTATCTCTTCAGAACCATAGCGCAGATTTTCGTCAAAAAGTGCTTGCTCGAATAGTTGACGAGGAAAAATAGTAGAGTTGATAACAATAGAAAGATATTCTTGTTGTACTGTTATTCGTTGAAATCCCCAAAAATCAGAGTTACTAGGAACGATTTTACGAACTTCTCCTTCCCATTTACCTCCTCCTCCGTGGTTCATTTCGTAACCTGTAATAATATTATTGGGTTGAGATGAAACAATAAGCTCCTTGGCTATAGAGAAAAACTCTGATGGTACGCAAACATCATCATCTATAAAAATTAAGTGACTACAACTGGCGCGACGAATGCACGAGTTACGGTTAGGGGCAAGTCCACGCTGTGGACCCCTTTGATAAATCACACCGGGATAATCTTTAATAACTTCTAGATTTGATTTATTATCAGGACTATCATCACTAACAATTATTTCCTCTGGCTTTTCTGAGCATTGAAAGACACTAGATAGACATTTTTGAAGTTCATTTGGTCTCTTGAAAGTACAAATGCATAAACTTATCGAATATCTATTTTTGTTGAATTTTGTGTTCATGATTTCTATTTATTTTGTAAGTAATATTAATACCCAAAAAACAGATTAAACAATTAACTCATCTTCATACCAAATGGAAAGATCCCGTCCCAGCAAGCTTTCAAGTTTATGAATATCATCTAGAAAAACCTTAGTAAATTCACCCTTTGTCTGTGTATTAAGACTTTGTTTTTCAGTTTTTAACATAGCAATTAAACTTTTTGAAATCATCGATCTAAATTTATCTGGTAGGATTTTTTTGCTCAAGTTTTTAATTAAATTTGGTTTCCGGATTAGTCGATGAATTAATTTATTTTTTGGCATTCCTGAACCCTTATTAACTTCTATCCGAGTATCTGGTGTAAATAACGGGTCTACTTGCAGAAATTTATATATGTCGGACAATATTTCTAATGGATTACTCCTCAAATCTTCATAAAGATAGATTTTAATCTTAGAGCGATCAAACAGCTGATAATAATGGAGAAGAGTATCGTAGTAAAAGCTATTTCCCAACCCCCAGTACGGAATATCTCCTTGACCTGACGTCAACACTAAACTATCTTTAACTTCTCTAAAAACATCAACAAAATTCTGATATTTCATGCTTTTACCGCCATTAATATGCATCATATAGTGTGAATAAGCCCGATCTACAGGCTGTCTTAGGATGATAATTATTTTGGCACTTGGAACATGAAGTTTTATTTTTTCAGCAGAACCTAAAGTATTAAAATATTGCGGTGAGGCATCTCCAATAGCCACCTCATCTTTCACCTCATTAAAAAGTTCATAATATTCTTCCCACATCTTTATTGGTCTATTTTTCCACTGAGGATAAAAAAAAGCTGGTTCTTTAAGATGAGGCATATAAATTTGCGGATGAGCCTTTAAATATTCATAAAGTGCCGTCGTCCCAGCTTTTTCTACACCAACAATAAAAAAATTAGGTGATTTTATATTTGTGTTTATGCCTTCAATTGTTGAGAATTGGAAATTCATTATTAGCTTTCTGAATCCTGTCTATGTAAATAGGTTTAGACTGAAATTTTCTTATCGGATAAGTTTATTGCGTTTCGACATTAAGATTTATAGATATCCATAAAGTTCAAGCTCTGCTTTAGCAATTTTTTCCGCTAATTTAATTTCTTGGGAATCGTGATATTTTTGATGAATAGCAATTGAACTCGTTTTAGCCAACTTAAATTTTTTCCGAAGTCGATTATTCATACTACTGAAACCAAAATGCTTAACCACTAATTCTCCATATTTAAGTGGTTCATTAACCAAATCTTCATATCTCAATAACATGACTCTGCCACTAGCAACGATATCTGGACGAGAAAAAAAATCATGACAGCGGCGAACCATCTCTTTCCACATCCAGATTGCTCGTACATAAGGAGTACAGGCTAAAAATTTTTCTTCCCTACCTTCCTCAACCCACCAAGGAATATAACGATGGTCATATTTACGAGCTAGGAACATTGGACTTGTACACAGATGCATTAAATTCTCATCAATAAGTGTTTTGTATGTACGGGAGAGTGAATCAGCGCTATCTCGACCATCTCTATAGATGTGGATAATGCGACAATTTGGTAAAGCATTATAAACATATTCTGGTGCCAAACTAAGAAAAGGCTCTTTGTAGATAAGACTTTCTATCTTTCTCTTTCTGAAAAGACCCTCAATAAGTTCTTTTGTGCTTATACAGTTAGTAAGCCATTTGCTTATATGTATAAATCGCTCTTTTTCTACAGATGACAGAAAGCCTTGTGCAGAAAACTCTAAACTGTTGAAGAGACATTGATAAATATTTGATGGAAGAGAAAAGTTAACAATATGAGGTATTGCAATAGGACTTAATCGTCCAGAAACGCATTCAGAGTAAGGCAAAGCCTTCAAGGAATTCATTAAAAAAGTTGTTCCCGATCTCGGACAACCCAAAACAACATTATATCGGACATCAAATGGATATTTAAACTCGTTTTTAACAGGGTTAAAATTAGAGTAATTTTCAAATTTTTTAACTATAGATTCACTTGTCATTATTCATCTCCTCTTCAGCGTAAGATTTTTCTACTTATTAATTATTAATTTATTTGTCCTAAATCATACTGACTTTTGTGATACCTCCAATGCTAGCTTAAAAATAGATTTTGAAACTATGCTATCGCTTATATTAGACATAGGGAATTGCGCTATTGCTAATGATTACTATTGACTGAAATTGCTTGTGTCAAGTCTTTTAAGAATTTATAAATTATCCCAGTTGTTAGAAAGCCGAAAATTTTGTTGAGATTTCTATATATTGCACCACCACTTTTGAACATATAGCGATCGGGATGAAAAGAGGGGTCTAAAGTTATAATTTTCTTTAAAAGCCCTAAATGCTGTACATAATTAAGGTAGCTACAACCGAATAGAGCAATCTTACAATAGAAATAAGCTAATGCTTTTTTATATTTAGTTGACAGTTTATCTAGCTCTAGTAATTTTTTCTCGGCTTTTTCTGTTGCTAAAAGACGAAATTTCCAGACATTGTCTAAGTTACAAGTAATTCTATCGTCACTCTCATAGCGTCTATAAACTAAGTAAAAGCCAGGCTCATATATAAACCTCGCTCCATCCATAGTTACCGTTCTGAAAAAATCTATATCTTGTGCAGCTTTGAGTGTCTCATCCCATCCAGAACTATTGGCTATTAACTCTCTTTTGAAGAGTGGATTAGCGGTTTGGATATATGCTTTACAGCATAAGAATAATTCGAGGAGATCTTCTTGTAGTCCATCGAGCTTAAGCTCGGTAGAAATACTCTTGCCATCGGGTAAATATGTTATATGCGTTTCATCACTATAAACAACGTCTGCTCCTGTTGCTGCTAAACAATGAACTTGTTTGGCAATTTTTTCGGGTAAAAGATAGTCATCAGCATCTAAATATTGAATATAAGAGCCACTTGATAAAATGAAGCCTCGATTTCTCGCATAATTTGCGCCTCGATTTTCTCCTGTTTCCCAGATAATTTTGGTTCCATAACTTTTGATTATTTCTAAAGAGTTATCTGTGGAGCCATCGTCAATGACGATAACTTCTATGTGGGGATAAGTTTGATTTAAACAGCTATCTATAGCTTCTTTTAACCATTTTTCCTTGTTAAAACAAGGTATGATTATAGATACTAGCTTTTCCATGCTTCTTTATATTTATCTTGGTTTTCCTTAATTTGTAACTGTTGTCATATTTGGTTTGACTTATGAAGATTTCTGCTGTTGTGTCAAGAATTCCCCTTGCTTTTTCTGAAGCTGATTCTGGCTCTTGGTATAACGGGCAGTAAGATAATGGTTGAGTTTTTTATCGATTAAACTGAGAACTAAATTTAGAGGCTTGTTATTTAATCCAAAACTGAGATGACGACTCAGGGGGTTGACCAGAGTTGCTCTGCGTCGCCATCCTAACTTGCTGTACTTGTTTTTAAAGTACCCATCTATGGTCAAGTTCCACTTTTGACGCAGATGTTCTAAGCTATCCATTGTCCACTTATCGCTCCAACGAAGCATATAGAAATGTACGTCGGTTAAGTCAAGTGGTGGTCCTGGTACATAAGTTGCAAGGGAGTCGGGTTCAAAATAGACTTTGCCACCTGCTTTAGCCACACTCATACAAAAATCTAGGTGTTCTTTGGTATTGAACATTGCTTCATCAAGAAGCCCGATATGCTCGAAGATTTCGGTACGTACTAGCATACAATGGAATTCTGTTAGCTCTGTTGGAGTCCTTTGCAGTTGGGGTTTTACTTCTGCTACCTTCTGACCTTGCTTATACATTTTCTCTCGTATATGTCGTTTGCCATTGATGTCAGTGATAACGTGAGATTCTCCACCAGCAAAGTGGATTATTTCATGTAGGGGTTTATCCTGACACATTAGAGGCCCAACTACCGTAGCTCCTGTTTCTTCTGCACAATTAACCAAGGCTTTTAACCAACCAGGGGAAACTACTACATCGTTATCAATAAATACGACATACTTGGTATTGACGTGACTCAAACCTATATTACGAGCTTGATTAGGAGAAAGGTAATAATTGGTTCGTACTAATTTAAAATTCTTAGCTTGCGCCTGAGCTTCCAGATAGAGCTTAACTTTAGTCGGTGAATTCCCATCTACATAAATCAATTGGAAGGGAATTTCTGTATGTTCGTAAATACTTTCTAGAGATTCTTGTGTGCAGCTAAAACGCTCCCGTGGCACGACAACAATGGTGATTTGTGGTTCTTGCATTGGTGATAAATCCTTTTTTAGTTTGGTTATGTTTTAAATTTTTTGCTAGAGAAATATCAAAGGGGTAATTTGTCATTGTTTTTGTTTAATTTCCAGAGCGAGCGACGTTTACCTTCATGAATTAGCTCTGGTTTAAAGTTTTGTTCTGTTTCAAGTTTGTATCTTAATTCATCAGAAAGACTGTAGATAAAGATATTTTTAAAATTACTAGAAATCTTAGGGAAACTCAACTCATCATAGATTAATTGCAATCGAACTTTGGGGTCAAGATCGTAGGTTAAAGATATAATGCTTCTGCCACTATCTTCCGTTAGTCTGCCAATTAAAACTGGATTGTAAGCTTGATTGATAATTCTAGCTATAGATGGGTTATCGACATTATTACTCTTGTTCCACCATACTTCTGATTGAGAAATAACTATACAAGAAATCAGGCTAATTGAAATCATTATACTCATAACGATACGCCATAAATTCTGTTCTCGAATACTGGATATTTTAGAATCAAGTTTAGAGGCAAAAAGATAAGCCAGAGTTAGCTGGATAGCAAGATAACTGGGAATCAAATATCTAGGAATAGTTGAGCGGATTCCTCCTACGATTAAATCAGGCAAGATGAGGATCAACCAGGGAACTATGGTTATAGTTAAAACAAATAACCAAGTTGCTTTTGGGGTATAACGGTATAGATAATAGATTGCATATCCGATTATTATTAGGAGAAATATCTTTAAAGAGTCATCTAATAGGGAGGAAGTGATGTAGCTGGAATTTGCAAGACTAATTTTATGAAAATCCCAAAAAACAATTTCTAGACAAGATATCCAATGTTTAATTAGGGCAACCAAAGAAGTTTCTACTTGCCTCCACTTAGACATTTTATGGGAGTTTTGAACTAGAAAAATTATCCAGGGTAAAAAACTGATGATACTAGCAGATAAAGCTAACAAGTAATTAATAACAGATTTCGTCAGTCTGAATTTATTAAGAACAACTATATAAATTCCGTGGGATATAGCGACAAATCCAGTCAAAGGATAAGTGTAAAAACCTGTAGATAGAGCGATCGCATAAACAGACCAATGCCATTTTTTTTGATGTCGAATTGCCCAGAGAAATACTGCACTAGACAACAAAATCAGGACTGTCCAGGCTGCATAATAACGTACCTCTTGAGCATAAATTAAGTGAAAGGGTGAAACAGCTAACAATGCCATTGCAATCCATCCAGTTAAGGACGATCTAAATAATTCCCAACAGAGCCAGTAAAGACAAGGAAAAGCTAATAAACTACAGATAGCTGATAAACTTCTTCTAACTGCCACCGAATCACCAAATAACTGCATCCACCACCTTAGTAACAGATAATATAATGGGGGACTTTGAGGCTCTTCAATTGCTAAGGCTTTAATGACATCAATTGAGTTTGTTTCAGAATTAGGAGATTGAAACCTGTGTAATTCTTGAATACTAATATCTTGACCATTCCAAGCTTTTACCTGATTTCCTATATCAATCTCTCTATAGCCTGAACTGTAATGGCTATTAATTACCTCATCAACCCAGAAGACTTTGATATCTAGGTTAGAAAATCGCAAAAAAATGCCCAAAGCTATCAGAATAGTCAGCAAAAATCGCAGCCAATTTGGGAAATATCGGGTATGAGGACGAATTTTTTCAGGTAATTGTTCCGCTAACATAGTCAATCTTGGTTTCTCTTGTGTTTCTTAACTCTTAAAATTGGTGGAAGCTACTAATTTAAACATGAGTTATATTATTCTTGAACAATAACAACAATGACCTCAAAATCTTCCACTGTTTGTTCCAAGGCACTCTTAACGGCGCGAGATAGTAAATAAGGACGATTGTAGGTTGGAATAATAATGCTGATTAAAGGATTGCTCATCGGGCTACTCGTAAGTTAAATTTTGCGATTTTAATTGCGAGATATCTATAGATTGGTTCTGAGTCCAATACAGAATTGCCAGTTGCTCTTAAGCTTGATGCCAAATTACTAGAGTGTTGTAACTTCATTAGGGTATTTCTGAATTCATTAGTTGCTCATAGACTTTTACTAGCTCATCGTTGAGTTTGTTCATATCGTATTTTGCTTCGACACAACTGCGACCAGCTTGACCCATCTCCCCCCAACATTCTGGATGTTCGATGAGATAACTAATTTTATCGGCGATCGCATTACTATCTCGTTCAGGAACGAGGAAGCCAGAAACCCCGTCCTCTACTAGTTCTGGAATACCACCATGATAGGTACTAATCACGGGTAATCCCATTGCCATTGCTTCTTTTAAAGTGTTAATAGGAGCATCGCGATCGCCGTTGGCTGCTGTTACACTGGGGGCAATAAAAATATGAGATTGGTCGAGAATTTTAATAATTTCTTGTTGCTGCTTCGCTCCTAGCAGTTTGATAATATGACCCAGATTGAGTTCTGAGATTAGTTGCTCGAAAGATTCCCTTAAAGCTCCATCGCCGATGATGTTGTACTCAATTTCGGGGGATTTTTGAACGACTTTTGCGATCGCACGAATGCTATATTCGATTCCTTTCTTTTCTATGAGACGACCTGTAGTGGCAAGACGAATCTTACCATCAGCAGGAAAATGGCGGGGACTAAAGGCAAACTTATAACAATCAATACCCGAGCCATGAACGACAATTTTTTCCCGATCACAGCCAAGTTTAATCGCTTGCTGTCTAAAAAATTCACAGTTAGCGAAGAAAAAGTCTCCTTCAGCAAACAATTGTTCATAGACCCTATCCCCATGCTCTTGGACATATTGACTGATATCGTAACCACGAAACGAGGTAATTAATTTACCTTGAAGAATACCGAGATTCCGAAACAATAGTGCTTTAGAGCCTAAAAAACCGAACTGACTGTGAATAACGTCATAAGAACCACCACTAACTGAGATTCCTTGATACAACAGCCACAGAGAATAAGCTGGCTGACCATATTTAAAGAAATTCAACAAAGACAAACAAGCCATAGAGCCTCGATGGAGATTTGCCAACAGCAACCCGAAACCCTTTAACAGGCGTAATAAGTAGTTTTGGGGTATGGTAGGCGGGTAGGATATGCTATTGAAAAGATTATATTTTTCTAGGACTTGAGACATTTGAGAAAGATTACCCGACGGGTTATGAAGAGTTAGAGGATAAATATGTACTTCATGACCCCGCTCTATCGCTCCTAGAATTTGATTCATGATAAATGTTTCTGATACAACAGGAAAGCGATTAACAATTACAGCAATTTTCATAATTAGCAATTAATAAGTAGCAAGTAGTTAGTAGTTATTAGTTAGTAGTTATTAGTTAGTAGTTATTAGTTAGTAGCAATTAACTTTTTAGCAATTAACAATCACTATTAACTTAAGAAGTAGATTTCAGTTGATACTGCATCTGGTGATAGTGCCATAGCTTACCCTGTTGTGCTAACAACTCTTGATAATTTCCTTGCTCGACAACTCTTCCTCCCTCTAGTACAACTACTTTATCCGCTTTAACAATGGTTGATAAACGATGAGCGATCGCAATTACAGTTCGTCCGACAGAAAGTTTTTCTAGGGATTCTTGAATCAATCTTTCGGTAACAGAATCTAATGCACTGGTAGCCTCATCAAGAATTAAGATTTCAGGATCCTCTAATAAAGCGCGAGCGATCGCAATTCTTTGTCTTTGACCTCCTGAAAGTTTCACACCACGATCTCCTAACCCTGTCTCTAAACCTTCTGGTAAATCTTGGATAAATTCCCAAGCATTAGCGAGTTTTGCTGCTCTAATAATTTCCTGTTGGCTAGGATTATGACTGCCATAGGCGATATTGTATTCAATTGTGTTGTTAAAAATAAAAGTATCCTGACTCACTACCGCTATTTGACGGCGCAAAGAATTAATCTCAAATTCTCTTAAGTCGATACCATCCAACAAAATTTGACCCCTGGTAGGGTCATAAAAACGAGGAATTAAATCTGCTAGAGTAGTCTTACCAGCCCCCGAGCCTCCAACCAAAGCCGTAGTTTTACCTTTTTCGATTGATAAAGTGATATTACGCAATACGGGATTGCCTAGCTCATAGCTGAAATCCACACAGACAAAATCAATGCGATGTTGTAAGCCGTAGAACTTGCGATGACCATTGGTTAAATAGGTTTTATCATCAGTTCGTAATATTTGCTTGATATTGTGGATCGAACCCTGAAAACTACTTAATTTTTCTCGGGCTTGATTAACCTGAGATACTAAGGGCATCATACGAAACAAGATAAACATAAAAGTTAGTAAAGAAGTTGCTCGCAAAATTCCTTGATTAATCAGAAGATGGAAAGCGGTAATAACCATAACAATCAGAATTGTAATTGCTCCTGCTTCCCCTAGGGGTTTTACTCCCGAGGCAATTGATGCGACTTTAACATTGGCTTCAATCCATTCTTGATTAGCTTTCTCAAAACGTTCACTTTCAACATCTTGAGTAGCAAAAGCTTTAACTGTACGAATTCCGTTGATAAATTCCATAGCCACGGAAATTATCTTGCCATTAGCTTTTGGTACTGCGAAACTAGCTTCTCGGACTCTAGCAATCAGGTTAGATAAAGCTACTGACAACAGAGCAAAAAGCATAATTGCAGCAAGGGAAAGTTGCCAGGAAACCCAGAACATCGAAATTACATAAGCTATTAGAGTAGAACCTCTTGTAATTAACGCACTAAAAGTACTAAAAGCTTGCTTCAGTCCATTGACTTCACTGGTAATGGTGTTGATCAACTCCCCAGAGCGAGTTTGGGAATAGTAACTTAAGCTAATATTTTTCAGTTGTTCAAAAATACGCTGACGAATACGAGTTAATAAATTAAACTCACAAAGCTTAGAATAAAAATTGCCAATATAAGTTAAACAAGAGCGCGACCATACCACTAATAAAATGAGAATTGACAAGCGATAAACTCGCTCTGTAGGAGAGGCTTCTGTTGCCAATACATGAACATCTAGCCATCTCAGCCCTGTCTCAATTGGTGGTTCACTGGTATTGGTTAATCCTTGTAAAAATGAGGCAATTACCCCAACTGTAACCCCTTCTAATAAAGCTCCAACAATAATAGCCACTAAAGCAATAATTGCTAGCCAAGGGAAATAGCGAAATTCTCGCAAAATTAGATAATTATCCCGCCATAAATTGGTAGCTTTAATGATACTGCGCCCGAAATAAGTCAATTTTAAAAGTATTTGCATAAAATTATTTAGTAAGTACTGAACCGAAAATAACTTTAGGAATAGTCATTAGGAGAATTTTTAGGTCTTGACCCAAAGACCAACTGTTTAAATAGTTCAGATCCCATTGAGTAACTGCATCCCAATCTAAAAGATGGGAATTTCTTGCTATTTGCCAAGCACCTGTAAGACCAGGAAGTGCTGTATGACCTAGTTTCTGTGGACGTAAAGAGTTATACAAACCCCAAGGACGAGGTCCAACTAAGCTCATCTCCCCTCGCAAGACGTTAAACAGTAGAGGTAATTTGTCGAGACTATATTTGCGTAACCACTCACCCAGGGAGCTACTTGGAGGCTTCTTTTCGAGTTTTTCTAATTCTAGGCGATCGCCCATAATGGGATGTGGTTGTGGTTCGCCATCGCTAAATATGGTACGAAACTTATAAACTTGAAACAGTTGACCTTGATTCCCCACTCGCCACTGACGCAAGAAAACTGGCTTTGGAGTCAAGATTTTAATCACAGCAGCTAATATCAACATTACTGGACTCAACAGCAATAATAAAATAGCAGCAACCAACCAGTCCATGAGTCTTTTAATGTTCCAATAAATAGGCTTTTGGTCACTGAGGGCTTTTATCTGGGAAGGCAAAACTAGAAAAACTGGTTTGTTACACTCTCGACACAGTTTCGCCCATAACTTGATTGCTTTTTTTTCCATCCCAGAATCAAGACAAACTTGCTCAACTATAGAATTTTGGAGACAGTCTTTTAACCATTCTCTGAGTTTCAATGCAGGTAAAACATCTTGAGAACTATCTTGAATAGCTTTGACCCAAAGTGTTTTGTCGCGCCATTGCAAACTACAGGGGGGTAAGTAAGGTTCAACTTTAGAAGAGTCAAGCTCTAAAACTAAGGTTTTGGAAGTAGTCAGTACAACTTTTTGAGACACCATAGAATATTCCTCACACTTAAATTAATTCATGTTACTTATTTGGGAAAGTAAAAACTGTTGTCTTCTTTCCTTGCGGACTTCTTTTGAGTCATTAACTACTACTCCCAATAAATTGAACTTAGTCATTAAATTAGTAGCTTCGGTGAACTCAGCAATTTTTACTGTATCGAGACGGGATACTATAACCACACCACTACAGTAGGATGCAGTTTTAATCGCATCTACTGTACCGAGTATGGGAGGTGTATCCACAAGCACTAGATCGTAGTGTTGTTCTAGATTTCTAATCAGTTCTGGAAATCTAGAATTACTGAGTAATTTAACTGGGTCAGCAGTTTGAGAACCAGCCACGATTAGGTCAATGGTTTCTCCTAATAAAGGTATGCTATGAATTGTAGGAATTTTGTTTCCTCCTGCTAACCAGTCGGAAAGACCATCACGATTTATGAGCTCAAACTCTTGATGCAGACGAGGAGAACGTAAGTTAGCATCAATAATCAAAACTTTTTGCTGACGGCGAGCGATACTAGCAGCTAAACCACAGATAAGAGTTGATTTACCTTCTTGGGCGATCGCACTAGTAACTGTCAAGGATTTGATGGCAGAATAAGAATTTAAGAGTTGAAGATTCTCATAGATAATATCTACGGATTCCTGAAAGGGTTGCCATCCTAGGATATCTCTTAGGGATTTAGAGGGAGACAATGGTAACTGAGCTAAAAAATGATTATTATTTTTTTCTAAAGGCTCTCTGGGAATAGTCCCTAAAACGGGAAGGGAAACTTGTTGCTCAATCTGTTTGCGATCGAACACACGATTATCTGAAGCTTCTCGCACAAACGCAGCAAAACCGCCAAGCACTGAAGCAACTACAATCCCTAGTAATAAATCTCGTTGTATATTCGGAGATATCAGAACACCATCACTAGGAGGTTCGACTATTTGCCAATTAAAACCACCGCGATCGATTTCAATCCCAAATTCTTGTTTAGCTTCTAGGAGTCTTTGTAGAGTATTGCGTTTCACTTCTGCTTCTTGTACTAAACTGTTGTACTCAGCAATAATTTTGGGGAACTCATTTAACTGTTTGCTTAGTGATTGCTCTGTTTGAGCCAAACTAAGCTCTTTTTCTTCAATCCCCTTCAACTGTGCTTTTAATTGGGTTAAGGTTTCCAAAACATCGGTTTCCGATTCTCCCAATTGTCCCTGTTTTTGGAGGGATTCCAAGTCTAAATTTAACTGAGGGGGAACTGCTCCCAAAACTTTAATTATTTCTTTCCTGAGTAAACCTTGTTTACTATATCTTTGAGCTAACAAATCTTGAATAATGGGATTCTTCTCGGTAAACCTAGCCCGTTGTTGTGCCAATTCCAATTCTACTGTTTGTAATTCGTTGAGCAGGTTTTGATAGCGTTCGGACTGAGTTAAACGAGTTGAAGTAGTCAGATTGTTGTCTGAAGTCCCTAACTGTTGTTGTAAATTAAGGTAGCGACCATTAATATCTTGATACTCAGCTTTCAGAGATTCTCTTTGTTGTTTAATATTTCCTAATCTGTCGGAAATAACTGCTGCTTCTTGTTCTGGGTCGATCAGATTATAGCGATTGCGTAATTCAGTTATACTCGATTCTGTTTGAATTAAATCTTGACGGGCTTCGGGGATTTGATTATTAATAAAACTCAAACCATCTTGAAGACGCTTTTCTTGTTGTTCCAGGTTATATTCTAAATAAACTGCTTTGATCTTCTCTAGAACTTCTTTGGTGAGTGTCGGACTATTACCAACATAATCAGCTTCGATGATCTTAGTTTCGGTTTTTCCCTCTATTAATTGATAAATATCAAGAGATCTTCTAAGTTCCTCAATAGTCATATCTGGGTATTGTGCTTGCAGCTTTGTAACTGCTCTCTTGAGCAATCCCGAACTACGCATCAAGTTGATTTGGGTAGCATAGTCAATTTCGACTCCATAATCACTAAACTCCTCCTGACTGTCTGTGTTCCCCTGATAATTAGGTTCGACCAAAAGTTGCATCGAACTCATATATATTGATGGTTTTTGTAAACTTATCAAAGTGTTCAGAGTTATCACTCCAGCAAAGACACCTAAAAACCAAAAACGCCTACGCCACAGGATTTTCAATAATTCTCCATAACCTAAATCTGCTCCTAGCTCTTTTTCTTCCCAGTTATTGTTACTCTGAATCATCTTTTAATTTGCTCCTAATGCCAAATCTGACTTGAGATTTAAAGCTTTAACTACAGATTTTCCACAAAATTCTTGTATGATTTGCCTTACTTGCTGGAAAAATATGGACTCCGAAAAATTACTGACTGCATGATGGCGAATTTGATGGTAATCCCAATCTGTAGCTTTGGCTTCAATTAAAGCGGTATGTAATGCTTCGGGTGATTGTGGCTTAAACAGGATTCCTGTTTTTCCTGAAATTTGAGTGTCTAAAACCCCTCCTGCACCATAAGCAATAACTGGTGTCCCACTGGCATTAGCTTCTATAGGAACTAAGCCATAATCTTCAAGAGCAGTAACAATAACAGCCTGAGCCTTTGCCATTAAATGAGTCCGCCATTGGTCATCGACGTAGCCTAAAAATTTGACATTTTCTAAAGCTCTAGACTCAATCTGCTTTCTTTCTGGTCCATCCCCAATAATTACTAGGGGCCATCCTAGCCAGTTAAACGCTTCTACAGCAAGATCAATTCTTTTGTAGCTAATGAAACGAGAAGACATTACATAAAAATCTTCTTTTTGAGCCGAAAACATAAATTTATTAGTTTCGATGGGATAATTAATTACTAAAGCTTTACGTTTATATGTTTTTTCGATTCTTTTAGCTACCGTACTAGAGTTAGCAATGTACAGGTCAGGTTCTTGAGCGTAAGTTAAGTCAGCCTCTCGCAAGTATTCCAGTACGGGATTAATTAAGGGAGAAAACTTTTTGTAACTAGTATTTTCTTCCAGATAAGTATCTGTATCCCATAAAAAACGGGTTACATTATGGCAAAAGCAGATGTGCATTGCTCCTGGTCGTTTCCGAACCCCTTTGGCAAAACTAGAGCTACTGCTAATAATTAGGTCGTATTCCTGAAAATTTAGGCTACGAAATGCAGGGTAGTATAGAGGAGCAAATAAACGGAAATAATGATGAGAACCTGGTATTTTTTGCAAAAAAGTTGTATTTACCCTGCGATGCTCTAAATTAATTGTGTTTTCGGGATAATACAAAGAAGTATAGATATCCGCATCAGGGAAATGTCTGCATAGGAGTCTAAATACTCTTTCTGCTCCTCCTTTTTGAGTTAGATAGTCATGTACTAGAGCTACTTTCATCATTGCTTAGTTTCAGTAGCCCCCAAGTATTTGATTTGGAACATTATGTTGAACCCCATCCGTCAACAAATCTAGAAAATTGCTTTTTTTCCGTCTATGTAATAAAGCTTTAGTTGATATCTTGCACTCATACATGAAAATATCTCAGTTTTTAGGTTTTAGGTTAAGAAAAAAGAAGTATCCGCCCAAGGCTTGCGTCCTTACAAGAGGAGTTATTACGGAAAAAGTCCCATTAATCCTGGTGGTACAGACGCAATATATCGTGTTTATACAAAATAATTAAAAAATCCCTAACTTAACACCTATTACCTAGTACCTAACACCTGTTATTCAGTATTAAAGTACTAGTTCAAGATGTGAGTTCAGTATTATTACGATAATAAGGTTTGGCTCTTATTACAATGTATTTAAGTATTTTTATCATACTGTGAGTCGTCTTGGGTTGTAGGTAACACAATGGTTAGATAAAAGTAAGATTGTCTGAAGACAAGGAAGCTCAATACCTATGGCTTAAAAACATCCCCTAAAATTTCTTTTTAAGGTGTTTATATAAACTGTAAATTTACCTAGGTAATTTTACATAAACTTTAAGAAACTAAGAATCAACTTTTCTAGAATTTATCGTTTTACCGTTAAAATCAATAGAATTTAAATTATTAATTTGTTGATAAGATGAGATTAAACATTTAAGGAGTCAAGATTATTAAGAACGACATTATTGGATTATAGTCAAGTTTTAAGCTTGATTTTGCTCATTTTATCCATAAAATGCCTTAATATTTCAATATTCCTGCCTATAACACAAAAAAATATTTAATATAAGATGATTGGTGCAGCAATTGACTTTGAAACAGTTATTGAGATTATCGATAATGGAATAAAGCCCTCATATCTCAATAAATTACAAGAGATTATCCTCAAAGAAACTTGGCAAGGAAAAACCTATACAGAAATTGCTAGAGCCTATAACTATGAATCAGAATATATTAAGAGTGCAGGTTGTGAGCTTTGGAAACTGATTTCTCAATCTTTTAATCAACCAGTTAATAAAAGTAATTTTGTAGCTTTTATCAGAAGAATAGTCATTGCGTCTTCTCAGTCCATTGATAACGACAAGTCTTATAACTCCAGAGAAAAAACTTTAACCAAAATAGTCAATAAAAATAATTGGACAACTGCCCCTGATATTTCACATTTACTAGACAATGACGATGATATACAGCCTTTAGTTGAATTGAGTAAAGACCATCGCTGTCGTTGTATTTTAATATCAGGAATGATCGGCTCTGGTAAAACTACTTTAGCTACTAAATTCGCCTACAAACAACAAAAGCAATTTGACTATGTTGTTTGGTTATCAGTGCAAAATACTCCTCCTGTGGAGACATTGCTGAAAATCAGTCTTCAGGTTTTTGATTCTTCTTTAGTTTCTAGTTTCATCAATGAATCTGTTTCTTTTGAAGCTTTATTGGTAGAATTGCTTTCTTATCTACGCAATTACCGATGTCTGTTAATTTTGGATGGCTTACAAGAAGTACTTGAATGTACAGATTCAGCAACTTACTACCGTCAAGATTATGAGCAGTATGGGCAATTGATTCGCTCGATTATTACTACCGATAATAAAACTTTGTTAGTGATTACTAGCAGAATTAATCTTAAACCTTTGAATTACTATGGACAAGACAGAGTGCGATTATTAACTTTAGGAGAATTCAATAAAACTAATGTAGATAACCTCTTTCCTTATAACTTTAACCACAATAATTTACAGTTAAAATGGTCTGATATCTGTCAATATTATCTTTATAATCCTCAACTACTCAAGATTGTTGCTAGTAATCTCGAAAAATTGCCTGAAATTATTACTGAAGAATCGATGAGAAATATCGTGTCCCTTGAAGAAATAGATAATTTGCTAAATTTTGAACTCAGCTATTTATCCCGTCTGGAAAAAGAGATAATTCATTGGTTAGCTATAGACTCTATGACTAACACTTACGAAACATTAATGGTCAAAATAGAACAACCCTTCTCTAAAATCATCAACCTATTAGAAGCACTGAATCATTTAACTCAGCGATCGCTAGTAACTAAATGCGATCGCACCTATGTCTTAGCACCTTTGATTAAGGATCACATACAGCGCAAACTAATTCGATTATCACTACAACATTAAGGCGGAAAATGACTCAAAATATTAAAATTGGGAGTCTTCAGAAGCAAGGAGCGAAGAAACAACCCAAAATTCTCTTTGTAGATCATACTGCTGTTCTAGGAGGTGCAGAACTAAGTTTGCTTGATTTGGTAACTGTTTATGGGAACCAGAGTGAGGTACTATTATTTTCTGATGGTGCTTTGAAAAAGACTTTAGCCAGTAGGGGAATTCCAGTTGCGATCGCCAAAGCCAGTTCAGAAACTCTTAATCTGCGTAGTTCTGGTGGCATCAAAGCCATTAAAAGTTTACCCGAACTGTGGTGGCTAGCTGGTCAGATTAGACAAAAAGCCCAAAACTTTGATTTAATACACGCTAACTCTCAAAAAGCTTTTGTCACTGCTGCTTTAGCAACTTTAAGGGGTAGTCCTCCAGTAGTTTGGCACTTGCGGGATATTCTGACGGCTCGACACTTTAGCCGTCTTAATCGTAGTATTGCAATATTTCTCGCCAATCAATTTGCTACTAGAGTAATAGTTAATTCCCAGGCTACTGGTAAAGCTTTTGTGGCTGCTGGAGGCAAACCAGAATTAGTCCGTGTTGTCTATAATGGCTTTCATAGCGAGCCTTTTGAAACAGCTTCTTTAGAACAAGCACAGAAGATTAGAACTCAGTTAAATATCCATGATGTTCCCCTAGTAGGATTATTTAGTCGGCTTTCTCCCTGGAAAGGACAACACATATTATTATCCGCAATCAAACAACTACCCCAAGTTCACATTATCTTAGTGGGAGATGCTTTATTTGGCGAGCAAGAATATGTATCTTATCTGAAAACTTTAGCTGATGAGCCAGAATTACAAGGTCGAGTTCATTGGTTAGGATTTCGTAATGACATACCACCCCTAATGAAAGCTTGTGACATTATTGTTCATACCTCCACCGAGCCAGAACCTTTTGGGAGAGTAATAGTAGAAGGACAATTAGCTCAACGCCCTGTCATTGCTGCTGCTGCTGGAGGCGCACTAGAGTTAATTGAACCAGAAAAAACTGGTTTGTTATTTCCTCCAGGGGATTATAACGCCTTGAAAATTCAAATAGAGAAGTTAATCAGCGATCGTGCTTTAGGCTCTTTTTTAGCCCAACAAGGTTATATTAGTGCCAAAACTAATTTTTCTTGGGGGACAATCTTGGATAGTTTCCAGAAAGCCATTTCTTAAGCGAGTATTAACTTTAGGAGAATTCAATAAAACTAATGTAGATAACATTTTTCCTGATAACTTTAACGACAATAATTTCCAGCTAAAATGGTCGGATATCTGTCAATACTATCTCTAACTATTTTTGAGAATTGGTATCAACTATTTATCCCGTCTGGAAAAAGAGATAATTCATTGGTTAGCTATAGACTCTATGACTAACACTTACGAAACATTAATGGTCAAAATAGAACAACCCCTCTCTAAAATCATTAACCTATTAGAAGCACTGAATCATTTAACTCAGCGATCGCTAGTAACTAAATGCGATCGCACCTATGTCTTAGCACCTTTGATTAAGGATCACATACAGCGCAAACTAATTCGATTATCACTACAA
>JASJCP010000131.1 GCA_030065935.1 Xenococcaceae cyanobacterium MO_167.B27
GCTTCATGCCCTATACCTTATTAAAAAACAATAAGAAATAGCTTGCTTAACGGGCAGCCAGAGGTCAAGCTCCATAATGAGTTCTTACTTGTAAGAAGGGGTTATGCAGCAAGCTTATATGGCACTTCTGGAAGTGGTTAAAGTCCACAAGCTAGCATTCTAACCGTTAGGAATGCGCCTAAACAGATTTGTTTAGATTTTAATTAGCGGATGGAAAAAAAGGATGGGGGATAAAGGATGAGGAAGTAATAAGTAATAAGTAATAAGTATTACTTCCCCAGTCTCTCGACTCTCCCAGTCCCCCTATCTCCCCAGTCCCCATATTTATTTCCAGGTTTGGCGTAGATTGATGGCGTGGAAGATGCTGAGAATATCACATTTCCATTCGGGTAATAATAGGGTCATCATAATTTCTTCTATACTATTGATCAGACAAAATGCGATCGCTAACCACAGAGTTTTAGAGTAGTTAAAACCAAATAATCCTAATGTTGCTACCAGTAATGTTAATCCCCATATTTTAGCGGTGTAGGTATGGAAGCTAGGGAATTTTTGAAACTTGATGAGACTAATGGTGAACAAGGTAAGTTGTGCAGCTATTGCGAACACCAAAGGGGTTTGAAAATCGAGAAGCACCTCGGGATGCACTAACCAGACACTAATAGCAACACACAAGTACAAACAGATATCAGCCCAACTATCTGCTTGACGCAGTTGAACTGTACTAACCTCTAAGCGACGCGCTAGGATTCCATCAAAAATATCTGAAAGTACGGCAATGATATAACCAATGATGAAAATTAAATTGGTGTCATGATCTAGAGCATCTAAAACCAGTAAGGGGGAAATTGCAAAGCGAATCCCCACCAAAATGCTAGGAATATGCACCAATTTAATCATTCTTTTGTACTCTTCAAATTATTTGTGGCAAAAGACTTTGTGTCTAAATTGAGATCTATAGAGTTGATTCTATACTATATTAACTATATTAACTAAGTGTAATTCCTTATAAACTGTGATATCTTACTGAAAAACAGTATCAAATTACATATCACTTGAGTAAAACCTCGTATTATTGAGATTATTACTCTCAAAAATCATATAAAACTACATTTTTGGCTCAAAAACATCAGAGATATCACTGATTTTAGAGTTAAAGTCCTAAAACTTTAATTTAATTCTCATTGGAATTGATTAAATTAAGTAATTCCCTAGATAAAAAAAAGATATGAATGCCGTTAAAAAGATAATCAAAATTTGGTTCTCTTATCCCTACTGGTGTGTGGCTGTATTGTCATTACTAATAGTAGTTAGCGGACATTTTATCTTATCCCATCAGAGCAACATTAACAGTAAGAGTAATCTGGTAAGTGAGTCTCCCACTCTTCCAGTAAATCCATCATCTGGATGGCATCCTGTAGCTATTGGCGGAGGGGGATACATCACAGGAATTTATACCCATCCGTTAGAGCCAGACTTAGTTTATATCAGAACTAATAACGCAGGGTTTTTTCGTTGGCAAAAAGAGGAGCAAAAATGGCTTCCTATCACTAACTCTCTCCCTTTAGCCAATTGGGATTATGACCCCTATTCAGGAGGAGAAGCTTTGGCTGTTGACCCCAACGATCCTGATATTGTATATATTGCGGTAGGTAAATATATCTCAGAACTAGGAACTATCTATAAATCTTTTGACCGAGGTACAACTTGGCAAAAATGCAATTTATCTTTAGCAATGGGGGGAGATGAAACAAAACCCTGGGCTGGTAATCGCTTGGTAGTAAGCCCAATGAATTCTAATTTACTTTTGTTCGGCTCTCGCCAAGATGGCTTGTGGCGATCGCTTGATGGCGGAATGACTTGGAATCAAGTTAAGCAACTCCCCATTGACACTAATAACAGAATTGGCATACTAGCGATCGCCTTTGACCCCAATATAGAAAACCTAGTTTATGCCAGTGTTTATAATGACGGGGTTTATCAATCTGATGATGGTGGAATAACTTGGTGGAAGTTAAAAGCAGGTCCCACTAAAGTGATGCAGCTAGCAGTGGCTACAGATAGTCGGCTCTATGCTACGAGTGAAGATGCACCCCAAGTCAGTCAATACGCTGAGGGAAAATGGCACGATATTACTCCTAAAATGTTATTGCCCAAGGCTTTTAATGGTTTGAGCCTTCACCCTGGAAAATCGAAAAAGCTGATTGTCAGTGAGGGAGAAACAAAAAATGCTAAAATTTACTACTCCAGCGATCGGGGTAAAAGTTGGACAAGTAAAAAATTTAAGATTAAGAACACTGTTCCTTGGTTAGGGGATGAATTCTTTAGCGATCATCCATCGGCGATCGCCTTTGACCCGAAAAATTCCCACCGGGTTTGGATGAGTGATTGGTTTAGCCTGTGGCGTACCGATAATATTAAAGCTAATCCTGTTAAATGGCAAAACTATGTTGCTGGTATTGAACAAACTGTAGCTCTAGCTCTTCTGGCTCCACCAGAAGGGGCAATTCTTTTGAGTGGAATCGCGGAGCAAGAAGGGTTTTATCATCAAAACCTCAATAGCTATCCCCAAAAACGCTTGGGTTATCAAGCAAGTAACAAGATTTTAAATCTGAGTCTTACTGGTAAAGATTATTTAGACAAATATTTTCAAGATACTTATGATATTGCTTACTGTATAATTCAACCCCAACGCCTAGTCAGAGTTGGGGGGCAAAGATGGCGTTCTACCTACAAAGGAGCTACTTCTCATGATGGGGGCTTGACGTGGCAGTTGTGGGAAAAATTTCCTGCTGATACTATGCCCTTGAGAGTAGCAATTTCCGCTCTCGATCCCGATCATTTTGTGGTAATTAACAGTGAGGCTCAACCCCTAGTTACTAGTGATGGTGGGAATTCCTGGCATCAGGTATCAGGTTTACCCGATGGAATAAAAGGACCCTGGAATTGGAATCAACCCCTAGCTGAGGATGGGTTAAACGGCGATCGCTTTTACTACTATGATCGTGGTAAATTTTATCGTAGTGATAACGGAGGTTTATCATTTCAAACTATAGGAAAAACCTTACCTATAGCAGATAAATATGTTTTACAAACCATGCCAACAAAGGAAGGAGAAATTTGGCTGAGTTTGAATAATCAAGGACTTTATCAATCACAGGATGGAGGTGAATCTTTTAGTAAAATTGAATCTGTCAAAACAGCCCATTTAATATCTGTCGGAAAATCTCTAGAAAGAGAAATTCCTTATAGTATTTATCTTTATGGAACTTTAACTAATGGAAAATCAGGATTATTTACATCACTAAATGGAGGAAAAAAATGGTTACAAATTAGTTATGCAGAGTCTTCACCAAGAGCCTTAGTAGAAATAGAGGCTAGTAAAAAGATGGCAGGGCTAGTATTTGCAGGGACTGACGGGAGAGGAATTTATTATCAATTAAGGAATAAAAAGCAGCTAAGTGATGATTTAAAAATCGAAAATTAATATTACAAACCTTGATAATAATTAGTGAAAAAAAATGATTCGTATTTTAATTGTTGACGATCAAAAAAGTATTCGTGAAACACTAGCAATAAAGTTGCAAATAGAACCAGATTTAGAAGTGGTGGGTACTGCTAAAGATGGATATGATGCCATCAAGCAAGTCAAGAGATTTCAGCCTGATGTGATACTGGTAGATTTAGAGATGCCTTCTCTGGATGGGGTAACTCTAACTCGCATCATTCAGAAAGACTTTACAGGGATTAAAGTCATCATTCTCAGTATGCACGCTGAAGATAAATATATCAATCAATCATTACAAGCTGGAGCAATGGGTTATTTATTGAAGAATACCCCCGCTAATGAGCTAAAAGCAGCAATTCGCTTTGTGTATCGTGGTTACGCTCAATTTGGACCTGGATTACTGAATAAGGTAACTCCTTTTATTACTAGCGAGCCAGTTACTCCTTTATTGGGTAGCAGCGCTCGCTTCAACCCTAGGGGAATCCAGCCTCTATCTCTAGACAAATTCGATTCACTAGTCAATGGCAAACATCCACCTCGTGATTATCGCAAAAATTGGACATCCTATCTCCCTTACTGGTTGGGGGGAAATATTTTGCTCTGGACAATAGCAATTCTGTATTTAACCTTTAAAAGTCCTGTATATACCAGTAAATGGGTAATTAGCTTACCAACCAACAACAATAATAGCTTGAGTATTACTGATATTAATTCTGTCAGATCTAATAAAGATTCCTCTTCCCTTAACAGTGTTTTCGATCCTAGGGAAAACTATAAATATTTGCTCCGCAATAAAGAAACAATCCAGCAAGCAGCCCATCGACTAAGTATGAATCGGAGTGAATTTGGCAAACCAGAGGTGAAAATTCTGGACAACACAACCATGATGGAGTTGAGTATCAAGGGAGATAGCCCAAGAGAAGCTCAAAAAAAAGCGATCGCTCTACAAGAAAGTTTAGAACATAAGCTAGACGAACTCCGACACGATCAAATTAGCCAAATTGATACTGGTTTGCAAAAGAGTCTGAGAAAGTCAGAGCAGAATCTGAAATTAGCTCGTGAGAAATTGTCTGCTTACAAAGCTAACGTTAAACTAGGTTATGGGCATAAAGTTGACAACTTATCTTTCAATTTAGAAAGTCTCCGCAGACAAAAAGTAGAATTGGCTGCTCAATCCAGACAAGCTCAAACTAGAGTCGAACAACTTTCCAAAAATTTGGGTATATCATCCCAGTTAGCTAAAGATGCTTTTGCTCTCCACTCCGATTCTCTATTTCAAAAATACCTAAGAGAATACACCCAAAGCAGTGGGGAGTTAATCAGCTTTGAATCTAGATTTCAGCCCAACAATCCTCAATTAATTGATAAAAGAGAAAAAACCCAAGCATTACTAAATGCTTTACTCGAAAGAGGTAAGGTTGTATTGGGTAAAAATTTATCTCCTGAATTACTACAACAATTGAGCCTACAGATACGAAATCACCATAATTCCTATCAAAGTAACTTACTGCAAGAAATCGTGGCTCTCCAATCAGAAACTAAAGGATTAGAAGCACTAGTTGAGGAATTAGGCAGACACATAGCACAGCTAGATGAGGAGGAAAATAGCCTGATTCAACAAGAGTCATTGTTAAAACAACTAGAACAAGAATTAAAGTTTGCAGAAAGCATATATTCTTCCAATTTGGCTCAGTTGAGAATAGCAGAAAGCAATTTATATCATGTCTATCCTCAGATACAGGTAGCTATTGAACCCAATGTTCCTAGAGAACCCAGTGAACCAAACTCGAAACTAACTCTTGTCTCCACCCTTGTGAGTTCCTTATTTTTGACTACGGCGATCGCATTTGTCTGGCTCACTAGTACGGAAATCAAACCCCAAAAAGCATCAAACCATAATCATAAGGCGATCGCACCTAATTCGATGATGAACACTCTCATCAGGAAATAAGGACTGTAAAAAGGCAATAGGGATTGGGTCAGAGGTCAGAGGTCAGAGGTCAGAGGTCAGAGGTAATGGGGATTGGGTCAGAGGTCAGAGGTCAGAGGTCAGAGTTAATGGGGATTGGGGGATTGGGGCGGGAAGGAGACTTCACAACAAAACCGATCTCTTTTGGCTTCAATACCTAGATATATTAAGTCTCCTCCCGGGGGGGATTGGGGGATTGGGGGATTGGGGGAGGAGAAATAGTGATAACTGATAACTGATGACTGATGAGCAGTAACTGATAACTGATAACTGATAACTGATGGAAAAATCAAACATCAATAGGGTTTAACTGCATCATTTGCCAAGTCACAAAAGTTCCTACTGGACTCCAGAGTAAATAAGGAACTAACAGCCAAAATGCCGTAGGAGATATAGGTAAAACCATTACTGCTAAAATTGCTCCTAAGAAAAAACCTGTTCCGCCAATAATTGTCCCCACTCTAAGACTGCGAGTTTTACACATCACCAAAGTATAAAGGGAAATTGCTACTTCTACTAATAAGTAGAAACCCATTAATAACCAAGTGGATGAAGTACCAGGATCGACTTCCCACACATTATAAGCAGACCATGCACCACAAATAAAAATTGTTGTCCAAATCAGAGGAATTGCCCATTCAAAAGTTAGCCAATCAGGACGACGTAACCGTTTAAACCAGCGAAAATCTCTACGATCAATAAAGCGATTAAGAATAAAAGGAACGGCTAAAGTAACAATACCAATTGCTAACCAAGAAGGAATCATAATTATTAGTTTTTGAGAAAGATGTAATTTGAGATTAAAAGGGTTTGTAATAAAAAGCTACAAAATAATATACAGCATTCTATAATGCTGTATTTGGAAACCTAATATACTGTTTCTCCTCTTAATTAGATACAGTCAAGACCGTGGTTGAAAGTTAATGGTTGATTGATGAAAAGTTGATAGTTAGTAATTGTTAGATATTTTAGCTGTACTTTACCAATTTGAAAAAGGCTATATCTTCTTGCTAAAAACAGAAATATTAATATTCATAAAATTCTAGTTTGATAGCATTATTTTCTACCTCTCCTCTATTGCCCCATTCTTCTTCAATTAGTTGTGTATCTGCTTCTAAATCCAATTCAGAAATACTATATTCTTCAAGTTCTTGAATATTATCTTTAATGGAAGAGAATTTGTCTTCGCTAGTAAAATTCCACTCCTCATTTCTTTCTACTTCGATACCTCCTAAAAAGTGATCTTCCGATGTATTATTCTGGGCATTTAATGGCAAACTATCAATACTCACCAGTATCAAACCTAATGCGATCGCCCCTTGGCTAGTTATTCTTGTCAAAATATACATGAAAAAACTTTGTTTGCTAAAATTTTTACTCTTACATTTTATTTTATATAGATTAGATATCACCTTGGGAGCGGGTTTCGGCTAAATTCAATTCCGTCGATTCTGGCAATAATCTAAATCAGAAATCGCTTCAGAATAGTAGTTTATAAGCCATTGATCAAAGACTTTTTGGGCTGGGCGATCGCGAATAAAAACATTAACTGTATTGCGCCATTGAGAATCACCTTGAGGCAAAATTAGTCCATAGTAATCACAAGTTAGAGGATTTTCAGGTATGGTCTGATAGTTGTGTCTATTTAAACCCTGATAGTCTAATTCCCCTGTTAATAAAACACTATCACTAACAAAGGCATCAATCTTACCATCATCAACAGCTTGTATTCCTTTACTTTTGCTGTCTGCGCCTTCAAAGACAACTATTTCCGCATCAGGATAGTTTTGCTCCAAAAACATTTTGGTGGTAGTTGGTTGAACAACCCCTAGCTTAACTCCTTCGAGTTGGCTACTGAAATCGAAGTTAGAGACATTATCATTAGTAACTAAAAAACGAGTTCCACTACTAAAAAAGGGATCGGAAAAAACTACCCCTTCTTTGTCAGGAACGATGGTATTAGGACCACATTCAAAATGGACTTGTTGTTGTTCTACTAATTCAAATCTATTGGATAGAGAAGAAGGTATCTTGACTACTTCTATGGGAGCAGACATATTTAATTGTTTAGTTAGGCGAGTGCTCAAACTATCGGCTAAATCTGCACAATAACCAACCAAATCATTATTCTCGCCCATTATATAGCTAAAAGGAGCAGCATCAGTCCTCATGGCAACCTTTAATCTACCAGTTTGTTTGATTTCTGCTAGGATGTCGCGATTTTGCTGGGGTTCAACAGCTATTAAAGATTCGGGAATGGGCGGTGTTGGTGGAATATTGCCATAGGCTAATTCTAATTGTTTTGGGGTTAGAGATTGAATTAGATGCAATGGTAATTTTGGGTTGCTGATGTTTTGAGCATAAGCAGCAGTCAGATAAGATTGATATTGTTCGCTATCGCGAACATGAGCTTCAAAAAAAGCCAAACTTAGAGCCTTAAGATAGTTTCTACTTAATTCGGGATGAAAGCCTTTGAAGAAGTCGTTAATACCTGCAATATTTTCTTCGCTAATAGTAGAAAAATGACTTCCATTAACTATTGTCACCAAATATTTATTAGGAGTCTTTAACCACAAAAAAGGATGGACTTGTTCCTCAATAAACGGCGAGACAAAATCCATCGTACCACCTACTATCAGAGTAGGAATATCGATCTGTTTCATACTTTCAATTCCCAATACAGAGCTAGTAACAGGATTGAGTGCCACAACAGCTTTAATGCGAGAATCTTGTAAATCGTAGTTTCCTGGTGGTAAATTTCTAGCGCGACATTGCAAGAAAAGAGAAACATTAAGGGTAAAGCGTTCTTGATCGCACATATTAGTAACTCTGGCTAAATTAATCCGCGCACCAGAAGTGATTAAAGCAGTAGTTCCCCCAAAAGAATGACCGATAACTCCAATTTGCGACCAGTTAATCCGTCTTTGAAAATCTAGGTTTTCTTCTAGTTTGTCTAAAAGATGGGTAATATCTCGGGGACGACTGTAAAATTCTACAGGACTGACATCTACCCCCACTTCTCCTCGTAGATAAGCCTCTGCATATCTACTGCTACTACCACTGTGTTCGGGAATAGCAACTATGTAACCGTGAGAAGCTAAATGTTTGGCTAGATAAGCAAAATCAGACTTTTGAGAAGCTAAACCGTGAGCTATAACAGTTAAAGGTGCGGAATTTTCTAGTCCTATTGGTAGATAGATATCTGCATTTAGATCGTAAGCACCGACAAAACCAGCCACAGTTTGACGTAGATCTTGAATAGGAAAAGTTATTGTGGTTGTGCTTACCTCATATGGTCCTGATTGACCTAAATCTGGCAAATTCTCAAAGTTAGGTGGTTTTTGAGATGCTATTTCTTGCTCTGCTTGTTCGGCGATCGCTGTAACTGTGGTATCTTTATACTGAAAAAAGTTTTTTGTTTCTTGAACTACAGCAAAAATTAAATCGGTATTTAGCTGCATCTCTTTTGTGGGAAAATGGCGCAGAAAATTAATCGCTGTTAAGCCTTCTGGTTCTGCTGCTCCTAGAATTAGAGCGGAGCGAATAGCATAAAAACCGTTTCTTTCTGGATGAGTATAAACTAACTTTCCCAACCGCCTGAGAAAATCCTCTCCCATTGACATATTTGTCAGGCGATATACAGTAACATGATCAACTGCAAAACTTGTTTGTAAGATTTGGCGCAATTGTTTGAGAGTTTCTTGATCCAGACGATTAGCATAATAGGCAAATTTTCGGGTGATTTTTCCTTCTTTGGCAAAAATTTCTAAATCATCTAGATATATGTAAAATTCTCCCAGAATCGGCAAGGAAAAAGTAATTCTTTCTGCTGCTATTACTGATTGCGGTTTAAATATAGCTGCTGTTCCCAAGCCAGCCAAGGCGATCGCTAAAAGTAGTTTTAATACTCTCATTTTTTTCCAGCTTAATGACTAGATACTTGTATTGTAATTGTAAATAAATAAAATACATTCCTTAGAGATGAGACTTATTGCAAAAGTCTTTATTGAAAGGACTCAGAATCAAGGATGAAGGATAAGCTATGGTTGGTACTGAAGGTGTCTGCACACCCCTCGAAAGTTTCCCTACAAGAAAGTTACCAGCTTACCTATTACCTATTCCTTATTCAAAAGTAATTGGAGAAACAATAAAAAGTAAGTAATAATGTTTTTAGGCAATGCTCAAACAGGAAACATTAAAGTCATTTGTTTGGCAGAGTCTAATGCTTTTAAATGCTCACAAGTTCCTCTTTCTAGATAGTGTTTCATATCTATATAAATTTTTTGGGCAAGGAACTTGGCAAAATTTACAGGTACAGCATTTCCTACCATTTTATATCCGTGATTGATATAGTCATACTTAAATATGAAATCATCAGGAAAAGTTTGTATTCTAGCACATTCTCTAACAGATAGTCTGCGATAAGGTTGAGGAGAATTTGGATCGAATATTCTTTTATCTTTTTCGACAAGAATCATTTTATTAGCTTGAGGATGAATTGGTGCGTGTCTTCCACCAGCTTGAATAGTGAAAGAAGGCTCTTGCCAGCTTCTAACTCTATTTCGTGACATATAAATGCTAGAATATCCTGCATCTAAGTATTCATGATTAGGAATTTTATTGTGAGAATTAACAATTTTGTCTTTGACTTTATTAGGTTCAATTAATCTCAGATCGTAAATTGCATCTTTTAAGGTTAGTCTTTTACTTGCACTTTCTGGAAATTGAAAATAACCACCGATTTTTTCGTGATAGCCAACAATTATAACCCTCTTTCTGTCTTGAGGAACAAGGAAGTTATTAGCATTTAGTAATTGATAGGAAATTGCATAACCAATATCTCGAAACTGATTCAATATACTAGTAAAAGCTTCTGTATGTCTTGTAGATAAGATTCCTCTAACATTTTCAGCTAAAAAAAACCAAGGCTGTTTATCTCTCACAATACGGACATAATCATAAAATAACTGACCCCTATTATCATTGATACCCCGCTTGGCACCTGCTTCACTCCAACTTTGACAAGGTGGTCCACCAATGATACCAATACAATCAGGAATATTATGAGATGGAATATTTCTAATATCTGTTTTTTCTAAAATAGTTTTTGGATGGTTTGATTCATAAGTTTGCCAAATTGAGCGGTCATATTCATTAGCCCAGATAACATTAAATCCAGCTTGACTAAATCCTAAATCTAATCCTCCACAACCAGAAAATAAAGATATAATATCCATTTATTTTACTACTAATACAATATAAAACTATCTTGTGTAGTTTACTATCCTAACATCTATCATCTTGGCTGGATTATTAGGAGATTTAATTTGAGCCTTACTTATATTAAGGTGACAATCAGATATAGATGCAATTAAATCTTGACTCTGGCTAGAAAATGATAAATATTTTTCTTCAGGAATAATTGCAATTAATTGAAAAGCGTTGGAATCATTGAGATTAAGATTTAGATAATTATAGACTTTGATAGGATTATCTATTCCCCACATTCCTCGTATTCTCAAATAAGTAATACCCAAAGGATCGACTTTATTAACTCTTCCTAGTTCTTTAGTTTCTGAGAACTCAACTCCTTTAATTTCATTAATTCCTATGGAAATTTTATTTTTAATTCTTGTGTAATATTCGGGCTTTGCTGCGTAACAATCTCCATAAATCATCCAGAGTAATCGAAGTTTATTTTTTTGAAATGCTCCGATAATATAGATAATATCTTTTTCTGTCCAATTTTCACAACTACTACAATCATTAGTAATCATTGGATCGTTAGATAGTAGTTTATTTTTCGGATAAGAACTATTGAGTGCAATTTGAGATTTTAAAGAAATGATTTATTATGTCTGGTATGGGATTGTTAATTATATTAGAGATCGCCTTTAAGAGATCAGTCATAATAATTGTTTTAAACCTGAATTGACTAAACCCAATTAATCGGCAGACTAGATGATTGCCAATTAGAATCTTTACTATGTATTAGTTGAGTTTCACGATCTAAAATTTGCTCGACGCGATTATAAATTTCTTGAGCTTCTTCTCTAGAATCACCAATACTAGTAACACCTAATTTACCAAATTCTGATAAAGCTCCCATCAGATGAAAGACATTTCCTGTACGAGTACTACTATCAAAATGGAGTCTAGCTTGAGCAATGATATCCATTAAATCATTGGGTAATAAACCGCAGTAGCAATTTTTTTGGAGATTATCCGATGCAATATAGTGTTTAGGTTGATTTTGTTGAGTGAGAAATAAACCTGTAGAGTAATCATAATTACCGTTAGTTAGCAGCTTAAGAGTCATAAAGGGGTGAGTTGTTCCACCTTTACGCAAGTTAATTTCTATAGCTTGTAATTCCCATTCTTTGTTATCAGGATGTTGTACTGCAATAAAATCTACACTGTAACTTTCTATTGCACCTTTAGCAGCTAAAGCTTGTCCGACTTTTAATCCTATTTCTTGTAATTTTAAGCGATAGTCAGCATCAGCAGGAAAATAGCAACCCAAATAAATTTGATTATCTGCACCTCCTAATATCTGATCGTGGGTGGAGAGAATTGTTACTTCTCCTGATGGTTTAATATAGCCTTGGACACTAGGAGAGCGTTTAATTTCTCCTTCGATAAAAGCTTCCACTATTGCGCCTAATTCGGGGATACGGCGGGAAAAATTGCTCCAAGTTTCATCTTCTGATTGAAATCTTAACTTTTCCAGATGTTTACTTAGGACTGTTATGGTTTTTGTCTGATCACACCTATGAGGTGCATAATCTTTAATGGTAGTTAAATCTAAGATGGCATTTCCTTCCCCTGAAAATCCCTCATTGAGTTTAATTACCATTTTTTGCAAATGGGGTTGTTTTGTCCACAAATTAACAATTTCTTGTAATAACTGCTCGGTATTGGTAACGTTATTACTTCCGTCAGGATGGGGTATTTGACATTCCGCAAAGATTTCGCGACTACCACTTTTTGAACCCCAATACAATAACTCTGGGGAAGCTGCTAGTAAAGGAATATCTAACTGTACCGATAGTTCTCTTTCTAAATCAGTAGAGTTATAACATACCATATAAGAGCGATCGCGTCGTAAAGCACGACGAATCTTGGCAACTAAACGAGGACGGTCTAAAATTTTCTGAGTGAGGGGTTTAAGAGAAGCATCATAAAGACTAACTTGTAATAAACGCTCTCTTGCATGAGAAAAAGGAATTCCTGGTAGTAGTTGTAAGTAGTAGTCGATAATAATAGGACACAAGGGTAAAGCAGTGACATATATTACTCTAGTGTAGGGATTGCGAAGACGAATCAGAGAAAAGAGTAATCTTTCTTCGTAGTGGAGAAACCCTGGAATTTTTCCTCCTAGTTGCGGATCGATGCTAAAGGAGGGAACAACCAAAATATCACAATTATCCTGATCGAAAAGAGTAACATTGTGCCAGCGATCGCGTAATTGATGCTGTAATTCGCGAAATCTAGGGATTACTTCTGTCATTTATCATTTAACATTTATCTATCATCATGAAAGTTAGGGAATAGGGACTGAGAGAGGAGGGGAAATAATACTTATTACTTATTACTTATTACTTTATTCCTCATCCTTCATCCCTTCAATTATCCCCTAGAATGAGTAATTCTCCAGGTTAATAAAATAACAGGAATAATCCCCACTATAACTATTGCTAGGGCTGGAGCGGAAGCTTCAATAAGTCTTTCGTCAGAAGCATATTGATATACTCGAATGGCTAGAGTATCGAAATTAAAAGGACGAATTACTAATGTTGCTGGTAATTCCTTCATGACATCCACAAAGACTAACATAGCAGAAGTTAATAAACCGCCAGCCATTAAAGGGGCGTGAATTTTTACTAGGGTAGGAGTAGCAGTGTAACCCAAACTACGGGAAGCATCATCGAGACTGGGAGTAATTTTATTTAAACTAGATTCAACGGAACTAAAAGCTACAGCAAGAAACCTAACAATATAAGCAAATATTAAACTAAATACTGTCCCAGAAAGCAATAAACCTGTAGAAATACCAAAATTAGCTTGCATCCAGCTATCAAGACTGTTATCAAAGTTACCTAAAGGAATTAATATTCCCACCGCAATTACTGAGCCTGGAATAGCATAACCCATAGCAGCAATTCTGACGGAGATACCCATTATCCAATTAGGCTGTAATCTTTGTCCATAAGCCATAATCAAAGCAATAATTACCGCAAGAGCAGCCGTGGCAATAGCTAAGATAAAACTATGTTGTGCTAAACTCCAAAAATCATCATCAAAAGTAGCATCCAGATTATTCAGAGTCATCTGTAACAGATACCAAGCAGGAATTAAAAAGCCTAATATCACAGGAAAGATACAAGCTATTGCAGCTAAGATACCTCGCCCTAAACCCAATTCATATTTAGGGAGTTTTTTTCCAGAAGCAGCAGTTTGATAATACTTAGCTTGTTGACGGGATAATCTTTCTAAAACAATTAAAGCCAGAATAAACAACATTAAAAAAGCAGCTAATTGGGCTGCTGCTGCTCTTTCTCCCATCCCCAACCAAGTACGATAAATACCAGTAGTAAAGGTTGTCACTCCAAAATATTCTACTGTGCCAAAATCATTCAAAGTTTCCATTAGAGCCAGAGCCAAACCAGCCATAATAGATGGTCTAGCTAAGGGTAAAGCAATAGTAAAAAAACTGCGCCAAGGGTTACAACCCAGAGAGCGACTAGCTTCTAGAGTACATACCGACTGTTCTAGAAAAGCGACTCGCGCCAGTAAATAGACATAGGGATATAACACCAAAATTAACATTACCATTGCACCCCAAAGGGAGCGAACATTAGGAAACCAATAGTCTTGGAAACTCGTCCAACCAAAGATATTCCTTAATGTTGTTTGTACTGGACCAAAATAGTCTAATAAGTTGGTATAGGCATAAGCTAGTAAATAAGCAGGTGCAGCTAAGGGTAATAGCAATAACCATTCTAACCAGCTACTACCCCTAAAACGACACATCGTAACCAGCCAAGCTGTACCTACACCAATAATTAAAACCCCCATTCCCACTCCTATCATGAGCCAGAGGGAATTAGTAATATAGTCAATTAGTACAGTATCTAGTAGGTGTTGCCAGATTTGTGCAGCATTAGTAAATACACTACTAAACACGAAGATTACTGGGGTAGCAATAATTAATGCGATCGCACCTACCGTAATAATCCAACCCTTGAACAAATAACCCTGTAAAACAGTATCAATATAACTTTTCATAAAATATAGAATACACTTTAGTTATGCTGTATGTGTAATTAACAAAAACATGGGGAATAATACTAATTAGAGTCCAGACAATAATTACGTAATAATTAAATTACAAGTGCTAGTATTTAGACACTTTAAATTTAAAGTTAAATTTATAGATTGTGCTTATTTGTTTTTAAGCTTTACTTTCCCCCTCTATGATTAAGCGTCGTTTGTGTTTCTTATTAGCTTTTGGGATAACCTATTGTGGTTTTATTGTTGCTGGTGCAGCAAAAACCCTAGAACCTAAGCCGACAAGCTTCATTGTGGCTCAAAATAGCAGTATTGAAGCAGCAGACAGTGATACTATAGAAGCCATCAGATTAAGTTATGATGCTTTAATGCAAGCTGGTTATACTGCCGATAAAGACCGAGACTATGTTACTGCTTTAAAATATTTTCGACAGGCTTTAAACCTGCGCCCTAATGATTCTTGGGCAAATAAAGCTATTAAAAATATTACCACTTATGCTTTTGATCGATATATGCAAGTTGGTTACAAAGCAGATCTTAATCGAGATTACCAGAATGCTTTAACAAACTTTCAAAAAGCCTTAGAAATTAACCCCAATTCCCCCTATGCTCAACAAGCAGTTACTAATATTTCCCAATATTTAGCGGTGAACTCTCAAGAGTCTGGGAATAATCAAGAGGGTGATAGTTTTAACTTGTTATGGATTATTATAGCGATCGCTGGTACTGGGGGAATATCAGCAATTTTATTATTTTTCTTATTTCAAAAAACTAATAGTATCAATTTAGAATCAGCAGTAAAAGCACCAAAAGACCAGGATTTAATAAATTCAGCCACTCCTACAGTCCTAAACCCACCTTATGGCAATACCAACCAAGGAACAGAAGAAGACGATTTAAAATTTGCTGAAGATGAAACCATAATCACCCCTTTACCTACAGAAGAATCTCAACCAGAATCAGAAGCCAAAGAAGTACCACCACCACAAGCAGAAGAAAATCAGAGTCAAGAAATTGTTGCTACTAGTAGCCAGATTTCTAGATTAGATATTGTTCCCGAATTAATTAAAGATTTAGAAAAAACTGAACGCAATGTTAGACAAAAAACTATTTGGGAATTAGCACAAATGGGTGATTCCAGAGCAATGCAACCTTTAGTAGAGTTAATGATTAAAGTTGACTCTCAAGAAAGAGGCTTAATTTTAGAAGCCATGACCCAAATTGCTAGTCGCACTCTCAAACCAATGAATAAAGCACTGATGATGACCCTTGAGGATGAGAATTCTCGTGTCAAGCAAAATGCAATTCGGGATTTAACCAGAGTCTATGAACTGATGAACCAAGTAACTAAACGCTTATCTCAAGCAGTGGAAGATTCTGATGAAGAAGTCCAAAAAACTGCTGAATGGGCATTAAAAAAACTCAATAAAATGCCACAAGTCCCATTTTGGCAAAATCATAACATGAGTGAAAATAATCAAGATGTATCGTCAAACTGATATTTAGTTATCTATGCTGAAATTATTATTTATCTCCACTCCTGTTGGTGCATTAGGTACAGGACAAGGGGGAGGTGTGGAATTAACCATCCAAAATGTTGCTCAAGAATTACAACAGAGAGGATACAAAATAGAAGTAGTTGCGCCAGTAGGCTCAGTTTTACAAAATATTCCCGTTACAGAAATCTCAGGAAACTTACAAATTGCGGTGCAAACTCAAGGAAGAGATATTCCTATCTGCTTACCTTCCGATTCAACATTAGCTAATATGCTAGATTATGCCCGTCAGGTGCAAGATGAATATGATTTAATAGTTAATTTTGCTTTTGATTGGCTACCATTTTATCTAACTCCTTTCTTCTATTGTCCTATTGCCCATTTTATTAGTATGGGTTCGATGACCGAAGCTTTGGATCAAATTATGAGTCAGATAGCGACAAATTATCCTCACACTATTGGAGTCTATACCAAATCTCAAGCAGATACTTTTCCCTTTGCAGATACCTGTACAATTCTTAGCAGTGCTATTGACTTATCTCTCTATCAGTTTGTCTCGTACCCAGGAAAATCCCTAGCTTGGTTAGGGCGCATTGCTCCAGAAAAAGCCCTAGAAGATGCAGTAGCAGCAGTTAATATTACGGGTACTCCCCTCAAAATTTACGGTAAGATACAAGACCAAGATTATTGGCAAAAAATTCAACAGGATTTTCCTAACTCTCCCATAGAATATATGGGTTTTCTTTCTACTAAAGAGTTACAACAAGAATTAGGTCAATCCCGCGCTTTGTTAATGACTCCTCGTTGGATCGAAGCTTTTGGTAATGTCGCTATTGAAGCTTTAGCCTGTGGTGTCCCTGTAATTGCTTATAGTCGTGGGGGTCCGGCAGAAATTGTTAAAGATGGTGTAACAGGTTTTTTGGTTGAGCCTGATAGTATTGAAGGACTAGTGAGAGCTATTAATCAGGTTGATTTAATTGACCGTCATAAATGTCGTCAGCAAGCAGAGATAGAATATTCCTTAACTACTTTAGGCGATCGCTTTTCCGCTTGGTTCAACCAAATTTTAGCAACCACCTCATAAACTAAGTACCTAAGCAAAATTAATTGTATATTTTGTCCCAAAATCTTTT
>JASJCP010000011.1 GCA_030065935.1 Xenococcaceae cyanobacterium MO_167.B27
ATTTTTTTTCTTCTGGTGAAAGAAAATTTTTAGTAGGCATTTCGCGACCCGCTACGCGGTTGCCTGTGGCACCGCTGTTTTATTTTCTCTCACTCATTATAGGTTAACTAAGTGCGTCTAAGCTTAGGGTGTAGTTGTGCTTGTCTTCTGGGCGGTAGGTATTACCAGCTAATCCACCACTAACAGGATATTCCCAGTCAATATCAATGCCATCAAAACCATATTTGGTCATGAATTCTACTGCTGATTTGGCGAAGGTTTCCCTAGAAGCGTCTGTAAGAGCTACATCAGAGAATTTATCTGATAGAGTCCAACCACCAATAGAAATTAGAGTTTTCAGATTGGGGTTTTGTTCCTTGAGGTTTAGTAATTGCTCAAAGTTACCTGCAAATTCTTTGGGAGTATTCCAATCTCCATCAAAGCGTTTATCGGTAGCTGCATAAGAATCAAAGACACTTACTTTTCCTTGGTCATCGATTTTAGCAAAGGCATAGAAGACATGAGTTAACTTATCAGCAGGAATATCAGTTACTTGATAGTCGCGATCGTATATTGCCCATTCAGGATAATATGCTCCTACTATAGGCTGAGAATTATCACCAGTCAACAGTAACTCCTGCATCTTGCCATTGATTTTGACTAAAGTATGCTAGACGGTCTGGATCATTTTCAATGAAAGTATCTCCTAAGAAAAATGTCCCCGCAGAATCTTCAAATTTAGTAGGTACATTGGCTAAATCCTCAAATTTACCCGAAGGATCATAAGGATTAGTTGCTTGACTTCCATTGATATGACCTACAGGAATTTGCCATAAGGTTACAGGTTTATTGGTAGTTTCATGGAGTGTTTGCGTAAAGAGGAGATAGTTTTTCCATAAGTCATGGTTCCAAAACCAAGTTGAATTAGCGGGGTCTTCTGGTGCATTTTGTTGTTGACCGCCATCTAAACCATATTTATCAATACTAATAAAGTCCGCACCATAATCGAGAATGCCTGCATCCATATAGTATTGAGCGATCGCTTTTGCTTCATCAACAATTGCTTTTTTGCCTTCCTCAAACCCTAGGGTTTCGGTAAGATGAACTATGCCAGTACCAGGGATGCCAACTCCTGTAAAACCACCTGCTGGACTTGCCCACAGGTTAAATTGCCAGCCAAATTCTACATTAGCTTCATGTTTCGAGATAGTATAGTTAATTGCTTGTACTAATCCCTGTAAGTTGTTGCCAAAATCTGGGTCTTCACCTCGTTTTAAAATTCCTGCATTATATACTGCATCGGTTTGGGCGAAGATTTGATCGGGACCTAAGCCAGAATTCTGTGCCATATAGCCCAGAAAATCTGGTTCTAAGATCATTTTTACAGTTTCATCTCCAGCAATCCTGAGAGTCTCATCCAAAGCATATTGCAAGTCCTCGAAGTATGCTTGCATATACTCCTGATTTTGAATATGCTCAAGATCGCCTACATAACTTTCTCCTGCATCGGGAATGTTATACCAAACCAGGGTAGGAGTCATGCCAAACTTGAGACTATTAGTTAAAAAGTTTTGTAGTCGAGCGTCTTCTTTGCGCCAACTAGCACCATCAGGATTAATGGGATTATTTAGAGGACCATTATTGAGATAGATATAGCGAGAATCTATCCGTTTATTACTCAAGCCATCACCAAAGTCTCGCCAAAAGCCTAAATCCGCTGGGGTATCTTCACTAACTGAGCCAATGGAGACATAGTCAGGATTTTCTGGTAACTGACCATCAGCAGTTTTCACTCTGACCCCAAGATATCTAATATCTCCTGTAGTTGTATCTTCTAAGCGAATAGAACCCCGTCCTGCATCTGTAGTATTAATAATTAAGCGATCGCCATCAAAGCGAGCATCAATCAGATCGGGGTTATTAGTGTCTGCTATAAAGTTAGAATTGTCACTGGCTAAATTATTAAGGGTAAATTGAGTTTGTCCCTGATCGAGTGTAATTTGCAGTGCTTCTCCTTGATTGTCTATACCATCAATAATTAAATTGTTTGGTTTGACAGGAACTGTACCACCACCACCATTAGGATTAGTTGGGTCAATTTTAGACAAAACATTTTCTTCAGCTTGAAGTTGATCTGGAGATACGCCACTAAGAATAATTGACTGCTGATTATCAGGAATACTAACAACAGCATTGCCACTATCATCAGTGCCAATACTAAAATAGTTATCTGCTGGAAAATTAAAAGGACGAAGATCGACGATATCTTGAGTAGGATCGAAATTATTAATTACGGTAGTTTTACCCCAATTCCAAGTAAAACTGAAAATATCTTGTCGCTCATTATTTGCTTCTAGGGTGTTTCCTGCTGGCGTTGTTGGAGGTACAGGAGATGTAGGAGGATTAGTGGAGGGTGTTGGCTCACCAGTACTAGGTTGGTCGATATTTAAAACAGTATTAGCATCAGGCAATCCCTGAAAATTACTAGCTCTTAACTCAGACTTAGAAACACCCTCCAGAGTAATAGTCTGGTTGTTAACTTCCCTCAGATCGATAACTGCATTACCTTGGCTATCATCATAGATAGTGACTTGCTGAGAATCAGGCAACCAAAATTTCTTTAAATCGATAGTATCTTCTGTAGAATTGAAATTTTTAATTACACTATTTTCACCCCAATTCCAGGTAAAACCAAATACATCTTGTACACCATCAGTTCCTACTAAAGATTCTCCTGAATTGGGAATAACTGGGTCTGGAGCAACTGGATCGACTGGTTCTGTAGGATTTACGGGAGGCTCAATAGGTGGATTAACAACGGCTCCTCCTGTAATCTCAACAGGAACATCATATCCTGCATATTCATCTACATAACGCAAAATGGAAGTGCCGTATTCATCATAGGAGACACTTCCATTAAGTAATAAATTAGCTAAACCATAAGGACCCCTGAGATGCGCTCCTGCTAAGATACCAAAAGGAGTAATGGTAACTGATTTCTCTGTTCCTCCATCATTAAAAGTAATTGTATTACCAATAAAATCATCAACGGTTTTACCAGCATTACCTAAAGTTGTTTCAATGATATTCCAATTAAATTCAAAGGCATCGCGAATTGCTGCTTCTTGAATTTCAGGAGAATTGCGGAAGTCTTCAATACTATTTACCCCAAAAGCTTGCGCCTTTGCTGTCCATGTACCCTGCCATAAATTGGTAGCTGCACCATTACCATAAAAAGTATCTGCTTGGTAATAGCCCAGATCGATTAATAAAGCTTCTCCAAATTGATATTTACCAGTAAAACCTAGAGTATTTTGAACTCTATATTGTTCGGGGTCTCCTGAAGGTTTACCAGATTCAAATGCACCTAATGCTTCTAATCCTGCTTCAAAGCTTCCTCTACTCATTGTAAACTCCTCATAATTTTTTGATTTTTTAAAATAGTTAAATATATCCAACAGATATCTAATAGTAAATCCGATTCATAAAATATAAATAGTTATCGAATAAATTTCTCTATTAATTATCTAGACAGAATTTTTATAGTATCCTCTGTGGAGTCAAAACTTATATTTGTACTATTCGTATTCCCGTTTTTGACCCAATCAATAATCTCTGGTCTTAAAGTCTCTTTTATTCTATATTGTTCAGATTCGCCTAAGGAAAAGTCTAATTTAAATATTTCTGAAGAGTTGATTTGAGTTTGTAAACTTTCTAAGTTCATGGATATCCCCAATAAATATAGTAGTTTGCTCACAAGTTTAAGGCTATGTTTACAATTACTTCATATAAAATTAAACTTTTTGTATCAAAGTAATCTTGATTAAACACCCAGGTAAAGCAATGAGTTTCCCAACTTAATTAATCATAAAAAAGTCAAAAAATGGCTAGTAAAAATTACTAGCCATAAAATCAAGTTACAAAGATAAGGTCTGGGGCTTCTCACCCATTAAGGGACTAAAATCAAAAGTAGGTCTTGCGCTCTGCGTCGCAGCCTCACTATAGGATACCGCTTTTAAAGAGCCGAACGGGAATTCCCACCTCATTTATGGGGTGGGATGAAAGTGAGGGCAACTGGTGAAGTTACTCTACATTTTACATTTGAATGACAAGTATGTTATTATTTTACTGCCAACTCAATTTGACAGTAAAAATTGTATAGAGCTATCAAAGTCAGAATTTATCCAACATCAAAGCAATCCCAAAAACTTAGCCAAGTAATGGGTTGTGCCAGATGGTGGTGGAATTATGCTTTGAATCTTTCAAATGAGACTTACCAGCAAACAGGTAAGGGACTGAATCAAACGGCTTTGAATAAAATACTCCCTAAACTGAAAAAAGAAGAAGAAACAGAATGGTTAGGAGAATGTTATTCCCAGGTTTTGCAGTCAACAACCTTAAACCTAACCAAGGCGTTCAAAAACTTTTTTGAAAAACGATCAAAGTACCCAAGATTCAAATCTTATTATGGTAAGCAATCAGCACAATATCCTCAAAACTGTCAAATAGTTAAAGGTGGTTTGAAAGTCCCACAATTGGGAATTATCAAAGCCAGTATTCATCGTTTATTTGATGGAAAACTAAAAACTGTAACTATTAGTAAAACACCAACTCTTAAATATTATGCTTCTTTATTGTTTGATACAGAGCAAGAAGCTCCTGAAATGGTTATTACAGGTAAAGTTATTGGGATCGACTTAGGAATTCATAATTTTGCTATCACTAATGATAACGAAAAAACAAGCAAATATCCAAATCCTAGACACATCAAAAAACATGAACGTAACTTGGCAAGAAAACAAGCCAAATTAGCCCGTAAGAAAAAAGGGAGTAAATCCAGAGAAAGAGCAAGGAAGCTAGTGGCAAGAGTACACGAACGTATTAGCAATGCCCGTCAAGATTTCCTACATAAGTTGTCAAGAAAAATAGTCAACGACAATCAAGTAGTAGTCATTGAAAATTTGAACGTCAAGGGTATGGTTCGTAACCGTAAACTAGCCAAAGCAATTTCTGATGCAGGGTGGGGAATGTTTACCAATTTCTTAGATTACAAGCTCAAAGAAAAAGGTGGTTTGTTGTTAGAAATTGATAGATTTTTTCCTAGCTCCAAAACCTGTTCGTCTTGTCTCTATCAAATGAGTGAAATGCTATTAGAAGTTAGAGAATGGACTTGCCCGAGTTGTGCCACACATCATGACAGAGACGAAAACGCAGCAAAAAATATTAGATTTGAGGGCATCAGAATGTTATCGGTCTTAGGAACTAGGACTGCTGCTGATGGAGGGGATGTAAGACCAAAAGGGGGACGAAAGTCTGTCTTGAGGCAATCCCCCGTGAAGTCAGAAGCTCTATTCCTTCAGGGATAGAGTAGTTCACACTATGTATGAACATTCATCTTAACTACAGGAGCTTGACTAGTTTCTCTAGCAACCCTTACTAATAAACCTGCTAACAAGAAGCTAGCAATAACAGAATTAATCCCATAGCTAAAAAATGGAAAAGGTAAACCTGTGGTGGGTAAAGAGCCAGTGGCTACTCCAATATTAATTAAAGATTGTCCCACCAAAAAAACCATTGCACCAACTGCCACCAATCTTGGGATACGATTAACCGACTTCAATGCCACCCTCAGAGCTATAGTCCCATAAATCATAATTAACAAAAGTAGCAACATACAGCCAATAAAGCCAAATTCTTCCGCATAGACTGCAAAAATAAAATCTGTAGTACGAATCGGTAAATAAGAAAGCTTTTGCTGAGAGAGTCCTAATCCTGAACCAGACCAACCCCCAGATGCGATCGCCAATAAACTCTGAATTAATTGATATCCTTTTGCTTGATATTCTTGCCAAGGGTCAAGAAAAAAAGTAATACGGTCTCGCTGATATTCATTCTGGGATATGCTCAATATTGCCAACCCCAAGCCACCAAAACTAACTGATAACAACTGACTCCAAGGTAACTCCGCAGCTACCGCGATCAGCCATAAACTCATACCACACAAAGCAGTAGTGCTAAGGTCTGGTTGAATTAAAATCCCCACGAGTACCAAGCCAAAGATTCCTAGCCAAATACCTCGGACTTTCCAAGTCAACTTCTTCCATTTTGCAAAAATGTAAGCTGACTGCATTACCAGAAAAGGTTTAATTAATTCTGATGGTTGCAAAGAAAAAGGACCCAAAGCAATCCAGCGTTTTGCACCATAAACCTCAGTCCCAATCCCAGGAATAGCAATCAAGAAAATTAACCCTAACAACAATAAAATTATCCAAGGGCAAAATTTGAAAGTTTGGCGTAAAGGCTGAGAAACAGCGATGCTAAATCCAATAAAACCAATTAAGACCCCCAATAATTGACGTATTAGGGTGTAATATCCATTATTATGCTCAATCACTCCTTCAGGATAAGAAGCGGATAATAAAGTTACTAGACCGATAAATAACCAAACCCCAGTCAGCCAATATAATAATCTTGCTTCCCACGACCATTTACTAGATTGAATATCTAAGATAGGTTGTAAAAGTCTCCAGTATTGCCACACTTTATCATTGATCATTTTTCTGAGCCAGTTGGGTATAATTTGAGTCCGCCTGTGGGTCGGAAACCTGCATCTTGTCATGAGCCAAGAGCAAATGGTTTCGCGCTTATCTTAAATGTCAAAAGAAGACTCCCAGGAAAAACGAGGGCGATTTAAGTTTAGCACAGCTAAACGCGCCCAATATTTTGGTGGTGAGATGAATTTTGACCAGCAAAAAACTGCGTACACGAAGTGCGTCGAAGACTAGCTTCCTTGTTTCGATGCTCATAGTGTTAGCCTAAAACTATGTTTGTATTAGAGTATAAAATCAAGGCAAAACAACATCAATATCGGGCAATTGACTCAGCTATCCGCACAGGTAAATTTGTCCGAAATAAAGCTTTGCGTTATTGGCTAGATAATAAAGGAGTCAATAAATACGACCTCAACAAGTATTGTCGAGTCATAGCCAAAGAATATAGTTTTGCGAATGAATTAAACTCTACTGCTAGACAGGTCAAAAATCTAGTTCGTAACAGCAAATTGTCTAAATCAATTAATGACGCTGGATGGACTCAATTCCGAAGATGGATAGAATATATGGCATGGAAGATGGGTAAGATAACTATTGCTGTTCCACCACAATATACATCTCAAGAATGCCCATCATGCGGTAAACGAGTTAAAAAATCTCTTTCTACTCGCACTCATATTTGTAGTTGTGGATATACAGAAGATAGAGATATTGCAGCCAGTATCCGAATTTTGCAAAAAGGACTATGTACGGCGGGTCACGTCGGAACTTACGCCAGTACTGCGGACGGGGTTCCCTCCGCAGGTAACTGGCGGTACGCTACAGGAGATTTGCCCTCTTGGTCAGTTGGCGCAAGCCTATTGGCTAACGGCGAGTCGATGAATGTAGAATCCCCCACTAAAATAATTGATGAAGCGATAGGGAAGTTAATTATTTAGTGGTGGGAGTGTCAAATTATAGTCGGCTTATACTGAGGGATAAATTATGAGGCATCAGCAGTGAGAAGGCAGGAGTGAGGACTGAGGGATAAATTATGAGGGATAAGGAGTCAGGAGTTAGGAGTCAGGGAATGGGGATTAATTGTTATTACTTATTACTTTATTCCTATTCCTATCAAAATAACAAAAAGAGGTCGTAAAAGACCCCCATAACTAAATTTATTTTGTTATTGTCGATTTTATAGTAAGCCAGTATTAGTACCTTGTTTTCCAGTAGCTAATTCAACTTTGACGATTTTCCCGCCCATTTTCATAATTCTTTGTTGCTCGCGAAACCAGTTATCATAAGGAACAAGTTTAGTAAAGTAAGTGTTTTGCAGTTCCCTTTGAGTACGAATTCTCGTTTGACTGGGAACACAAGCAGTAATTTTAAACATACGCATAGGTTTAATTTCTCCCGAATCTAATTAAAGGTTTTTCAGTAGTTTAATCTCAGCTTGATTATTAGGCTGTTAATTCTAAGTAGGCTCATCTCATTGCAGCGTTGGATGACCTATATATGCAAAAGCTTGGGAGTCAGGAGTCAATACTAGATCGTCAAAACTTATCTTTGATTTCGCGCTCGAAAGACTAAGCCCATAAGAACTAGCACTCACTCTAGACTTCCCAAACCTCTTGTGGATGCTATCTTTTGCTAATAGCAAAATTCTCTTATCGAGTAATTAGCTTAAGCCAGAGCAAATGTAGTCAAAATAAACACCCATTTCTTTACCAGCATCAGCACCAACTAAGCTAGCAGTAACTTCTTTCATAGCTTGAATAGCTTGAACAGTAGAAGCAATGGGTACACCTAAAGAATTATAAGTTTCTTTTAGACCATTGAGTACACGCTCATCTAGGATGGAAGGATCTCCAGCCAACATAGCGTAAGTAGCATAACGGAGGTAGTAGTCGAGGTCGCGGATACAAGCTGCATAGCGACGAGTGGTGTACATATTGCCACCAGGACGAGTAACGTCAGAATAAAGCAAAGATTTTGCTACTGCATCTTTGACAATAGCAGCAGCATTAGCACTGATTACGCTAGCTGCACGAACTCTGAGTTGTCCGGTTCCAAAATAGCTCTTTAGCTTGTCCATAGCAGCACCATCTAGGTACTTACCTTGAACGTCAGCAGAATTGATAACGGCGGTAATTGCGTCTTGCATAGTTTTATTTCCTTATCTTACCTAGTCTTAAATGCTTTAACACTGATAAGTTAGTGTGTTTAAGAAGTTTTTGACAGCTATGAGTTTATCTAGCAGGTCACAATGTGTCCTACTGCATTGCTCCGATAACGTAATCGAAGTAGGAAGCAGCTTCTCCTGCATCATCAGCAGACATCATAGAGGTAGCAACGTCTTTCATTTCGCGAACGCTTTGAGCCACTGCACCGATGTCAGTTCCTAAAGACTTGTACATTTCACGAACACCTACAAGACCAATTTCTTCAATAGGAGTTACGTCACCAGCAACTACTCCATAAGTGATCAGACGTAGATAATAGTCCATGTCACGAAGGCAAGTAGCGGTCATTTCTTCTCCGTAAGCGTTACCACCAGGAGAAACAACATCAGGGCGTTTCTGGAAAAGCTGATCGCCTGCTTGCTTAACAATACGCTCACGAGATTCGGTGAGAGTTTGAGCAATACGGAGACGGCTTTCGCCAGTAGTTACAAATGCTTTAATTCTGTCTAATTCGCCAGGGCTCAAGTAGCGAGCTTCAGCATCAGCATTCACGATAGATTTCGTGACAATACTCATCGATGAATTCCTCCCAAAAACAATGAAGTCAAGTATGGATGAGTTGGTTTGATTTTTCAACTAAACAATAGTATCGCAGCTTGTTTAACCAATAGTTCAAAGAAGCTCTCTGCGTTAACAAACCTTTACAAGAAGCTAAGAATAGCAATGAACATCAAAGATATTTGGCTTACTCTGTCTTCTTGTCTCTTCCAGACTTGCTCTGGTTACAATACTAGAGTGAGGAAGACTAGTCAAGATGCTGTTGAATTTCTGTTTTATACTTGTTTACCCCTACTTACTTAAGTTAGTCTGATTTTTTTTAATAAATCGCAACTTTAAGTTAATAAAATTATTCCACATCAAAGATAAAAAAAAGGATAGGAAATGGGAAAAAGTCCCCAAAGTTTATTCCTAATCCTTAAATTTTTAATGAACTAAATTGTCTAGCAACTTAGATTGATTTTCCTTAGATATTGAGTTTAGTTGGCTCAAAGCTAGGAACAATAATTTCTGCATCTTGCTTAGTTAGCTTATTGTAGAGCTTTTCAGTATTGGGGAAATTAGCTGCGGGTAAAGTGGGGAAACGACGATAGGGTACAACATCTTCGCCAAACACTTGCAGATATTCCATACTATTAACCATTGCACCAATAAAGGCACGAATACCTTGGCTAGCTAATATCTGGTTATATTTCTGGATTTCTCTCTGGTTGAGTGGTGCACGTCCCAAGAAGTGCTTAGTACCTTGTTCGATTACCTTAGTGTTGGGGTAAGGAGTATAAAATTCTTTAATGTAGAGTTCTGAACATCCCAGTCCTTCAATAAACTCTTTGACGTTAATCTCTTGGTTTCCTAGCCTACTCTCTAAAGAAGTGAACTGAGTTTGGATGGTGTAAGGATCGATGTCTCTCTCAAAAACTTGACGATAAGCAGCAGCGATCGCATTTTTGAGAGCCACTTTGTCAAAAGTACTGGTAAGTTTAAAGATTTTAGCTTGTTCTCTTTGGACTGTAACCCCTTGTCTAATGCGTTGTACCAGTTCAGGTTTAGTGGGATTTGAAGCTACAGCACCCAATTCCACAAAGCGAGGAGTATCTTTCTTCTCAACTTTTGCACCGATACCTTCTTCGAGCGCGCCTGGACGAAGTTTCCGTAATTGCAAGCCACCAGGAGTTAGGTAACGTTCATAAGGAACAGTATCTTCTCCAAAGGCTTCGTTGTATTCAGCACTATCGATAAAAGTATCTACTAAAGCATAGAAACCTTTTTTGGCGCAAATATCAAAATACTTGTTCATCTCTTGGCGACCGTAGGTAGGACGACCTAGAAGACGACGATGGATATATTCTACTGCTTTAACTACATAAAGGGATGTCCAGTAGAGACTACGGAAAGTATCAGATTTAGCGAGTATCCGCACAAACTCCCTAACTGTAATCTCACCGTTTTCTAAACGATTTTCTGCTGTCTTTAGCTCTTGACCTTGATAGACATCTCGACCAAATACTTGACGATAACAAGCACGAATCAAAGCTTGGGTAGAAACTTCGGCATATTTAACCCCAAAGCCATTACTAATACCAGGTAGTTCGTTATTGAGACGAAATACTTTTGCTCCCAAAGAGCCAGGAAATTCACCTCTAGCTTTAGGATTACTATTTTGGTTATTGATTGCTGGACCACGATGGATCAACAAGCGTTTAGTATCCTTATTAAAGGGTGCAGGAGATGTACTGGGGTCGCGAGTTTCTTTAGGGAATATCGCACCAAATTGAATTTCTAGGGGGTCATTACCTGAACCATAGACGTGCTGGTCTGGTAAAGGATTATTATATTTGGCAAAGGTAGTAATAAATTGTGGGATTTTGCGGAAAGGTGCGCTGTAATTAAACAGGTCTTGTTGCATCCCCCAGTTACGACACTCTTGTGCTTCTTGTCCTAAGCCACGAAGATAGGGTACAGTTTCTTCTCCGAAGTAATCAGAATATTCTTGAGAATCTACTAAAGCGTCAACTAAAGCAGGAAGACCACCATTAGAAACGATACTAAAGTAATCTTGTACTTCTTCCCTGGAAGATGGGCCACGACCTAGGATATGACGAAAAGCGAGTTCTAAAGCTCTACTGTTAATAAAAGGTTCAAAAAACTGTTGGCGATATAAAGGTGATTTACACAAGCGACGCACAAACTCTTTCATCGAGATGTCGCCATTTTTTACCTGAGATTCTAGGTAAGAAATAGATTGATTATAAGCACGAGTAATATCTCGTTCAAAAATCTGACGATAAGCTGCTTTAATTACTGATTGCTTTTCTAATTCAGAAAGACCAGTCTTCATGACAAATTTCTGTCTTCTTTCTGATGCGTTGAAGTAGCTTTGGGGTAATTTCAAGCCTTGGACATCGGAAGAAGGACGCTGACGCAACTTATCCGAAGGAGTAGGAGCTTTAAACTCTGTTAACACAACATCAAAATATTGAGTAACAATTTCTTTGGCTTCCTCATCACGACGGAAGTAGTCCGCAGCAGCAGCACGCATCTCTTGAAGAGCCACAATGGTAGCATCTGTAGAGCAAGCTTTTTCGATGACTTCCCTTAATCCTCGTACATTAACTACTAGGATACTGGGGTCTCCTGCTACGATCGCATAGGTAGTATAACGCAAAAACCACGATAAGTCCCGCAAGGACTTTTGCATATTGCTAGGACCATATCGGGTTACATTGATTGGTCGAAACCCAGGAGGAACAGGGCCTGTACTAGTAAATAAACCTCTCAGTGCGCCAAAAATCCCACCACTACTACCATTGTTTTTACTTTCTACAAAGGTTGCAGTATCGGATGCTGTCTGTACTGCACCAACCATAGCCATTTCTGGCTCATCTACTGGGGGTTTTTCTAAGTAAGATAGGGGTGAGCCACCAGTGAATATACGATTGGCAGCACGAGATACAATTAGGTCGGAGTTATTGGTTAAAACTTGTGCTATTTCGAGTCTTTTAGCACCTGATTTATAATAAGCTGTTAATTCATTTAGTTCGCCTCTTTCGGGGAAACGGTCTTGCTGTTCTGCTTGCAATATAGTAGAAACCGCTACTGTTTGATAAAGTTGAGGACGGGCTAATGAACTGCCACCACTTGCCGTTACAGTCATGTGATTTTAAGTATTCTTTTTTACTTATAGTTCCGCTTTTAGATTAAAACTTTTCGTGCAACCTGAGCGTGATTGTTAAGAACTATGTACTTATAGGTTTGCGTCTTCAAACTTATAACCTGTTCCTACGACAGTTTTAATAAAAGTAGGGTTAGCTGTATCAGGTTCGATTTTCTTGCGTAGTCTTCTGACATGAGTATCAACTACTCTTTCATCGCCAAAAAAATCATTTCCCCAAAGTTTATCTATAATTTGGGTGCGACTCCAAACTCGACCAGGATAGCTCATAAAAGTTGCTAGCAAATTAAATTCTAAAGTTGTTAAATCAAGAGTTGTTCCGTTGCGAGTTGCAACGTGTTGGTTCAAATCCAAAGTAAAATTCTTAGTGCGATATATTTGACTAATTTGCCCTCCATTTCTTAAACTACGACGTAATAAAGCCCTAACTCTGGCGACCAATTCTCTAGGACTAAAAGGTTTTACTAAATAGTCATCTGCCCCTGTAGAAAGTCCAATTACTCGGTCTATTTCTTCTCCTCTAGCAGTCAACATCAAGATGTAAGGGTCTTTAATATTGCTTTGTTGACGAATACGAGTGCATACCTCTAGCCCATCAAAACCAGGAAGCATCCAGTCTAAAATGATCACATCGGGTTTTTGCTGCTTCCAAGTCTTCAAAGCAGTTAGCCCATCTTCTGCAATTAGACAAGAAAAACCTTCTCTTTCTAAAGTTTGTTGAATCAGTTGAGCAATTTCTGATTCATCTTCCACAATCAATATGTCCATAGTGCGCTCTTTACAGTGGCAAATTGCCTCACTATCTTTAATGTAAAATTTAACTCTTTTTTTGGGCAATATAAAGCTAGAATGTTGTGGTTTATAAGTATTTGTTTATTAATTACTATTTAGCTTCACATCTTGAGACAATATCTAAAATTAATCGCTTATGAAAATCAACTTGTCCCAAAGTTTGCGCTTTCGGATGCCCTTATTAATTACTTTGGGTATTATGCCTTCAGCTATTGCAGCAATCATTTGGGTAGGTCAGTATGTCAACAAAAACCTGATTGAGCCTTCTACCAAAAATACTTTAGAACTAAAAGCTCAATCTTTGAATGAAACTACATCTCGTTGGATAGAGATGAACGTTTTGGCTCTGAAAAATTTGAGTCAGCAACCCGCTACTAGAAGCTTAGAGCGGAAAGCACAAGAATCGGTACTAACGGAATTCACTCGTACTTATCAAGATATATATTTAGCCCATACCATAGGGCTGAATGGAATGAATATTGCTCGTAGCGATGGTCAAGTTCCTAGAAATTATAGCGATCGCGTTTACTATAAAGGGGCTATAGCTGGTAATGATATCACTTATCAAACACTAATCAGTCGCACTAACAAACAACCAGCACTTTGTATGTCCACTCCGATTAAACAGGATACTGTAATATCAGGAGTAAGTAGTATTTGTACTATTCTCAATCAAATAGCAGAACCAGTAGGTGCAATTCGTATTGGGGAAACTGGCTATGGTTTTGTAGTGGATAATCTCGGTCAGGTTTTGGCTCATGGAGATCCTGCTTTTGTTCAAGGAGAGGAATTAACAGATTTAAGCAACTCTCCACCAGTGAAACAGCTTTTAGCAGGGAATGAAGGTTACTCTACTTTTACTGATGAGGAGGGTATTAAATGGGTTGCCTATGGTAGTCGGTTAGAGAATGGTTGGGGAGTTATAATTCTGCAAGAAGAAGCAGAAGCCTTTGCTCAAAAGAGATATATTCAAAACATAACTGTATTTATTTCCGCCCTGGCTTTGGTGGCAATAGGTGGTTTAACCTGGGTACTAGCAAATACCTTGATCAAGCCAATTAGGGAGCTTACAGAAGCATCTTTAAATTTTGCAGAAGGGAAATTAGATAGCAAAATTGAGACCTCAAGACAAGATGAGTTGGGTTTGCTGAGTGAGTCTTTTAATCAAATGGCGCAACAGATCAAAGATTCTTTTATCGCTATTGAAGAACGCAATGCTGAGTTAGATAAATTATTGCAGGAGAAAAAAGCATCAGAACAAGAACAGAGATTAGCTAAAGAAAAATTGCAGCGACAAGTGCAAACACTAAAAATTCAACTTGAACCAGTGAGTCAAGGAGATTTAACAGTTCAGGTTGATGTGAGCAATGACGAAATTGGCACTGTAGCCAGCTACTACAATAAAACTATTCAAAATTTGCGACAAATAGTAGCTGAGGTCAAAAATACTAGTGAAGTAGTAGCTCAAACCACTAATAGCAGTAAAAATGCGATCGCGCAACTTTCCCAGGGTGCATTACAGGAGACAGAAGAAATCATTACAGTATTCAATAAAGTACAACAAATAGTGGAGTCAGTTCAGTTAGTGGCTGGCTCCGCTCAAGAAGCAGAAAATAGCATCAAAATAGCTACTAAAACAGTTAAACAAGGAGATGCTGCCCTTAATGCTACTGTAGAAAGAATTGTAAATCTGGGGGAATCTACCACTACTGCTAAAGAACAAGTGCAGAAATTGGGTAAAGCTTCACGCAGAATTGCCAAAGCCGTAGAATTAATCCGCAAAATTGCCCTACAAACTCATGTTTTAGCAGTAAATGCTTCCATTGAAGCTGCAAGGGCTGGTCAAGAAGGAATGGGATTTAATGTAGTAGCAGAAGAGGTACAATCTCTTGCTGCACGCTCGGCAAAAACTGCTGAGGAAATTGAACAATTGGTTTTAGAAATACAAACCGAGACTCGTAAAGTGGTTAAAGTGATGGAAAACAATAATCAAGAGATTTTAGCCGAGAGTAAATCTATGCAAAAGACTCGCGCTTCTCTAGAACAAGTGACCAATGCTAGTTTGGAAATTGACCGCCTAGTCACAATTATTACTCAAATGGCAACGGAGCAATCTCAAACCAGTGAAACCGTTACCGCCAATATCGAACAACTAGCTGCGATAGCTAATAACACTTCCGCTTCCGCAACTGATGTATCTATTTCTTTTAGAAAGTTATTGCACGTTACAGAAAAACTGCAAGAAAGTGTTGGTCAATTTAAGATCAACTAGAAATAAATTACATAGTGAGGGTAGGGAATAGGTAATAGGGATTGGTGAGACCCAACTCGTTGCTTCGCGAGTGGGGATTGGTGATTGGGGAATAAGTAATAGGTCAGGGGTCAGGGGCACCGAAGGAGACTTCACAACAAAGCCGATCTTCTGGCTAATTACCTAGATATATTAAGTCTCCTCCTGGGAGGGTCAGAGGTCAGGGGTATTTATATTTCTTCATCCTTCATCCTTATCTCCCCAAGGATGTGGGGAATTTTGTTGGCTATAGTTGTGAGATGATTTGATTGGTAACTTCTTCAGGAGATAACTCGCCGTTAATAGTCAGAAGGCGATCGCAATATTGATAATATTCCAAAATAGGAATGGTAAAATCTTGAAAGGACTGGATACGGCGTTGGATGACTTCTGGTTGATCGTCAACTAAGCCCCTATTTAAAGCCCTTTCTTTCATCAAAGACTCACTGACTTTCAGATAAATTGCCCAATCGAGCTTTTGATGTAATTTGTGTAATAAAAAATCTAGTTCTTCAGCTTGAAATGCGGTGCGGGGATATCCTTCTAGTATCCAACCTTGACTAGCATCTGACTCTTGCAATCTCCGTTTAATAAATTCGATCATCAGTTCATCTGGTACTAGTTCCCCTTTTTCTAGATAAGGTTGAGCTTTTTTTCCTAACTCTGTACCAGAGGTGATTCCATCTCGCAAAATACTACCTGTAGAAATACTGGGAATTTGATAATGAGCGCACAACGCGGACGTTTGCGTTCCCTTTCCTGAACCAGTACCCCCTAACATTACTAATCTCATCTTATCTCTTGGCTGAAGACTTTATCTAGGAACTTCGATTAATTAGTCAATAAGTTGACCAATAAATAGCATAGCATTGGGTTTCCTCGATCTAAACTACCCATTAATCTTTTTAATATTCCTATCAAGGTTCATTTTGTGAGTATTTGAGAAATTCGGGAGCGTGATTTTGACAATAAGCTTTGGCTTCATCATTTAGTTGCTCAATATTACTTCGCCATGTATTTAACATCTTTTCTCTTTGTTTCAGAATATCGAAATTAGGTTTAGGTAGTCCTGTTATAGAATCGTATCTGCTACAGTGCTTAGGTAAACCCAGAAAATAAGTAATTCCTTGATTCGCTCTAATGTTTTTACTATGTAAATATTCAACACAAAAATATTGCCAAGCAAGTTTATGATCTAAATATTTTCCTCTTAAAGCTCTTATTTTTTTTACTGATAAATCTACTCGATCAAAAAGTATCTTTTCTAAGTTAGAGTTGGATTTTAAAATTCTTGTTTCTCCTACTTTACCTCTAAAAAACTCCACAATAAAAATATCTTCAAAATCAAAAATACAAATTTCCGTTGGTTCACTATTATCCTCTTGAAGAATAGTGTAACTTTTAGCATCAATTTCTGAGCCTACTACTTTAACAGATTCTCTCGGCAACAATATCCTAATTTTAGAAAAGCGATCGCTAAAATGCGACCAGAAAGTTTTTCTACTGTTTAATCTTTTATATTCGGGATCATCTAAGTCAATAATAGTATTGACAATTTTTTCAAATTCTTTATAGTTAACTGCTCCAACTAGTTTTCTTATGGCAGCTTTAGCTTGTGAAGAAAGTTCTTTATAATAGGAGTTGGTAATATTAGGATTATAATTTTTTCCTAGCCAATCTGATAATCTTGGATGTTTACTTAAGACTTCAGCAGAATTATTAACTAAGATATTTTCTACATTTTTATGCTGTTGCTGAGGAGAGATTTGCTCGAAACAGCGAAGTAACCATTCTAGATATTGGTCTGTTATTGTATATGGACAAGATGCTCCAATGAAGTTATTAGCTTGATTAAAAATAGAGATTCTTGCAGACAATCTCAAGATTGCTCTTAATTCTGAAGGAGTTAAATATTTTTTTTGACAAATTTCTGCTATACCACGAGGATTATCTATTTTTATATTCTGAAATACTTTGACTATTAATCTCTCGCTTATGCAATTAGAGAAGGTATCTTCTAAAGATTGAGCAATAATTCTTTTACCTGATTTACTTAGAGTTAAAGCTAAGTGATTAAGTAGCTTATGTTGTAACCAAGAATTCTGTTTACTTGCTTGCCAAATATTTTCAGATGTTTTAGTACTTTTATTCGGATTTTCTCTATCCCACTTTTCTTTATTATATAAGCAATAAATCCATTCTAAACTGGTGATATTTGTCGTGCTACGAGATTCGATATCTTTAATTATGTTATCAAGACTGCGCCAAGATAAATTATGTGCAGCAGCAACACCAATAGGTAATGATGCAGATTCTTTTTTTAGATTATTATTTCTTAGTTTTGTTAACTCCGTAATGTTGACTTGTTGTATTGCTGGTAATTGTAGTTGTGAAAATTGATAGTTCATTATGATGGAGGTTGTACTTTTGTTTCTTAGATATCTATTTGATCGAGTAATTCACTAAAGTTTTCATGACTAAATTGGAAACGAAATACAACTCTGCGATCGCTTGAATTATCTTTACTTTGATCTGCATCTATTTCGCCTCTTCCTGATGCTAAAAGTTTTTGTTTAAATTGATTTTTAGTACTAAAATCAACTTCTTCTGAAAAAATATAATTAGATACTGACAAAGCCCTTCTTAAACTTAGTTCCATATTAGCTGTATCAGAACCACTAGAACTAGTATGACCTTCAATAATAATGCGAGAAACATAGTCAGTTAATATTGCATCAGAAAAAATCACTTGACTGTAGATAGGAATAAATTGTTTAAGAAACTGTTTTCCTTCTGATTTTAAAATAGCACTTCCTTCATCAAATAAAAGGCGATCGCCTATTTTAACTTCTCCTGTTTTTCGATCTACTTCCACTTGATATTCATTACTCAGTTTTTCTTCAAGAGCATTTTGTAATGCAATGGGTAAAGCAGAAATTAATTGCTCATATTTATCTACTTTTCTTTGTAGTTCTTGGGCTTTTCTTATTTCTTGCTGAAGCTGTACTTGAACTACGATAAATAGTAGAGCAAAAAACATTAATAACCCAGACATTAAATCACTAATAGATAGCCATACTCCAGAATCTTCTTCGTCAACTATTTCTGGTTGATATTCAAATACATTCATTTTATTTAATTCCTTTAATATTAGTAGGGTGGTGCATCGCCCACCCTACCATTGACAATGATGATTAATTAAATAGCTAATTTTTGAGGATTGCCAGATTCATTTTGTAACTCTTGAGTAGCAGCAACCAAATAATTAGCAACTTCGATTAGTTGATTAGAATAGCTATCGAGTTGATTATAAACATCAGCAGCAGAACGATCTAAATCTTGAAGACTTTGAGCATAAGATTCATTAGTTTGTTGTAGATAATTTTTCAGATGTTCATTATTATTTTTTAAAGCTTCATTGAGATGTTTAACTACATCATCTTGTTGTTCATTTAATGTTTGAATCATTTGCTTGTACTGTTTTGTTACTTGTTGTGCATTCTTACCAACATCACGGAAAAACTCTTGTTGTTCAGCTAATCTTTGACTATCACTTAAACCAATAGCATTAGCAAGATTGCTAGTAACTTTTACAGTTTGCTGAATCTTGTCCATACTGGTATCAATTTGTTCTATTAGCTTTTCTCTTTTCTCCACATCTTCTTGGAATACTTGGCGTATTTGTTCCACAACCACGTGTAATTCTTGATGTTGATCTTTCAAAAATTCAGTAAGGCGATTTTGGTATTCTTCTCTAAATACTTCTAATTCTTGCTGAACTACTTGATTGGTATCGCTAATAATTCCATGAATATCTTTAAAAGTACTCGCAACAGTATCAGCATTCTCTTTAAAGATAACTCTTTGTTGTTCCATTCCTTCAATACTTTTATCTACAGCACGATTAATTTCTACAGAAACATCCTCTAATACTCCTTTCGTTTCCCCCTGGAAATTACTAAGAATATGTTGTAATTCTGTAGCAAACTTATTCAGATCGTCTAATGTATCTTTTTGGAAAGTTTGAATTGTTTGTACTGCACCTGATAAACTTTGAGTTATTCCACCCAATTCGTCTTTTAATTCTCTAACTGCTTCTGATGCTTCTTTAGTTAACTCTGAACTTTGATCTAATCTTGTAACAACAGGTTCAATTAATTCATCTCGTAGCTGTTTAACTAGCAATTCTACTGTAGAAACTTGACTGTACTGTATTTCCCTAATTGCTTTTACCTCTTGCAATAACAGATTGTTTGAAGAGGAAATAGCTTCCCCAACAGCATTACCAATAGCTTGAGGATTTAATTGGTTTAAACCTGATAGATTTTTAGCGACTTTTTCTAGACTAACAGCAGCATTTTGCGTTGCTTTATTATCTAAACGAGATAGTAGGCTTGTAGGTGTTTCAATATAACCAATATTGGTAAGTTGTTTTCTTAACCGATCCCTTAATTTCTCTTTAAATAGTTTACTAACAGCAATGATGAGTATCAAAATACTGGCTGCGCCCAAACCCCATAAAGAAGTTTCAAAAGCACCTTTCATTCCTTCTAAAAGTTCAATACTAGCTTTAATTAAAGCTTCTGAATCGTTTAAATTATCTAGACTTATTTCTTGTAACCCAAAATAAATTCCACTAAATGTACCCAATACACCTAACGCTGTTAAAAGTGTAGGTGCAAAATAAATTGAACTTCTAGGAATTGCTTTAGATAATCCAACAGGATAAGATATAACTATTAACTTATTTCCTTTTAATTGAGGTCTAAAGTAATTCTCGTCAAATGTACCTGCAAGATGTTGAAGACACCAAGAAATTACTTGATCTTTCTTGTTGCCAAATCGATCAATATTTTTAGTTTTAAGATATTGTTTCAGTAATTTAATACTTTGAGAATCTGAAGCTAATTGATTTAGCTTATAAAAATATATAGAAATCAATTCAATAACAAGAAAAACTAAACTCAAGCCAATAATAATAGCAACTAAGATTTCATTACTAATCAAAAGTATTCTCCTGACAATTAATTAAAATTTTACAAACTTTTCTCGCTCTTGAATTGATAGCTTTTCTATGGCTACTCTAATAGGTAAATGAGCAGCATCCTTATAACTTTTAATCGGATTAACCAGCAATAATCCATAAAGAGACTCTTCTGTATCTGCTTCCTTATCTTCCATTAAATAAACTTTTTCTGGTGCATAATTACGTAATAAACGCACTTGCAAATTAGACTTAATCTCCCTGAGAGAAATTGCTAAATTAGAATTCTGTCCGAATAGTTGTTTAGCTTCTTTCCAAGCGTGATTGACAGCTACTATTTCTGTTACTAGCTGTTCTAGAGATGGTTTAAAAAAATCCATATATTAAATTATTCTGATTGCTGGTTTTAATATTCCCACCGAGCCAGCAAAAATTACTATTTTTCCTGAAAAATCCTGCTGTTATTATTATTGCTAAAATTTAGCGTAATTTAATTTAGAGGATGTCTGAAAAGTATCCTTAGCTAAGTTTCTAGTTTATTTAATCCCCCCTAACCACCCTTAAAAAAGGGGGGAAAAAAATCGAGTGACGCTGGCTTATCACATAACCTCTTACGATTGTAGCGATCGCCCCAAGAAGCTTACAAGTCAGTTTCCTAAAGATTAGCAACTTTTAAGAGATTTCATCTGAAGTAAAGGCAAAAATTCAAAAAAATAAACAACTAACAATTAACCAGATATAAACTCAATTAACGATCGCCTATTTCATCTACACTACGACCGCCAAAAATTGCTTCATCGTGAGTATAGTATTTGAATTCAAGCAGATTAGAAAAGGGGTCTTCTAAGAAAAATGTCCAATGTTCTGTTAACTTTTGCGGAAAGCGTTGTTTCGGTTCTTGATAAAATTTTAGTTCCTTTTCTTTAGCTCTAGTAACTAATTTATCCCAGTCTTCTTTACTGGGTAATATTAAACCAAAATGTCGGGGATAAATACCTTTTTGAGAAGTTAAAGGTTCTTGGGTTACATGAGCTACTACTTGATGACCATAAAAGTCTAGAATCACTGCCTGAGAATTTTCTCTTCCTACTGTACAACCCAAACCATCACTGTAAAATTGTTTAGCTTGAGTCACATTATCGATTGGAATAGCAAGGTGAAAAATAACTGAATCAGTCATAGCGATCGCAATATCTCTTGAGAAAAGATTTATCACTAAAATCATATCGCACGCTATCTGTTACCAATCTACCCAATTAGTAGTTAATAAATACTAACCACTAATTACTAGTTACTAGTTACTAATTACTCGCTACCCATTCCCGACGCTACCAATGTCAAAAGCTTCGGATGTCCTGACGCTCCAGATGTAATAACACCATTTCGATTTAAGGAAAGCGTGACTATGACGCTTCGCACCAGACCCGCAGATCAATGTGTAGCGGTAATTTTGGGAATTGATATCAGCATTACTTCTTTGCTATCTCCCTGCTTCCGATTCCCTATCTCTTGCACCAGTACTAAAAAACCAATGGGATAATTCCAATCCCCAATTCCCCAATTCCCCAATAATCCCCTTTACCCTTTCCCCCCTACTGATCTGATATTGCACCATCTTCCTCTAAAATACAATCAGTAGAAAGTACTTTATATCTCTCATCACGAAAAACAGTACACTGATCCTGATAAGTAGTCAAAGCTGCTACTACCCCTTTTTGTAGGCTTTCTAACGCTTTTTCCGCTTCTGGTTGATGTTGTGATATCCAACCGTTTTCCGAAATGTAGCCAGGAGAAAAGGTAGTTTCTTCGATTAACCAAAGAGTAATATCATACTGACGAATGAAATTTTTGACTACTTCTGGATCGCTGCTGTATTGTGCTTTGATTAAATCTCTGACTCTTTGACGAAAAGGTCTATAGTAACCCATGTGATAAGGAATTGCATATTCCCGACTCACCAAAACAGAACGCTGAGTAAAAGTAGGTATATTATCTGCTTCACCAGTCAAGGATGCAATTAGAGTATTTTTCGGTTGCTCTTGTAAGAAGCGATATAAAGCATCTGCCTTACCTTCTTTATACTTGGTAGAGGGGAAGCTATCCACAAAACTAGGATAAGCAACGATCGCAATAATGAGAATTCCCATCAAGACTATATTTAAGATTTTTTGGCGCGAGGTACTCGAAGCTATGGTTGTTTGTAGTGCTTCTAAAATAGCAGTTAATACTAGTCCTGCTGCGATCGCAATAATAATCCGAGAACTGTGTCCTGAATAACGACCAGGAAGATGGATCTCAAATAGTACTGCATGAGCAATCAGAAACATAACCACTGAGACAACAATCAGTTGCGGTAAGATAGCAACCTGCTTGGTAATTTGTTTCACTAGAGGAAATTTTTGGGGAAACCTCATAATTAGAGGTAAGAAAAAGCCAAAAATCACAGTAACAGGAGTATAAAGAGATCTCGGTAATAATCCACTTCTTCCCCCACCGAAGATATAACCCCAAAAAGTACTTTTAAAAAACTTCGATCTTCCTCCTGGTTGAAATTCTGGTAATTCTAAAGCTTCCGCCCGAGTTATCGTAGGAGCATATTCTGAAACATGAAGCGCGTAGGGAAGCATGACACTAAAAGCTACTGCCAAACCCACAAAGCAAAAGAAGTAATCATTAGTATCTTCAGATAAGTAAGGAGTAATTCCCCGCCATTTAATCAATTGCATTAATAGCATTCCCGAAGCGAGAAAAACGCACTGCGGATAAAATATCCCCAGTAAAGCAATGGTTACAACACAACCAAACAGATAACGTTTGCTGAGATAGTAGAGAAAAGCTAAAAATAGAGCATAAACAAAGGCTCTAGGTGTTCCAGAAATAATATCATCCTTCATCCACAGGATTTGCTCTAACAACAAAGTTGTAATAAAGCATCCACAAGGAATCGGAAAGATTTGTTTACTCAGAAAAAAACAATAACTACCAGTAATTAAGCCTAGTATTGGGGGTAGGTATTTGTTAAAAACTAAAGGATTGATTCCTAAATCTACACCCAAACGATAAACACTTGTATAGCCTACTGGCGCAACAGATTGGAAATAGTCAGCAATCAGATCATTGGGAAATAACTCAGGATCGAGATACCGCATCATCCAAAATACGTGCTGTCTCGCATCATCTTGTACGATCCACTGACCATCAAAGGCTTCTTTTAGTGCCATTAGACCATAGCTCAGGCAAAAAACCATAGTCAAAATGTACCAAAATAGCCATCTGCGATCACGTTCTAACCTAGGGTCAAAATTAAAATATTTGCCAAAATAACGGATTATCATACAAAAAGCAGGAAGACTATTGATAATCCTATAGCATTGTAGTTCTAAATTTAAGCAACTTATACTATCAATCTTATACTCTATAGCCAAAAGTTTATCATCTTTTTTGACGGATTAAAATTAAGAGTTTTACAATTGAAGAAAATAAAGCTATGATGATAAATCGTGAGTTTTTAGATCGCTTATGAATGCAGAAGCAATTATACGTTCGATAGAGGCAAAGCACCTCAAATCTGACTTACCCACAATTTATGTTGGAGACAACGTAGAAGTAGGAGTAAGAATTAAAGAAGGAAACAAAGAGAGGGTACAACCGTACAGAGGAACAGTTATCGCCAAACGAAATGGTGGTATAAGTGAAACTATTACTGTACGGCGTATTTTCCAAGGAGTTGGGGTAGAAAGAGTATTTCTCTTACACTCTCCTATAGTTGCTCATGTAAAAATTGAGCGTCGTGGTAAGGTACGTCGTGCTAAGTTATATTATCTGCGCGATCGCGTAGGTAAAGCAACCCGTATCAAACAGCGTTTTGATCGTTCTGTTTAACAAGCAGTTAGAGCTATCGCAAAATAAAACACAAAAAGTTACCAAGATAGGGTATGATTTAGGTTAGCCGAAGCTCAAAAATTCCAATCGGAGTGCTTCAGAATGCGTCCTTAGTTCAGTTGGTAGAACGTCGGTCTCCAAAACCGGATGTCGAGGGTTCGAGTCCTTCAGGGCGCGTCAACCTTAAAAATTACCAAGCAGAAAAATACTTTTAAAATGTGGAGTCAAGACCAAGGTTAATTGGCTTTGATTACAGGACTAGTAAAAAAACCCTTATACTAAATAATAGGCTTTACTGCAATACTAAAGCTTAAATATATTCTTAATAACTAACAAAAAAAAGCGAAGATAATAACCTTAAATTGAGGTTATTGCCGTTGCAAACCCTGGGGAGGTAATAAGTCTTGGCAAAAAATAATACAGTAAAAAAAGAAACCGCAGAACCTACCTCTGCTAAAGAAAACGGTAGTCTAGCTATGTTTGCTGAAGAAACTAAGGAAGAATTAGCTAAAGTTGTTTGGCCCTCTCGTCAACAACTAATAAGTGAGTCTGCTGCTGTAATTTTAATGGTTATTTTAGTAGCTACGGTAATTTACTTAGTAGATAACTTATTCTCTTGGTTGTCATCACTACCTGTGTTCTTTGGATAAGATAAAGGTTTCCTAAAATGAATAGTAATGCGGATACGTCAGAAGAGAGCGACATTAAGCAAAAACCGTCCAAACCTCTAGGCAAACCTCGGTGGTACGCAGTACAAGTAGCTTCTGGTTGTGAGAAGCGAGTGAAAACCAATCTAGAACAACGAGTTCAAACTCTAGATGTGGCGGATAGAGTGCTGCGAGTGCAAATACCTCAAAGTCCTACAGTCAAAGTACGTAAGGATGGTTCTCGCCAATATGGTCAGGAAAAAGTATTCCCTGGATACGTGCTTGTGCAAATGATTATGGACGACGAAGCTTGGCAAGCAGTTAAAAATACTCCCAACGTAATCAACTTTGTGGGAGCAGAACAAAAACGCAGCTATGGAAGAGGTAGGGGTCATGTTAAACCTCTTCCTCTTTCCCCAAGTGAAGTAGAACGAATCTTTAAACAAGCAGAAGAACAAGAAGCAATATTAGAAGTCGATATGGCAATAGGGGACAAAATTATAGTTCTGTCTGGGCCATTTAAAGACTTTGAAGGGGAAGTTATCGAGGTCAGTCCAGAAAGAAGCAAGCTCAAAGCTTTATTATCTATCTTTGGACGAGATACTCCAGTAGAATTGGAATTTAACCAAATTGAGAAACAAAACTAACTAAAAGATGCCCAGAAAAGTTGTAGCACTAATTAAATTAGCTTTACCAGCAGGGAAAGCTAACCCAGCACCTCCTGTAGGACCGGCTTTAGGTCAACATGGTGTCAACATCATGGCGTTCTGTAAAGAATACAATGCCAAAACATCAGATAAAGCAGGATTTATTATTCCAGTAGAAATATCCGTCTTTGAAGACAGAAGTTTTACTTTTATCCTCAAAACACCCCCTGCATCAGTTTTAATTAAAAAAGCAGCAGGTCTGGAGAAAGGAGCTAGTGAACCCAATAAACAAAAAGTGGGAACTATCACCACCGCTCAACTCAAAGAAATTGCAGAAACTAAAATGCCAGACCTCAACGCTAACGACGTTGAAGCAGCAATGAAAATTATTGCTGGTACGGCGAAAAATATGGGTGTTGCCATCACAGATTAATACCCCATAAATATCAAGAAAACTTAGATTAGGGGAGAAGTTGTAACTTCGTTAATTACCCAAGGAGAAACAGATAAATGCCTAAAAAACTATCTCGCAGAATGAGAGAAGCGTCAGCTAAAGTTGAAGAAAAAGCTTACGAACCTCTAGAAGCAATTAATCTGCTAAAAGAAACCGCCACTGCTAAATTTGACGAAACAGCAGAGGCTCACCTCAGATTAGGAATTGACCCCAAATATACTGACCAACAGTTGAGAACTACAGTAAGCCTTCCTAAAGGAACTGGTCAGACAGTAAGAGTTGCAGTAATCGCCCGTGGAGAGAAAGTAAAAGAAGCAGAAGAAGCAGGAGCAGATATCTTTGGTTCAGAAGAACTAATCGAAGATATCCAGAAAGGAATGATGGACTTTGATATCCTGATTGCGACTCCTGATATGATGCCGAAAGTAGCCCGTTTAGGTAGGATATTAGGACCAAAAGGTTTAATGCCTTCTCCCAAAGGTGGTACAGTGACTGCGGACTTACCTACAGCGATCGCAGATTTTAAAGGTGGTAAACTAGAGTTTAGGGCAGATAGAAGTGGTATTGTCCACGTTAAGTTTGGTAAAGCTTCTTTTAATGCAGAAGACCTCTTGACAAATCTTAAAGCTTTACAAGAAACCGTAGATCGCAACCGTCCCTCTGGTGCTAAAGGTCGCTATTGGCGCAGTGTTTTTGTCTCTGCTTCTATGGGACCTGCGATCGAAGTGGACATAAGTGCCTTAAGAGATTTAAAATTAACCGAGGCAGAATAAGGTAATATATTATATTTCCGCTACTTCACAACTAAATATTTAGAAGCGACTGATTGATACCCAAGACAGCAGGTGCTAAAAGCTTAATTTCCTGCCGAGGTTAGTGTCCGATAAAGTTTTAAACTTTCTGATCCTGCTATACAACTAAAGGAACAGAAAGATTAACTAGGCATGACCTCTGGCAAATAGCTAGAGGTCTTATTTTTATGGTCGGAAACATTCCCACCAGATTAAGGAGGTGACAACCGAATGGGGAGAACCCGCGAAAACAAAGGAGCAATTATTGAGGAACTCAAGCAGGACTTGGGAGAAGCTCAATTAGCTTTTGTCGTAGATTACAGAGGGTTGTCAGTAGCAGAAATCACCGATCTGCGAAATCGTCTGCGTCCTATTGGCGGTAGCTGCAAAGTTACCAAAAATACTCTGATGCGGATTGCGGTTGAAGGTGACGAAAACTGGCAACCAATGCAGGAATTCCTCAAAGATACCTCTGCTTTCCTCTTAGTAGGAGAAGAAGTAGGTGCTGCTGTTAAAGCTTATAAGGAATTCCAAAAAGCCACCAAAAAAACCGAGCTTCGGGGTGGTGTAATGGAAGGTCGCGCTTTGACCAAAGAAGAAGTTGAAGCATTAGGCGACTTACCATCAAAAGAACAGCTATATGCTCAAATAGCTGGTGCGATCAACAGTTTGGCTAGCAAGATTGCTATCGGAGTCAAAGAAGTTCCTGCATCTTTGGCAAGAGGTATCAAAGCTATATCAGAAAAAGAAGACCAAGCTGCTGCATAAGGCTGGTTAGCAAGTTATTTATTTACTTATTAAGGAGTCAAAACGAATGTCTGCTGTAGAGGAAATTCTCGAAAAACTAAAAACTCTCTCTCTTTTAGAAGCTGCTGAGTTAGTCAAAGGTATTGAAGAAACTTTTGGTGTTAGTGCTGCTGCTTCTGCTGGAGTAGTTATGGCTGCTCCTACTGCTGGTCCTGCTGTGGAAGAAGAAGAGAAAACTGAATTCGACGTTATCTTGGAAGAAGTACCCAAAGATAAGAAAATTGCCATTCTTAAAGTGGTACGTTCCATCACTGGTTTGGGTCTCAAAGAAGCTAAAGCAATGGTAGAAGAAACTCCCAAAGCTATTAAAGAAGGTGTACCCAAAGATGATGCAGAAGAAACCAAGAAGAAATTGGAAGAAGCTGGTGCAAAAGTAGCAGTCAAGTAATTTCTAGTTTTGGTTTTTTTTGTGGTAAAAGGTGCGATACGTCGCGCCTTCTTTAGTTTTTGTGGTTATTTCTCTAAGAGTCTTCATAGGTCAAGATATTTTTAGGGGGCTGCACTTTGTCTAGGTTGTCACCTAATATTTCAATCCAAAGACTCGCACCACAACTTAAAGGTTTATCTGGTTGATAAATAAATAATTCTACAAGGATAAGGAATTTCTAACTGGTTAGTATAGAATTTAGTCTTTCTTTTATTACCGCTTTCCAAGACAACAGAGTTGCTAGTTTTTACTGCAATTACTGGCTTTCTTTCTTGAGGACTTTTATTTATGTTCTTTATAATGTGGTTTCGATTCACATGAACAATTGTTTTTCTTGGTAGTCTAGTCTTTTCCCAATTTCCTTTTTTTCCTCGTTTTCCACGAATAATATATGGTAATCGGTTTTGCATTAGTGCCAAACATCACAGATCGATTAAAAATGAGGTGCAAGATCTGAGTTAAAGCTAGAAAATAGTTGAGGGGAATTCAATTGGTACTAAGTTATTAGTATTCTGCTCAGAATAGGATTCTGGAGCTTGTTCACAAGCAATCAAAGTAACTAGTAGCAATAGTACCGTAACCACTTTTTCAGTTGAGTATCTAAGATTGTGAAACATAAGCCCAGTTATTAAAATCCATCTAGTTATTAAAGTCCCTTTAATATTTATAGTGACTTTATATACTGGTAAAAATCTTGATTATATTCCACCTTTTTAATTGTCACAGTTTAAACTGATCTCTGTAAATTAAACTAGTGATTAACCCAGAAGATGATAAAAAGTTAAAGCTGTATTGCCATAGACTTTAGTGCGATTTATTACTAATCCTGAAATGTCTTTTGGTTGCCATATTTTGGGATTATGTTCTACAGCAATTGCTCCTAAGCTTGCCAGTAAATTATATGATCTTATGGCATTCAGTACTGGTTCATATAATTTACTTTTATAGGGAGGATCGAAATAAATTCGTTCAAATTGTGTTCCGTGTAAACTAGCAAGTTTTATGGTAACATCTCCTCGAATAACCCGAAAGGTTTGCTCCGCAGTGGCTATTTGTTCCCAATTTTGACGAATAATTTGACAAGCTTTACTATTTTTTTCAATTCCTATTACAGAAGATGCACCGCGACACAAGGCTTCTGCTCCCATCGAGCCATTTCCAGCGCATAAATCTAGCCAAGTGCATCCTGCAATAGTTCCCTGCCAGATGTTAAATAGAGCTTCTCTGACTTTAGCAGAGGTAGGGCGAGTATTTTGTCCTGGTAAGGTTTTTAAGAGGCGATTTCCGTAAATTCTCAAAGTATGGTCTAATTAAGCTGCAACTTTACTGGTAACTAAGGTAACGAAATTAGAAAGAATATGTAGCCCATCCTCAGAAGATTTTTCGGGGTGAAACTGTACCGCCATGAGATTCTTATAAGCGATCGCTGCTGTCACTTGTTGTGTACCATGAGTTACCATAGCAGCATTCACAGAAGCATCTAATGGTTCTACATAATAGGAGTGAACAAAATAAACATAGGGATCGATTGATAAATTTTGCCACAAAGGATGATGAGCTTGAATCAACTCTAATTGATTCCAACCAATGTGAGGAATAGTAATTCCTGGTTCACTGCGAAAACGTCTTACTATACCAGGAATAATCCCTAAACCCTTTTCTGTACCTTCTTCAGAAGCATCAAACAGAATTTGTAAACCCAGACAAATACCGAGAAAAGGCTTACCTGATGCGATCGCATCTTTAATTGGTTGTTCCAGATGACGGGAGCGAATATGCTGCATTGCAGGATCAAATGAACCTACTCCAGGTAAAACCACTGCATCCGCTTGAGCGATATCCCTAGGAGAATCAGTGACTTGAGTAGTTGCACCTGCTTTTTCCAAACCTTTACAAGCAGAGTGGAGATTTCCCATATCGTAATCAATGACAGCAATAGTCTTCACGCTTTTCCTCTTTATCTGGCTTAATTCTGCAATTTTCTTTTATTTTACTGTTTGATCTTCAAAACTTTTTATTAAGGGGACATAAAAACACGGGATCAACCAGTTTTACAATCAATGGTAGTTTCCCCAGAAAAGACACGCCCACAATGAAACCAAAGTTTAAAACTAGACTCGCTTGGGAAAAAGCCCAGATTTTAATGCAGCCAGCATTAATCCGAGTTTTAGATAATATTCGCAAACAACTAGATAAATCTTCTTGGAAAGGAAGCTACCAAGAAATTACTCATCCTATCCCTGGTTATCTTCTCTGTTTAACTAAAGGCGATCGCAATATACAAATAGATATCTGGGAACTCTGCTATCAAGTTTGTTTTCAAAACTATAATCTTACTCCTCATAATATAATGAGTTCCTCAGATAATAGTAGTTGTGAAGTGGATATAGATGATCGTCTGTTAGATGAGACTGGAGAAATTGATTGGCAATTAATTGAAGCCAAGGCACAAAAAGCAGTTCGAGATGTTTTTGAAAATTTGGAATAGTAAAAATGAATTATCAACCAGAGCAAGTTTTATTGTGCGATCGCTCTTCTTGGGGATTACTACAAATCACAGGAGCAGAACGCTTAAACTATCTTCATAATCAAAGTACCAATAAATTCGACCAAAGACTACCAGGAGAAGGTTGTGAAACAGTTTTTGTCACTTCCACTGCGAGAACTTTAGACTTAGCTACAACTTATGTCACAGAAGATGCAGTTTTAGTCATTGTTTCCCCTCAACGTCACGAATATTTACTAAAGTGGTTAGACCGCTTTATTTTTCCGTTTGACAAAGTAGAATTAAGAGATATTTCTTCAGAAAATAGCATATTTACGATTTTGGGAGAAAAAAGCGCAACTTTACTGCAAAAATTAGGTTTAGATAGCCTAATAGGTCAACCAGAAGGCAATCATCAGCTACTAGAGATAGAAGATATACCAGTAAGAGTTGCTGTAGGAAGTGACTTAGGAATAGCTGGTTATAATCTAATTTTCCCCAGTAAATATAGAGAGAAATTACTGCAAAAACTCCTTGAGAATGGTGTAGAATTAATCAGCGATCGCGACTGGGAACAACTCAGAATATTACAAGGAAGACCAGCCCCAGATCGAGAACTAACCGAAGATTATAACCCCCTAGAAGCAGGATTGTGGCAGACTATATCTTTTGATAAAGGTTGTTATATTGGTCAGGAAACCATTGCTCGTCTTAACACCTATAACGGAGTAAAACAAAAACTCTGGGGAATTAAATTGAGTCAAGAAGTTACACCACCAACACCAGTAACAGCAGAAGGAAGTAAAGTAGGGATGTTAACCAGTTGCACTGTTACTCCTGATGGTATTTTCGGTTTAGCCTATATCAAAACTAAAGCTGGTGGTATAGGTTTCAAAGTGACAGTAGGAGACAGTATCGGCGAAATAATTACTGTACCTTTTGTCCAACATCCCAATTAATTAGTGACTTATATACCACCGCCTAAAAATTTATCAGCCTTTCCCCAAGCCAAACGGGTTAAACCGAAAACTTCTATACCTGGAGGTGGATTACGAAAGAGATGGAAGGATGAAAATTATATTTATGAGTGGGATTCTTATCATGGCAGAGTAGAAAAGTATGACAAACGAGGAAATCATCTTGGTGAATTCGATCCTAATACTGGAGAGCAAACTAAACCAGCAGATTCTAATCGTAAAATAGACCCTTAAACCAACTAGCAAAAATAATAGAAGGTATTAAATGAATCCTAATTTATCAAATGCACAAATTATAGATACAGTTTCCGATCAGACTCAGAAAGTATCAAACCCCAAAATTGATCGGGTACTTCGTTGGTATGAAAAAGAAGGAGATGATTTCGTTGGAGAAAAAATTATCAATAATATTAGTCTTAAACATTTGCAAAAACTGTTCAAAGTTGACTCAAGAAACCCTATGTATGATTGCTATTCGGTAGAATCTGAGCAACAAATAAATTATTTGCAAAACTTACTTAGTTTTGAGTTGGATACAAAATCTTACGACTATCTAGTTGAATGCGATATGGTTGAACAAATCTCTGCAATTTCTATTAAATATAGGCTCTGTCTTTTGCTCAACTTGGAAGGCGACCCCAATCAAGGGGGATATATTATTGTTGATGAATTTAGTGAGAACCCAGAATTAGCCAAAAATGATAGGTTTCATATCAAAGATTGGAAGGTAGGGTACTCAAATTCCCAAGGCATAGGAAATTTATCTTTTGATTTTGAGGTACAAGTTATGTCCATACAAAAAACTCTTGTTAGACACAAGCAACTATTAACGGACATTTTTGTTGAGTCTCCAGATCGAGAAAAAATTAAGCAACTGGGAAATGCTTTAAAAAAACACAATCCAGATGCAATTAAATCATTAACTAATAGTTAAAAAATGACTGGGGTGTCTCATCAAGGTGAAACACAAACGACCTCAAGTAAATATCTAATTCCTGCTCAAACCCCATGTTGTAGTTTTACCAATTTTTTCCCATTGAAAATCGAGCAGCAAGTACAATAAAATCTGGTTTGATTAGACCACCAATCAGATCAGTGAATCTAAGAATTTTATGACTAAATTATTAGACTGGAATGAAATAGCACAAACTTCTCTAGCAGGAGAATTAATCTCTCGCAGCACCGCCAAAACTATACTACAAGCAGATGACACAGAACTGTTAGCACAACTCGCAGCAGCATATAAAGTCCGTCATCACTATTGGGAAAATCGAGTAAGACTTCATTTTTTACTCAATGCTCAAAGTGGTTTATGTCCTGAAGACTGTCATTACTGCTCTCAGTCCAAAATCTCTAGCGCGGAAATAGAGAAATATCCTCTCATGGCGCAGGAAAAAATTATCCAAGCAGCAAATAGAGCAGCAGAATTACAAGCAGGAACATTTTGCTTTGTTATTTCAGGGCGCAAGCCTTCTGCTTCAGTTTTAGACAGAGTTATCACCGCCGTAAAAACAGTAAAATCACAACACGACCTTAAAATTTGTGCTTGTTTAGGACTATTAGACCAAGAACAAACTCAACGCCTCGCAGCAGCAGGAGTAGATCGAGTTAATCACAATCTCAACACTTCTGAAAATAATCATCCTAATATTTGTAGCACTCATACCTTTGGCGATCGCATAGACACCATTAAAAACGTGCAAGCAGCAGGAATTACTACCTGTTCTGGGGGAATTATTGGCATGGGAGAATCAGAAGATGATGTCATTGACTTAGCTTATTCCCTAAGAGAGTTGAATGTTACTAGTGTCCCCATTAACTTTCTTATTCCCATTCCCGGTACACCTTTAGGGGAGCAGCCACCCACCAATCTCAATCCCCGTTATTGCTTACGAGTCCTTTGTTTATTCCGTTTTATCTTACCTTCCCAAGAAATTCGCATAGCAGGAGGTAGAGAAGTCCACCTGCGATCTTTGCAACCATTAGGACTTTATCCCGCCAACTCTATCTTTATAGGAGATTATCTCACCACCCCAGGACAGGCTGCTTTAGCAGATATGCAAATGATTCAAGATGCAGGATTTGTTCTAGAAAACCCCGATGGTTCAGTGTTAAATCTAGACAATCAAACTATCACCTATGCAAAAGTTAAATAGTTTCATCTTGTTCTGTGGTTTATGGGGAATATTTAGCGATCGCCTGTTCTAATAGTTCCATGCCATTCATCCCAAGGATTTTTAACCAATTCCACAATCAATTGCGACAAATCTTTATATCTTTTTTTGCCCAACTCCCCAAATCCCAGTCCCCCATCTGTAGCTTGCCTTAAATAAAAACAGTAATTATTCCTCATTCCTCATTACTCCGTTCTTGATTTCATGAACTGGTATAATGGGAAGTTCTGAGCGTTAAAAAATATAGTTAAACTTTTAACTTCTATAGTTGCAAATAAGGAGAAAACATGGCAAAGCGCGTTTCTGTTGTTTTAAACGAAAATATTTCTAAATTAGGCAAAAATGGGGATTTAGTAGAAGTTTCCCCTGGTTATGCTCGTAATTTCTTGATTCCTCAAGGTAAAGCGGTTATTGCTACCCCTGGCATCATCAAACAAGTAGAATTAAGAAGAGAACAAGAAAGACAACGCAAACTAGCAGAGAAACAAGAAGCAGAATCAAGAAAAACTGCACTTAAAACTATTGGTCGCTTGGTGATTCGCAAGCAAGTGGGAGAAGGAAATGCGATTTTTGGTACAGTCACCACTCAAGAAGTAGCTGACATCATTAAACAACAAGCTGGACTAGAAGTAGATAAAAGAGGCATTACAGTTCCCGATATTGGTACTACTGGTATCTACGACGTAGAAGTCAAACTACATCCAGAAGTAACTGCGATGGTCAACATCGAAGTTGCACCACTCTAGAACCAAAAAATTGACAGTTGATTAAACCGCGCTGCATACTGCGAATATAGCGTCAGCTTATTCGACTAGTTTTGCGCGGGGGATAACCTATTGGGTAGGTTTTTCTTGGTTTTTAACATACTCAATTATTTTGTTTGTTTAAGTCAGCACCACGAGAAATAGACTTAACACCATAGCTTTTAGACCAAAAATAAGGCTTCCAAGTTTATTATCAATTGTCAATTATCCCGCTATCAAAGATCAATTCTTTTGAGTAACTGTCCACCAAGCTAGACCATAAGACTGACTTGGGTTATTGAGTTGGCGACGGTGATAAACTCGAATTTTATAGTATCCTGTGGCGGGGACAGGGCAAAAAATATGTTCCACACTATCTTCACTGCTCAGAGAAGAACAAGTATTTCTTAAATTACTCTCTTCATCTGCTGGCATAAGATAGAGATCGAGATTATTTAAACCACGATCGCGGAAAGTTTCACCCACATCATATTTACCATTACGATTGCGGTCATTGAGATAAACTAAGCGATCCCAAGCTAAAGTAATAGCAGCGTGACTACCTTCTTGTAAAGGAAATTCTAGATAGTAATCCTGATAAGTATTTACTTCTACCTCCCCATAGTCCCAACCGATTTCAGCAACAAAATCTTCAGGGGAGTTTTGTCCACCTCTAAATTGTTCATAAGCACGAAATACATTGAGGTGTCCTGTCCCCATTTGGATATCTAGGGGAATACGGGGGTTTTGATAAGCATCAGAATCTAACCAAGTAAGATTTTTTTCACTGAGGATAGTACGCCCCATTCCCAGTAATAATCCATCTCCTTGATCTTGAACTTTATCAGCAGAATTGAGTAATACCACTTTCATTACTTCATGACGGCGACTGGCTAAACTCCAATTGCTTACACCCTGATTCAAAGCGCGATCGCCGTATTCTTGGAGGAGAGCTACCGAAGCCGTAATATGGGGCGCAGCAAAACTTGTACCACTGACTTTTTCTACTTGTCCTTCCTGGTTATAAACTGCAATTTGACTTCCAGGGGCGAGTAAACTGACCGCTCTGCGATCGCCAACGTTAATTTCTCGTTTAATCAAACTCCTACCAATTCCGTCGGGTAACGCACTGAGGTTGGCAAAATCGACTTTAGTAAACTTATCTTGGCGTTTAGTAGTATAGGCAGTGGTAATCCCATTAAAATGGTCTGTGGGAATGGGAATACCCCCTTGACCTTGGTTTCCTGCAACTACATATAAAACATCATGGACTCTTGAGGACCAATCAATACATTTAGTCAGTAAAGCTTTACCATCGAGGATTGGCTCTTCGCGAGAATCTCTTTCTAAAGACTCTCCAAAACTAAAATTAATGGCTCGTACATCTCCGCTATTTTGCAAAGCAACATGCTGACTAGCCAAGCATTCCTGGGGTTGACCCCCTTCATTTAAAGAACCTACTGCACTGGCGTAAAGTTTAGCTCCTGGTGCAACACCCTGTAAAAGTTTATCATCACTAATCATCACCCCTGCTACCATCACCGCATGATTATCAACATTTTCATTGGGGATAGCCAGTTTATCCCGAAAAAAAACTCTCTGGGGCAAAATTCTCGCTTTATTATTTCCTGCTTTATCAATACCAAATTTTCCTGGTCTGCCTATTTCTACTTGACCAATACCAATCTTACGTCCTAGTAAATTCAGAGGAAACTCGTGCAAACGATGGGCGTTGATTCCTGCTTCTCCAGTAGAATCATTAAGAGCCAGAACTGGAGTTGTCATACCTGCGATCGCTAATACCTCGATCAAAGATAAAATCTTATTAGTCATATTATTGTGATTTTTGGTCGGCTTTCCCTACTTTATAGAGTATTTACCCTACTTATTATGGAAAAATACTTGCTAAATATGGTTAATTAAGCTAAAAGTAATAATATCCCTCCATCAATCCTAGTCCTTAACTAATTTCATTAGCGCATCTTCCAGAGTCACTTTAACCGAAAATTCTTGATGTTACTAGTTGGATAAGTTTAACCCCAAGAAGTTTTGACAACAGGAAATTTTAGTATAGACGACGGCCTAATCTGTACATTTCTAGTTTTGTCAAAGTTTTGTGAGGATGAGATCAGAGAAATTAAGAATTTTCCCAGGATTAATCAAGCCAAATCAAAAATCAGGAAATTTCCTGCCTGATTGATTCCTAATCCTGTAATCTTTATTTACTTTGCAATAGGTCTAGCTTGTAAGGGAGAGACAAAAACCTCATTTTTACAAAATACAAACAAACTCCGCCTGGCAAGGCGAAACACTTTAAACCACATTTTTCAATTATCTGTAGTATTAAATTTATGTCAAAACAAACTATACATCCGATGGTGAAGTTACAGCGTAAAGTATCTTCTCTTGTAGAAGAGAAAATCGTTCAACCAGAAGATAGAATTAGTAAAATCGCTTTACTATTAGGGAATGATTGGCAATACTGGAAAAATCAATTAATTGAGTTTGATTTCTCGGTAAAAGACCCAATTAAAGAACTTTTGTTAGTAGAATACTGGGAAGAGTAACAGGAAGTTTCACGCTAGTGATAAATCTTGGTATCCTCAAGGCAATGTTTTAGGGATACTAACCAATAGCAAGTAATTTTCAAAGACAAGCTATAAGACTCTCTAATAATGCCATAGCACTTTGATAGCGAGCGCGAGGGTCTGGCTTACAGGCTTTTTTAATTACATATCCTAGTTTGTGTGATAAGTTGGGAATACTAGAAATATCAATTTCATATTTATTTTGTTCGTAGCGATAATATTGCATGGGAGCTTTACCAGTTAGCAAAAAAACCATAGTAGTTCCCACACCATAAATGTCAGATTGAATGCAGGGTTTGCCACTATACTGTTCTGGTGCGCTGTAGCCTTCTACTCCAATTCTAGTATCTAAAGATGTCCCCAATTCTTTAACTGCACCAAAATCGAGTAACATTAGACGACCATCAAGATTTCTGAGAATTAAATTAGCTGGTTTGACATCTCGGTGTACTAGAGGTGGTTGTAAGTTATGGAGATAGTCTAAGACCTGACACACTTGAATCATCCATTCAATGACTCTTTCACTATTTATTGCACCTCTTTGATTGACCAACTGTTCTAAATTATGACCGTGAATTAACTCCATTACTAGGTATTTACGGTTATTTTCAACAAAAAAATCGTAATATTTTGGAATATTAGGATGATCCAATGATTTAAGAACCCTTGCTTCTCTTTCAAACAGTTCTCTAGCCTTGGGAACACGAGCCATATTAGAATTCATTTCCTTCAAAACCGATAATGAAGGTGGGCCTTGATTTATTTGGCGTTTATCCCATACCAGGTAAGTTGTACCCATTCCCCCCCTACCGAGAATTTTGAGAACTTGATAAGAGCCAATTAATTTTTCTTCTTCTACTATGGGTTGACCACAATGGATGCAAAAAATACTATCAGGGGGATTGTCCTTATGATCACATTTAATTATGGCTCCTAAAGGAGAATCTTTTGAGTGTGATGGGTTTGCAGATGCAGCTTTTTCTAGTTCAAAGCGAAACAAGGGGCCATTTTCTGCTAAACGAATTAAGTCGCCATGATTGAGAATAGTTTGTTTGACAGGATTCTGATTGACAAAAGTGCCGTTAGTTCCATGATTGACCAATTGCCATTGGTTTTCAACTTGAGTTATCTCTATATGTTTTCGTGAAACTTGAAAAAACCCTTTCAAAACAACATCGTTGTTTAAAGCACGACCAACTTTGATCACCGCATTTTCTAGAAATTGCCAATGTTGCAAAGGTTGGTTAGTCTGTGGTTCTAGAAGGGTAAGGTTGACCATGGGGAAGGGAGCAAATAATATTTAATATTTCTAACTACTTCTCTAGATTAGGGTAGTGATGTGTAATCAATCAAAAAAATTTTGGGGTTTGATTTAGTCTTAGAACTGATCGCAGTCTGCAAGAGTTCTAATATAAAAAGATTATACTTGTATTTGAGATTATTTAACTTGTCTTATTAATAGCTTTGAGGGAGTCTGATAAAAAATTACTTTCTAGAGATGGGGTTGGAGCTTAACTCTAACTAAAACTGCAGTGATGTTATCGTGACCATTATGTTGATTGGCAAAATCAATAAGCTCAGATAAACCAGCCCCCAAGTCAGCATTGGAACTAATTAGAGGTTGTAAATAAGATTCTCCGTGTCTTTCCAATAATTCATGATCGGATAGTCCATCGGAGCAAAGTAACAATAAACAATCTTCCTGAATATCGAAAAAGTTTATGGTTGGTTTTACATATTTGTTGTCTCTCGGTCCTAAAGCTTGAGTTAGTTGATAGGCATCAGGACGACTATAAGCAATCTCTGGTTCCACACCACGATTAATTTCTCTTTGACCGACTTCATGATCTACTGTTAATTGTTCTAACCCTTGTTTACGGGTCATTCGATAGATACGACTATCCCCGACATGAGCGATCGCTAATTTGGTATCTTGAATCAATGCCATCACCAGAGTTGTTCCCATTCTACCACTGCCAGAACGATAATTGTTGCTATTAATCTGATACAAGGTTTGATTGGCATATAGGATGCCTTCTCTAATGGTTGCTTCATCGGGAAATTCGTCTTTCCAATGGCTTTGAAAATAGTTTTGCAGAGTCTCTACCGCCATAGCACTAGCTACTTCTCCTGCTGCATGACCACCCATTCCATCACAGACGATGTAAAGGTTTCGTACTTCTAAAGTTTTAGAATCAGAGTTGTCTTTGGTGGTAGTTGTAGTTTTAATCCCGAAAAAGTCTTCGTTATGGTCTCTTTGTCTGCCAATATCAGTAACACTGGCATGGTCTATACGCTCTAGCTCCATGGGAATTAAAGCAGTGGGTAGTTCATTGTTGTCAGTCTCGTAAAGGAAATTATCGTTGATATAGTTATTATCTTCAAAGTCGCTGTTGCTGGAAAATGAGTTAGAGTCTGAGAACTCTTGGTAATTACTGATTTTGGTGGCTTCTAATGGTTGATTTTTAACCAATTCGTGCATTTGATGACGTAATTGATCAACACTTTCTAAAGTTCCTGCGATCGCTAGTTGGAGAAGATCGTTTAATTGTTCATAGTTATTTTGAGGGTACTGATTGAGCCAATTTTGTAATTTTGTAGCCAAATCAGAAAGCTTTGGAGGATGATTGGGATTGTCCATATACAATTGTTGCAAACTAAAGGATTGATCTTCGTCTAAGCGTAAGTTGCTCTCAACCAGCAAACTACTGGCACAGCAAACTTTAGATAAAGGAGTCCACAACTTAGCGATCTCATCTAAAGACCACAGCAGTTGTATTAAATCTAAATTTTGTTGCGACCAAATTTCACTAAGTAATTGCCATTGAGAACGGTTTTCTAATATTACTATCCCTTGTTTTGCTTCTTGCCAAGCATCGTGTAGCTGAGGAATAACGGGGTAATTGTTTTGTAGTAGTAGATAGGGAAGGGCGATAGTTGGTACACCAAAGCTATTACAATATTTTGCTTGAGAAACCGATAAATTTGGGGGCTGTTGTCTTAATTTGGTAAATAATTCTGGTTTTTCTTGTTTTAAACTTCTGAGATAAGAAGGATTGAGGGGATATTTGTCTGCTACTTGAACTTGAATAAAATTCCAATCAGAGTTGATTGATAATAATGGGACAGAGTTGATTTCTTCGATAGTGTATCTTTGTTGAGAATCAAGATGTTTTTGTGTCGGTTGTAACAATAAGTTATTCAAGTCTTGATTTTGTATGAGTGTTAGAGCATTATTGTTTTGGCTAATAGTCTGATTTACTGCTACATTAACGGATGCTAGTTCAGACTCCTGATTTTTGGTAGCGATAATTCCCCACAGTAATATTTTATTGGAAGCACCACAGACATCGCATTCTGGCTCATTCAGCGAAATATCTGCCCCGCATTTCTGACAAATAGTATGGGTCAGAGAAGTTCCACATCTCTGACAAAAGTTGTTACTATCTGGGTTTTCAAAATGACATTCGGGACAAATTAGCATCGATTGAACTTCCTGTAATAATATTTACTTGATAAATTAAATATTTTAAATTATTACTGTCTATAATCAATAATAATCTTGTAGTAAAGGCTACACTAGTGATCTTAGCTCATGGGATTTTTTTGACAATCCCTAATTAAGATTTAAAAATATTGGAAAAATTTTACTTTTGATGATTTTTGTGACCAAGAAGGGTTTTTATTTGTAACTTCCGAAAAAAAGAACGTAATTCATACTCAGTCAATAGATTTGCTAGTAAGCCATTTTAATATACTAGATAAGATTGATAAAAATTCGGTAAATTTAACTAAAGAAAATAATTTTGCTGCTATAAACAACTACATAGAAACAACACTTAAGTATAAGTACCAAAGTATTAACAAAATTTTATGATGCAACAAGAGTTGTACGAAGGGAAAGCTAAGTTTAAAACTCGACAAGCTTTTTATAATCCCAGGAGTAAGTTAGTTCGAGATTTGGGAGTTTTAGCAGCTAAAGTCTATGGAAATAGTAATAATTCCCTCAGAGTTTTGGATGGGTTTGCTGGTTGCGGTGTTCGGAGTTTGCGCTATTGGTTAGAAAGTAAGGCGGATTTTTTGTGGGTAAATGAGGGAAATCCCGATTTGAGATTGGTTTTGGAAGCTAATTTGTTAAGGGAAATCCCTAAATCCAATTATCGAGTGACTTATCTGGATGCTAATCGGGTTTTTTTTGACTGTTACAATCGCCGTGACTATTACGATTTGATAGATGTGGATTGTTTTGGCACTGCTGCACCTTATTTAAGTACTATGATTTGGGCGACTAAAATCGGTGGCTTGATGTATCTTACTTGTACTGATGGAAGAAGTCTGACAGGACGTTTACCTGAGAATAGTTTAAAGGCTTATGGTAGTTATGCTCGCTCTCATCCTGCTATTCAAGAACAAGCTTTGAGGTTACTTATTGGTAGTGTACAGCAACAAGCTAGTAATAAAGGTTTGGGAGTTGAGCAGATATTTTCTTTGTGGTTCAATGCTACTTATCGGGTGATGTTGCGTTTGGTTGCTCGTCCTCAGTTAACCAGTGAAAATTATGGTTTTTTAGGTTTTTGCCACCATTGCGGGAATTATAAAACTGTTTCTTGGCGTAAACTAAGTCAAGCTATTTGTGAGTTTGATAATCAGCCTCTAACTTTAACTGGCGCAATGTGGTTAGGACAATTACATGATGTTTCTTTTCTGCACAAGATGCAAGAAATAGCCCGACAATGGCAATGGGATAAGGTGGTAAGATTGTTATCGGTGATGATGGGAGAAGCGGATTTTCCTCCCTATTTTTATACTCTCAGAGAAATTGGGAGTAGAGGAAAATTAGATATTCCTAAGCGATCGCATTTAATTGAGGCTTTACAAAATGCTGGCTATAGAGCAACTATAACCCATATTAATCCTGAAGCTATTAAGACTGATGCAGATATTCATACTTGCATTGATGTGGCACAAAAGTTAAATGGTAATAGCCAATAGCTATTGGTTAACACAAACGCAGGGCTATTTCATTCTTAATTTAATCCACCAAGAAATCAATTTCTTGGCTCAAATAAGAAGTCCGTTTAAACGGACTTTGGCTATCAGACAGATAATTTATTATCTGGAGGCACGAGAATGAAATAACCCTGACACAAACGATATTTTTGAGTTATGCAAGAAGTCTAGTTTTAATTGGGTTATTACCGAAGAAAAGTATTCCGAAAACTACGCTGCATTTGATATATATTTCAGGGCAGAAATTTAACTTTGAGCAACAGTATTTGAGAGTCAAAATTTTAGGGTGAAGCAGCATTGGAAGGGTTCATGCCAACCCAATCACCTTGAAGAGTAAAAGCAGCCCAATAATAGGGATGACTCCACTTACTATGGTTTTGCATATGTTTCTGTGTCGCGTTTAAAGCTGCTGAGGGAGTCAAATTATCTTGCAACATAAAACCATAAAACTTGGTCATAAATTCGGCTGTAGCATCATCATCTATACTCCAGAGACTCACTAAGACTCTAGTTGCACCTGCATACATAAAGCCTCTGGTTAAACCGATTAATCCTTCTCCTTCGATCTCTTTTCCTAAACCACTTTCAGAAGTACTTAATACTACTAAATCCGCAGCAAGATTCAGATTAAATATTTCGTAGAGACGTAGAAAACCATTTTGGGGGTTTCCTTGCTCATCAAATAAGGACAAAACTATAGCTGATAAATCAGGTTGTTCCCTATTTAAAATACCGTGAGTAGCAAAATGAACAATACTGTAATTACTTAATTCAGGACTAGTCACAAATGCTAAATTAGCATCAAAACCCAAAACAGCAATTTTCTGAGATTCAGGGACAAAAGCTAATATCCCTTCTGCTTCTTGTCTTGTTCCTATAACACGAGATAATTTTAAATCTGAACTATAAATAGCACTTCTAATCGGATCGTATTCTAAGTCTTCTGTATGAGGTGGTTTGTTTTTAGGCAAACGAATATCATTCCTACTAAAAATAGGATCGGCAATTACAGCTAATTTTTTGTTAGCTGGTATTTTGTTTTGTTGATTGGTTCGCAGACTAGCTAAAACAGAACTAGAAGGAAGATTAATTATTTGATGATGTTTGAACAGTAACTGATTATCTTCTATGGGTAGGCTGGCAAAAGGGATATATTGCAAAGCACCATCAGCAACAATTACTATTCTAGATTTTTGTCTTACTTCAGCAATAGGAGGTGTAATAAGTTGGCTGAGTTTAGTTGCTACAGAATTTAACTTTTTCTAGTTAGTTTCATACTGTAAAAGCTTGTGATATTCTCTGGCGACAGTTTCAATTTCTTGACGAGATGCTAATTCATGAGTGGTGAAACTATCTTTGGTAATTACCCATACATAACTTTGATCGCGCCATAGAGAATATTGCCATAATACGGTATCTTCATCGAGAAATTGTTGTAATTCTTTGAGTTTGATTGGTTCAGGTTGAGTTAATTTGGCATATTCTGGACTATTAGCGCGAATTTTAGCTTGTATTTGTTTATATTGCTCTAAAAGCTGACTTCTTTCTGTTTCTAGTTGAGTTAATAATCTTTGACTACAATTTCGATTACACAAACTTATTCTTTTTCTTTCTATAGCGTCTAATTTGATTTTTATCTCTTTTTCTTCAGCAAGGAACTCAGGCGCAACTCCTTTACGGATATCGATATTGGCTTCTTGTAGTAATTCTAAAAGACTTCTGGCTTTACCTTGTTCGCTGGTTTCAAAAGCCAAAACATCATAACCCTTATTGGGTTTTTGTTGGTTTAGCTGCGTCAAGATTACGGTTTTTAGTTTGTAGTAGCCTTTTACTTGGGTGAAAAAGGAATTTCTTAGATCTTTGCTGGCAATATTACTACGAATTTGCTCGACAATCGCGATCGCTCGATCTATATTGTTTAAAGCCATGAAATAATTTTGGTTATTGTAGTATCGATCAGCAAGATTACTGAGATTAAGAGCTTCTAAGGAGCGATCTGCTGGGACTTGATCGAGATTATAAAGCGGTTGATCTTCAACCTTAAACATTGGTAAAGCTTGTTTTTCTTTTTCAATAGCTTGTTCAGATACATTTATCGGTTTAACAGCACAAGGAAAACTAAGAACCAATATACAAGCAATAAGGTTGCAAGATAGTAATTGAATCATAATGTAGCGATTAATAATCATAGTTTTGGTATTGGTTATTGGTAGGGTGGGCATTGCCCACCCTACGGTGTAATTTAGATTTGGGATTAATTCTTAACCCAATCACCTTGAAGGGTAAAAGCAGCCCAATAATAGGGATGACTCCATTGAGAATGATTTTGCATATATCTCTGTGTCGCGGTTAATGCTGCTGCTGGAGTCAAATTATCTTGCAACATAAAACCATAAAACTTGGTCATAAATTCGGCTGTAGCATCATCATCTACTTTCCAGAGGCTTACTAATACTCTAGTTGCTCCTGCATACATAAAACCTCTAGTTAAACCCACTAATCCCTCCCCTCTTATTTGCTTACCTAAGCCTGTTTCACAAGCACTCAATACTACTAAATCGGCGGGAAGATTCAGGTTAAATACTTCATGGAGTCTTAAAAAACCATTTTGAGGGTTTCCTTGTTCATCAAATAACGATAAAACTATTCCTGATAATTCGGGTTGTTCGCTGTTGAGAATGCCATGAGTGGCAAAATGGACAATGCTGTAATTACTTAATTCTGGGTTAGTAGCAAATTCTAAATTAGCATCCCAATCAAAAACTGAAGTTTGTTGAGATTTAGCAACGAGAGTTAAGATATCTTCCGCTTCTTTTCTTGTCCCATAAAGACGACCTAATTTTAAATCGGAACTTCTGATCGCACTTCTAAGAGGATCATATCTTGACTCTTCTTGATGGGAGACCCTTGTTAGAGTCGATTTATGATTATTTTTGATTGAAGTAGAGTCATTAAATGATTGGATATATTGTAAACAGTACCAATATGATAGAGATTGATTGCTTCCTCACTTAGATATTGTATCGACCCGCTTAAAGATAAAGCTTGGTAGTAGTAATCTAATGCTTTCTGTTTCTCTCCTATTGAATCGTAAACATTACCTATATGACGCAAAATCATAGCCTCTGCACGGAGATCGCTTAATTTCCGACTAATAGATAAAACTTGATTGTAGTAATCTAATGCTTTCTGCCTTGATCCTAAATCATTATAAACTGTACCAATTAAAAATAATGTTACTGATTCTTCTAAAGGTTTGTTGATAGCTTGATACAGAGGTAAAGCTTTTTGCAATTTTTCAAGTGCTTGTAACAAAGACTCTTGAGTGCCTTGTTGATATAATTTTTTTCCTTCTTCAAACAACCTATTCGCAGTAGCTAATTTTTCTTCATCAGTAGTAATTGTTTGAACATATAAATTATTAGCTTCAGATACAGTAATGGGTTTGACAGCAAGAGCAAAACCAAGAATTAAAGTTAAAGCGATAACGCTGCGAGATAGTAATTTAATCATGATTTTGTTAAATGTTCGTGGTTAGTTGTTAGTGGTTGATTGTTCACCGTTATTTGCTACTTACTACTCCCTACTTGTTTAACGATTACCCCAATCACCTTAAAGGGTAAAAGCAGCCCAATAGATGTAGGTTGAGTTAGGCGTACAAATCTCTTAAAAGTTGACACCCAACAAACTTGTTCGCTGTAACCCAACAGAATCCTGAGTTTAAAGGCTCTTAAGGCTTACTTCGTAAACAACCTATTAGACTTTTGCTAAATCTGGTACTGGTGGTAAAGTTTCGCCTTGTTTTTCAGCAACATAAATCAACTCTTCCATTGCATCAATGCCATTTTCTAAAGCTTCTTGGTACGTTTCACCATGAGTAACCCATTTTTGACTTGGTGATAAATCTGGTAACGAAACGAGATAACAATTATCTTCATCGCTCCATTGAATCAATATTCTGTATTTAAGCTTATTCTTGTTCAAGTCTTTTTACCTCTGCTATAACTTGTTTTACTTCTAATTCTTGGTAGCGTTTAGCGTCTTTTCCGTCTTTACCAGCTATGGTTGTTTTTTTAGCTAGAAGTGGATGTTTATAAACGCAATGGCTACCTTTACCACGCCCAGGTAATAGTTCAAATCCTGCTTTTAGTAGCATCTGTTTTAATTCTCGTATCTTTTTTGGCATTTATACTAGACATAGCTTTTACAAGCATAGTAAAGCAATATTTGAGATAACAATATGAGATAGTTGGCATTTGGATTATTTTTGTAACCTACTAGCGCGTCTAGACTAAAATGCTAGGTTTGGACTTTAATTTCTTTCCCCAGAATTGAGGAATTGAGGGCGAGAAATCATCTATTCAACCTTGCTTTCGCCTCTGCTACTGCTGCTTCTGCGTTAACCAAACCAGCACCAAAGAAATATTCTTCTGGCGAATTAAAATTAGCTGGTTTAACCGTATTAAATAATCTTGTTTCCGTATCTCTCAGTTTTAATTCTACTTTTAGTTACAAATACTGTAACAATTACATTGCTGAGAAGAGAAAAAAATTTGGGAAATGCTCATTGAGTAATGTTTTCTAGTAAAGCATCTCTTTGGGGTTGTAGGGCGCGATCTATGTCGGGAGCATATACAGGGGAAGGATATAAAAAATCGAACCAAGTTGCGAACGCAGTATTTTCTACTACTAAATAAAAGTCTGAGGGAATAGTACCATCTATGTGGCGATTAACTACTCCAAAACCTGCTCTTTTTCGCCGATAAGGGATTGCTGGTGCATTATATTTAAGCCATTGCTCAAAAGTGTTAGATTTTGCCATAGAAATTGTTAATTGTTCTAATATTTGGGGAGGAATTTCGTTTTTTGTAGCTTGTAACCAGGCTTGTTTTAAGAGTTGTTTGCGTTGCTCTTCGTTAAACCAAGCGGAAAGTAAGGATTTTATTGCAGAGGATGATATTGTGTCTAGTTGCCCTTTTAAGCTGGATTCTGAAGCAATATTTAGGGTTATTTGCTGTAATGCTGTTGGAGAGTTTTTCCAGTCTTGTTTTGCTGCTTCTAAATTTCCTATCCACCAATAGAAACTACCGCGAGCGCGATACCAAGTGCTATTATTAGGGTCTTGTTGTATGAGTTGGTTATATTTATTTTCAAGACGGTTGATTACTTGGGGATAAACTCTTTGTAATATAGAAGATTTCCAGGCTGGACTAGTAAGTAATAAGGGATGACGTAATATTTCTAAGCTAAATGCTTCTACTGCTAAATCAGTTTTTTGTTGTGCAAGAAGACTTATTCCTACACCAAAAAATACGCCTCGTTTTGCTGGTAAGAGTTGAGTAGATATTTTAAATTCTTTGCCCGCTTCTGAAGGATTAGTATTGAGTAGCAACCATCCTAAGTTACTGTGTCCAAATTCTCTGTAAGGAGATATTGCAATTCCTTTCTTAAACCAGTCTATCGCTTGCTGTATTTGATTGGGGTTTCTATTTTGTGTTGCTAAGTCTCCTAAATTCCAACCTACTTGATAGGGATAATAAGGTTCCCAAGGTGCTAACTGATTTGCCTTGGTTAATTTGCTCACAAACGTATTAGTATCTTTTTGGGATAAGGCGTTAAATCCTTGACTGGAAAGTTGCCAAGCACGATGTACAGGAATGAGCCAGATTAATAGGGCGACTGCAAGACTTAACCCACCTATACTGAGAAATTTACTGTTTTTTTCGGGTATTAAGTCAGCTTTTGGTGCAAAAATGCTAGCTAAAACCGCAACAAATAAGGCTAGAGTCCCACTTATTCCTACATTATCTAATTGATAATCTGTTAAGCTCATCACTCCATAGCCAAGGAAGCTACTGAAAATACACCATGCTAAGATGCGATCGATATAACTCAGATATGTTTGTAGAGTTAATAATTTAGTTACTAGAAAAGCTATAATTGCGATCGCACCTAAACTACAAACTACTGCTAATAATCCCATCTCCGCCCATAATTGTACTGGAGTACTATGGAGTTGAAAGGCTAATTCTGATTCTCTTCCAGCCCAGAAAGGACGATACTTTTGATACAGTAAAGGTGCGCTTCCTAAACCGACACCAGTAAAAGGGTAGTCTAATCCCATATTCCAGCCTAAAACAGCATTAATAGTACGATAAGCTAACTCTCCCTCTGCTTTTCCCTGAAATAATGCAGTCAAAAGACCCAATAAACGCTTATTGGCGATCGCTAATATTACAACAGTAGATAAACTGCTAATTACTGCTAAAATCAGCCATAAACGGGGTAAAGAACTCAAAAATAGGAAAAATACTAAGGCAAACATCACTGTTACACCGAATCCTAACCAACCGCCCCGAGAACTGGTAGTGTAGAGATCGATTAATCCTAAACCAAAACCGATAATCCACCACCAACGCCTTTTTCTTTTGGTATCAATTACAATCAAACAGAACAGCAAAGGTAAGCAAAGTAAGAGATAGCCAGCAACATAATTTTGGTGTCCTATGGGGGACCAATTACGCAATTCTATAGTGGAAAAGTCGAAGGCTTGATTAATACCCTGAGCTTTGAGTTTTGCTAAACGGTCTAATTCTGGTAAAAGAGTTTCTGTAATCCACAGGGTGAGACTAATGATAATAAAACTAACATTGATGTAGCCTTGTTTAATTAGTAAGTTCTTCCGTGATTGTGGTGTTTTTAAATAAGAATTAATTACATAAACTAGAGCTAGATAACAACAAGCTGATGCTCCATACCAAATAGCTTGATGTGGAAATTGAGCGAAAATACTAGATAAGATTACACTCAAAAATATTAGACCAATTAACCAATCTAAACCATTGTCTAAAAAAGATACTTTTCTTTGCCACAGTAAGATTAGTAACCAGAAAATAGGTAGTAATATTCCAATTTGCCAGAGAGAAACAAAGGGAAACAATACCATTAAGCTGTGACTATCAGGAACTAAAGTAAAGAAAATGTATAAGCAAGTTGCTAAAAGTCCTATTATTTTTACTGTGAAGGCTGTTAATGGTTGAGACCTTCGGTAGTCGCTTTCGCGATGGTTAATGGTTGAGACCTTCGGTAGTCGCTTTCGCGATTGTTCATTGTTCATTGTTAATTCTTCATCGCTAATTGTTGATTGTTAGTGGTTAGTTGTTAGTGGTTAGTTGTTGATTGCTAATTGTTAATGGTTGATGGTTGATTGTTCATTGTTGATTAGATTTTTAGCAGTTGTTATCTTAAAATCGTCCACAGCCTGTAGCAGATCAACACAGATTCATTTGAAGAGAGTTTGATGTAGTTCAGAGATATATGGATGATTGCTGATTGTTGATTCTTCATTACTAGAAATTGTTGCTCATTTGTGATTGATGATTTATCAGTTTCTTCTTGTCAAAAGTAAGATTTTTAGTTAGAAATGAACAGCTATTTCATACAAATACTTTATTACTTATGTCTATTAATCGGCGGAGATTATTGCAGTTTGCAACTGGCTTTACTTTAGCTAGTGGTTTCACCTCAATTAACCCTCGCCATTCTCTATCTTTAGAAGTACCCAAAACTAACATCGAAATACGGGTTTGGACAGCAAAAGGTCAACCTTTAGATGTAAAAAGTCTCGATCAACTATATTTCTTAACTCTGGAGGATGAGCCGATATCAGAATTGCCTCGTAAGGTAGAATCAGGAGTATTATTGTCTCAGTGTCCTGATTTTCCTTTTATCATTGCTCTAAGTCTTCCTGTAATTGGCTTTGGTGAAGTGGTATTGTATGCAGATAATAATGGTAAAGGCTATACTGCTGCGGATTTTCCTCTCAATCTCAATCTAGCTTTTGCTGAATCCCGATTACACCGTGTTAAAACTTATATCGCCCAACAACGCCAACAAGGAATAGATTTTCCTGATAGTATTCTCGCTCGACTACAAAGAGGACAACAGTATTTAAACTATGGAAGAAATAGTAACAGCATCCTGTCTCAAGTAGGATGGTTTAATCTCAGCTTGGTAGAAACTCTTTGGGGAGGAGAAATAGCTGTCTTTACTCAAGCTAAACAGAAAATAGCACAGCAACCATCTCGCCCATATTTTCTCTTTGGTAGCAATTTTTTCGGGTATGATGCAGATAATCCCAAATATACAGAGTTATTCTCTCAATTGTTCAATTTTGCTACTATTCCCTTTTACTGGAAGTACTTTGAGCCAGAAAGAGGACAAAAAGCTTTTAAGAAAAGCGATCGCAGTATTGACTGGCTACACTCTCACAATATTACACCTAAAGGTCATCCCCTAATCTATTTTCATCAAGCAGGGATTCCTAACTGGCTTAAAGATCAACCCTATTCAGAAGTTAAACAAGAAATTTACAACCACATATTAGAAACTACTGCTTACTATCAAGACAGAATTCCTTACTACGATATTATCAACGAAGCTAACAATATACCCTGGGCAAATGAACTAAAATACAATCGCGAGCAATTTTTAGAATTAACCCAGATAGCAGCAACCGCATCAGCTAAAGGCTACCCTCAAGTTAAACGTATTATCAATCATTGCTGTGCTTGGGGGGAAAATGTCGCTTATGGTAAACCACCCCAAGATAGTCCTTATCAATATCTCAAAAAATGTATTAGTGCGGATATTCCTTTTGAAATTATCGGTTTGCAAGTATATTATCCCCATCAAGATATGTTTGAAATCAATCGCTTGCTAGAGCGTTATAGTAATCTGGGAAAACCAATTCACATCACAGAATTAGGCGTATCTTCCGCAGCTATCATAGATGAATCTTCCCAACTAAAAGAGCCACGGGGATTATGGCATAAACCTTGGAGTGAAACCATACAAGCAGATTGGATCGAGCAGTTTTACACTATCTGTTATAGTAAACCTTATATTAAAGCTATTTCTTGGTGGGATTTTGCCGATAAAGGTAATTTTTGGGCGCATGGAGGCTTACTTGATTCTAATATGCAACCGAAACAATCTTTCTATCGTCTCAGTCGCTTGATTCGTAGTTTTAGAGATTGATTTACTTATTACTTTTGAATAGCGATCGCAATATTGAAACTTTTTTTTAGTAGTGGTAACGACACTGAACTATAATAATATAATCATCTTTAACTTGATAAATCAAACGATTCTCTTGATCTATTCGACGCGACCACAAACCAGACATATCAAACTTTAAAGGTTCTGGTTTACCAATTCCCTCAAAAGGAGAACGCTGAGTATCTTTAATTAATTGATTGATTCGTTTCAGGATTTTTTGAGCAGTTTTTTGCCAATATAAATAATCTTGCCAAGCATCGTCTAAAAACATTATATCCATGCTTTTAGTCGTCAATTAATTCCCGTTTTTGATATTTGCCTTCTTTTAATTGTTCTAAGGCTTTGTAGAGACGCTGGGCATTTTTAGGACTTCTCAATAAGTACATTGTTTCTTCTATATAAAGATATGAATTCGGGGCTGTAAAGCTATGCCCAATAAACCTTGCCCCGACTTTCATCCAGACATCGACCCTATCGGGTACGATGCTGGGCTTCCCGTCGGGAAAGCTAAAATTGTAAAATATAAGTACCTAAGCAAAATTAATTGTATATTTTGTCCCAAAATCTTTTAAAACGTTTTCCACGTACTCAACTAAATTTTTCCAACTCAAATATGCTTCTTTTTCAATCCACTCATATTTCATAAATCTCCAGAGAGTTT
>JASJCP010000132.1 GCA_030065935.1 Xenococcaceae cyanobacterium MO_167.B27
AGGGCATTTGAAAACAAAGAAGAATTGGCACAAGTAGTTAATAATCTTTTGAATGAAGGAGGATTAACTATTAATTGGAGTAAAAGATTCAAAAATAAAGGTGATTTAGTTAGTGTAATGTAGCTGCGTCTAAGCTTACTAGTGCAAGAATTAGACGAACAACTACAAATCCAAGAAGCTAAAGATAACCAAGATTATCTGTTGACTATTGCCTCTCCTGCTGGTTTTGATAAGATTCAAAACTACGAACTAGGCGCAATGTCTCAGCATCTCGATAGTTACACCGCGATTTCTAACTTCTTGAGCTGCTGCTACATCTCTTTTCGTGGTATATCCGCATTCAGGACACTTATGGATTCTAACCTCTAGATATTTTTTGCCTGTATGTGTACCACAATTAGGACAAGTTTGACTTGTACCATCCTTATCTACTTTGGCAAAGTAGGTATCGGTTTTCCAACATACCCACTCCAAAATATTTACAAACTGACCGAATCCCGCATCGGCACTCTGTTTTGAGAGCATTCCTCTTTGCCAACTGACAAAATTGATATTTTCAACAAATATCATGCCAGCATCTTTGACCAAGTGATGGGCTAGTTTAAAGTGCCAGTCTTTTCTGGTATCGGATATGCGCTGATGTAGTCTAGCTATACGCTGGTTTAGCTTGTGTCGATTATTTGAGCCTTTTTGCTTATTCTTTAACCTACGTTGTAGCAATTTAAGCTTACGCTGTAGAATTTTCAGAAATCTGGGTCGCTTAATCTCTTCGCCATCAGAAGTCGCTACAAAAAAGTCAAACCCCAAGTCCAAACCTCGTGGATGTCCATGAGGTCAGGGATTAGGAACATCGATATTTAGCTGTAGTGACAAAGCAACGAAATAACCAGATGCTTTTCTAACTATCCTGGCTTGTTTGATTTCAAACCCTTCTGGGATAGGTCTTGATTGCCTCCATCTAACCCATCCCAGTTTTGGGAACTTAATAGCATCATTTCTGATTGGGTCTTTTCCTAACTGCGGAAAGACAAAAGAGCGCATCCGATACTTGTTTTTAAACCTGGGGAACCCGAAACCCCTACCTTTCATATCATCCCAAGCTCTATCCAATGTTCTTAGAGTCTGTTGTAAGACTTGAGAATGAACCAATTTGAGTGAGGGATATACTTTCTTGGCTTCAGTTAATTGCTTGGCTTGCTTATGGTAATTGGGAAAAGGTTCATCTGCGGGGATGATGTATTCAGAATGGGTTGAACAAGCGTTAACAGGCGACTTACGAGAATTACACCAATCTTTTCTTTGCCTAAGCGCAAAGTTCCATACAGTGAGACATATATCAAGGGTTTGCTCGATAGCTTCAATCTGTTCGGATATAGGTTGTAATTTGTATTCGTAGGTCATCGTTAGCATAGTGCCATTTTAGCTTACACAAGCCAATATTATGTGTAAAGTTTACTTAAAAAAGCGCGCAATGGGTTTGTTGAGGCGCAAAAAGACGAGCGCGGGAAGTCCGCTTCAGAACATAGCAATTCAACTTTATGTATAGACGATAAAGCCTATAAAGCGGACTTCTCCCCCCGCGCCGACGACAGGCGCAAACGCCAGTTCCTTCAAGTCGGGAAACCCGCCCAACGGACTGGCTTGGGAACGCGCTCGTCATCCCATCAGCATAGCTGAGGGTCTTGTTTTTGCACTTTAAAGATAAAGTTGTTTGACTTGAGTTATATCCATACGCGATCGCACTTCTAAATCTAGAGGGGAGTAATCACCACGCTCATAATGTTCGGAAGCAGCACAACCAATCATAGCTGCGTTATCAGTGCAGAATTTGAGAGAAGGGAAATAAACTTGAATATTATGACTTTTAGCAGCATTAACTAATTGTTTTCTCAATTCACTATTAGCTGCAACTCCACCCCCAACAGTAATGACATTAATCCTATTGTCTAAAGCACATTTAATAGTCCTTGTGGTTAGTGCTTTGGCTACTGTAGCTTGAAAACTGGCTGCAATATCAGCAACAGGAATATCACCTTGAGTTTGTAGCTTTTGAGTCAATCTTAGGACTGCGGTTTTGAGTCCACTAAAACTGGAATCGTAGGGATGATATCCCCCTTCTGGGAGAGAGATTCTACCTTGTGGTAACTTAAAAGCTTGGGAATTCCCTGACTCTGCTAACTTGTCAATTATTGGTCCCCCTGGATATCCTAAATCTAATAATCGCGCTACTTTATCAAAAGCTTCTCCTGCTGCGTCATCTCTGGTTGTACCTAGCATCTGGTACTCAAAATCATCCTTAACCAGAATCATACTAGTGTGACCCCCTGAAACTAATAGACAGATAAAAGGTGGTTGTAACTCAGGTTGGCTCAAATAGGAAGCATAGATATGTCCTTCTAGGTGATGTATTCCTAAAAAGGGCTTATCATAGACCATTGCTAAAGTTTTGGCTGTACTTACTCCCACCAATAAAGCACCTACTAAACCAGGGGCGCAGGTAGCTGCGATCGCATCTAGCTCTTGCCAGCTAACGGCTGCTTCTGCCATAGCTTGTTTTAAACAAGGATTAATGGTTTCTAGGTGTTGACGGGATGCTAATTCTGGTACAACTCCACCATAAATACTATGTAAATCTACCTGGGACGCTACAATACTACTTAAAACTTTACGTTTATTTACAATAGCTACCGCCGTTTCGTCACAACTTGTTTCGATTGCTAAAATTGTTGCCATCGTTTGATAAGTTTATCTAGAAGAATAAATTTCTTTATCGAAGCTTTACTCTTATAAGTTAAATGTAAACGAGTAAAGTTTTTTTTAGCGTACAAGAAAAATCTTGACGCTTTTGTGGAAACCATTATCTCCTGTAACAAAAGGAAACAAATCCATGAGAAGATTGTTTGCTTTAATTCTCGTAATTACTCTTTGGTTCAATTTTGCACCTTCTGCATCTGCTGATGTAGCAGGACTTACTCCTTGTGCAGAAACACCTGCTTTCCAACAGAAATCCCAATTTTTCCGAAACACCACTGACGATCCTGATTCTGGTGCAAAACGAGCAGAGCGTTATAGTGAAGCTCTTTGTGGTCCTGAAGGATATCCCCACCTGATTGTAGATGGTCGCTGGTCTCACGCGGGCGATTTCTTAATCCCTAGTATTCTGTTCCTTTATATTGCAGGTTGGATTGGTTGGGCTGGTCGCTCTTACATAATCGCTGTCCGCGAAGAGAAAAACCCTGAAATGAGCGAGATTATTATCAATGTACCTTTAGCTCTTGGCAAAATGTTTGCTGCTTCTACTTGGCCTCTATTAGCTTTTGGTGAATTTTCTAGTGGTAAATTAACTGCTAAAGATTCTGAAATCCCCATTTCCCCTCGCTAGAAATTGGCTTTAGTTTATTTTTTTAACGGAGAACTATTTTATGGCAGATCTACAAAAGTTTCTTTCCTCTGCTCCTGTGTTAATCATGGCTTTGCTTACCTTTACCGCAGGTATTTTGATTGAATTTAATCGTTTTTACCCCGACCTTTTATTTCATCCTTAAGTCCTAAAATTTAGGTTTGACCTAGGAAACTCTGTTTTTAACCATGTTGGTTTTTGGGTTTGCTATTTACTCCTTGTAAGCTCTTAAAACCAAGAACTCGCGATTACATCAAAGTTTTACACTAGCTTTGAATGCGATCGCGAGTTTCTATTTTGTTTGCTTCTATCACAATGAGAGTTAATCAGGATCGCAACGAATTTCTACCATAAAACCATCAGGGTCGTAAAAATAGACACCTCTTCCTGTGGGACGAGTTACGGGTTTACCTGCGATCGCAATATTATTTTGTCGCAACACTTCTACCGCATGATCGAACTGTTGAGGAGCGATATCAAAAGCGAGATGATTGGCGCGAGTAAATGCAATTTCTGGATTAGAGTCAGGAGGGGATAAATCAGGCTCCCAAAATAAATCTATTACTGTGCCATCATCCGTTATAAAGTTGGCGACTTTTCCTGCTGCGACTAACTTTACTAGGGTTTTGGGGACTTCTTCTCCTGTGAGTTCGTATAAACCGAGGATTCTACCGTAGAAATGGCGAGATGCTGCCATATCTTTCACATTGAAGGCGATATGATGCACTTGGCGTAAACTTCCTACTGCTAATCCTAGAGATTTAGTTTCTGGGTTACTGTTCATGATTTGCTCTTGCAAAAGTAAATCTTATCTTGTGAGCGGGAATACTCCCGTTCTAAAATCGAGCAGAAGCGAGATTTTTAGCGTTGAGATGAAAGCGAACGCGATAGCTTTACAATTTAGCCCAAAAATATTCATAAATAAAAGTTTTTGCTCGTTGTACAATAATTTTAACACCGAAGGAAAGGTGTCAAAAAGTTGGTGTGTTCGGCATCGGAAGACCAGTGTCATATTTCTACAGATGCAATTGTACCTAGCAAACTAAATAGTCAAAGTATAGGGTTCGAGCAACAAATCTTTTGCTCGGTAAAACTTTGAGAGAAAAGTTTGAAACCATATATTTTGCTCCAGGGCATGGAGTAGCAAGGATGAGCAACCTTGCTGTAAATAGCCTGTGGTGGCGATCTGACGGGGGCAAATGCGAGATATTCTAGGATATTGTTGACCATGAGTCTAGTTAAGAGCCGAACTGAGATAAGCAGGAAATCTAAACAGCGATGTTTGGAATCCCCCATTAGAATTGGGAGTGAGCCGAAGAGAGCGAACAAACAATTTAATGGTGGGAAGTGTCAATCTTCTTCATCGCTTTCTGAGTTTTCGATTGCCATAGGTACTAAAGCTACAGCAGCGATCGCATCATCGTCGTCGAGTTTCTGGACTCTGACCCCTGTAGCATTGCGAGATTGTAAAGAAATAGCGTTTACTAGTTGACGGATAATTATCCCTCGGTTGGTGACAATCATAAATTCATCTTCGGGGTTGACCACGTGAATTGCTGCTAGGCGGTCTGTTTTAGATTTGAATTTGATGGCTCGAACCCCCATACCAGCGCGGTTTTGTAAGCGGAATTTGGAGACAGGAACTCGTTTTCCATAACCGTTAGTGGTGATCGCTAGTAGCCAAGGTGCGAGACTGGCTTCTTCTGTAACTATTTCTTCTGTATCATCATCTTCTTCTTCATTGCCTTCTGCATCAATTATAGCTACGACTTGGGATGGTAAGATGTCCATGCTAATTAGTTCATCATCCCCTTTAAGTTTCATGGATTTGACTCCTTTGGTAGCTCTTCCTAAAGGTCGTAATTGCTGATGATCTACTTTAAAATGAATTGCCATACCATTACGAGTCCCAATAATGATGCTATCTTCGGCTTTGGCTAATCTTACCCACCTTAGTTCATCCCCTTCTTCTAGAGAGATAGCAATTAAACCATTAGAACGAATATTACTAAAAGCGGAGAGGGCGGTTTTTTTGATGTTCCCTTTGCGAGTTAGCATTACTAGATATTCTTCTTCGGTGAACTCTACCACAGAAAGAACCGATGTAATTTTTTCTTCTTGGGAGATGGGTAACATCTGCACTAAAGGTGTTCCTCTAGCGGTGCGGGAAGCTCCTGGTATTTGGTAAGCAGGGAGAGAATAGACGACACCGCGATCGCTGAAAAAGAGTAAGGTATCATGGTCACAACAGGTAATGAAGTGTTCTATTACATCATCTTCTTTGATTTTGGCTGCTGCTTTTCCTCTAGTGGCGCGGTTTTGTGCGCCAAACTCACTTACAGGCATCCGTTTAATGTAGCCTTGTTCTGTGAGTAAGATAACAGCTTGTTCGTTGGCAATTAAATCAATATCTAGTAATTCTCCCTCTCCCTGGATGATTTCTGTGCGTCGGGGGGTAGCATGAAGGTTTTTGATATTGGTGATTTCTTCGATAATAATGGCTTCGATGCGTTCTCGTTTTGCCAAGATATCTTGATAGTCAGCAATCTTTGCTTGTAATTCTTCATGTTCTGCTTGGATTTTCTCAGCTTCTAATGCAGTTAGGCGACGGAGTTGCATCTGAAGAATGGCATCTGCTTGAACTTGAGATAAGCCAAATTGGTTCATCAATTCTTCTCTAGCTGTAGTAGTATCTGCTGCGTGACGAATTAACTCAATAACTGCATCAATACTATCTAGTGCAATTAATAAACCTTGTAATAGATGATCTTTTTCTTCGGCTTTTCTGAGTAGATATTGAGTTCGTCTGGTGATAGTAGTGACACGAAAATCAATAAATACTTGCAAGAATTGCTTGATAGTTAGTAGTTGGGGTTCTCCTCCTACTAATGCCAACATATTCGACCCAAAATTCGATTGGATAGGGGTTTGCTTGTACAGATTATTCAGAACTACCCTAGGATAAGCGTCTCGTTTAAGTTCGATTACAATCCGCATTCCATTGCGATCGCTCTCGTCTCTGATATTGGAGATTCCGTCAATTCTTTTATCGTTAACCAGATCCGCAATTTTCTCAATGAGGGAGGCTTTGTTAGTTTGGTAGGGAAGTTGGGTAATAATAATAGCTTCTTTTTCCTGTCCGCCTCTGGGATGGATAGTTTCTATCTCTGCTACACCACGCATTGTTATCGAACCCCGTCCTGTGGTGTATGCGTCTTTAATTCCAGATCTTCCTAAAATCTGTCCTCCTGTGGGAAAATCGGGACCTGGAATATATTTCATCAACTCCAGGTCAGTAATTTCAGGATTGTGAATTACTGCAACTGCTCCATCAATTAATTCGCCGAGATTATGGGGAGGGATATTAGTTGCCATCCCCACAGCAATACCAGAAGAGCCATTAAGAAGGAGTTGGGGAACTCTAGCAGGAAGTACTATAGGCTCTTGTTGTGAACCATCGAAGTTATCGGCAAAATCAACGGTTTCTGCTTCGATATCTCGTAATAAGGCATTAGTAGCTAAAGCTTGCAAGCGACACTCAGTATAACGCATCGCTGCTGGAGGGTCATTATCAATTGAGCCAAAGTTACCATGTCCGTTAATCAGGGGGTCACGCATGGAAAAGTCCTGCGCCATCCTGACTAAAGCATCATAAACTGCGGTATCACCGTGGGGGTGATATTTACCTAACACTTCCCCTACCACACGGGCGCATTTCCGAAAGGGGCGATCTGGGGTCAGCCCTAACTCGTACATCGCGTACAGAATTCGACGGTGGACTGGTTTCAGACCATCCCGCGCATCTGGTAAAGCTCGTCCCACAATTACGCTCATAGCATATTCGAGGTAAGAGCGAGACATTTCGTTACTTAAGTCTGTCGGGATAATCCTTTCCTGAGAAGAGGGCATAGGGTGAAAAACTCCAAAAACAAGCAATAAATCTAGCTATTGGCTAATAAATACAGTCATACCTCTTTCTGTAGCCAATAAAATTCGCTATAATAGCTTTTTTACCCTTAAATTCTACCATAAATTGTCGCCTCATGGCGCAACCGAAACCTTATGGAAACAAGGTTAAAGGGAATAGGTTATGAGGAAAGCCCTTCGGGGTGGGAAAAGGTAAAGGGGAGTGTCAAAACCCATTATCAGCAATCAGCAATCATGAAACAGTTGCAAGGAAGAGATATCTTAAGCATTGCGGATCTTAGTTCAGAAGAACTATATGATTTACTGGAATTTGCCCAAAAACTAAAAAAGGGAGAGGTCAAACCCAAATGCGATCGCGTGTTGGGGTTATTATTTTATAAAGCTTCAACCCGTACCAGGGTTTCTTTCAGTGTAGCGATGTATCATTTAGGAGGTCAGGTAATCGACCTCAATCCCAAAGTGACTCAAGTGGGAAGAGGTGAGCCTATAGAAGATACTGCGAGAATTTTAGACCGCTACCTTGATATTTTAGCCATTCGTACCTTTGCCCAGAAAGATATCGAAACTTTTGCTGAATATGCAGATATCCCCGTCATTAACGCTTTGAGCGATCTAGAGCATCCTTGTCAGATTTTGGCAGACTTATTAACAGTACAGGAATGTTTTGGCTCACTAGCAGGTAAAACTTTAACCTATGTAGGAGATGGTAACAATGTAGCTCATTCTTTGCTGTTGGGAGGAGCTTTAGCAGGGGTTAATGTGAGGGTAGCAAGTCCTGAAGGTTATCAACCAGAAGCAGCAATAGTGGAAAAAGCCAAACAACTAGCTACTCAGGGAGCAGAAATTGTTATTACTGATGACCCTATCGCAGCAGTAACAGGAGCGCAAGTAGTTTATACTGATGTCTGGGCAAGTATGGGACAAGAAGACTTAGCAGCTACCAGAATTCCTCTGTTTCAACCCTATCAAGTCAACGATGAATTAATGACTCATGCGGACTCTGATGCTATTGTGCTGCATTGTTTACCAGCCCATAGAGAAGAAGAAATCACTAATTCAGTAATAGAAGGGAAACAATCCCGTGTTTGGGATCAAGCTGAAAACCGTCTCCATGCTCAAAAAGCCCTCATAGCTTGTCTGCTGGGCTGTTAAGGATTAATCGCGCTCCCATGCTCTCGGGTAATTCGTGAATTACCCCTACTGACCACTTAAGGATAAAAACTTAACATGGGTAGTCCTAAAGTTTCATCCCAACCCATCATCAAGTTGAGACATTGCACAGCTTGACTTGCTTGACCTTTCATTAGATTATCGATCGCAGACATCACAATTACCCTTCCTGTGCGAGGATCGACTTCTACTCCGATGTAACAAAGATTAGTGCCATAAGCCCATTTAGTTTGGGGATAAATTCCGTTAGGGAGAATATTCACACAAGGCGAAGCACGATAGAAAGCATTGTAGATAGTAATTAGGTCTTCTCTTACTAAACCAGGATCACGGAGAGTTGCATAAACAGTAGATAAAATACCCCGTGGCATCGGGATAAGATGGGGAGTAAACTGCACTTTAACATCTTGACGGGCTAAATCGCGACAAATCTGTTCAATTTCTGGAGTATGGCGGTGATTTCCTACACCATAAGCCCCTAAAGAGTTATCTGCTTCTGCTAATAGTAAATTTATCTTGGCTTTACGACCACCACCAGAAGTTCCCGATTTAGCATCTATAATAGCAGTCTCAGGAAGAATTAAACCTTGTTTGAGTAGTGGAGACAAAGCGAGGAGGCTAGCAGTAGGATAGCAACCAGGACAACCAATTAATTGAGAAGAGCTTATTTTATCTCGGTAAAGTTCAGGTAGTCCATAAACCGCTTGAGATGCGATCGCAATGTCAGTACGTTCTTTTTTATACCAAGCAGTATAAACAGACAAGTCCCGAAAACGATAATCAGCAGATAAATCCAAAACTTTACACCCCCCTTCAATTAATTTGGGTGTCATATCACAAGCAAGTCCATTAGGTAAACCGAGAAATACTATCTGACAACGAGCAGCAACTTCATCTAAATCTATAGCTTCGATATTAAGATCAATTCTATGAAATAGGTGAGGATAAAGGGAAGCAAATTGTTTTCCTGCACTGCTGTCCCCTCCTAAATAAACAATCTCTAGCTTTGGGTGTTCTAATAAAAGTCTAACTAACTGAACTCCGCCGTATCCTGATGCGCCAATAATCCCTACTGCTACTTTACTAGTCATAAACTCATAGTCCCTGATATTCATATTAATTTTACCCGCTTCTCGCGTAAAGCCTCGTCTTTGGTGGCGAGGATTGCTCTGCGAGACTAGGTTTATGCTTTTATCTTTGTCGCGTAAGACCCACGCCTACTTCAAAAAGAGGCGATGGGAGTACATCACGTTATGAATCCTCTCACTTTAGGGAGAGGAGAAAGTCAAAAATCTAGATCAATTTAGCAAAATAAAATTTCTAGAATTGTATTAAAAAGCTGAGTTTTTAAGGGAATAACCTGATGAACTGTAAATCTTTCTTAGGGGTTTCCTTGCTACAGGCAACTTCTTTAACCATTATGCTGACGATTTCGGCAGAAGCACAATCAGTCAGTGGGTCTAATTTTAACTTGAATGGTTTGTTTACTCCTAATGCTGCTCAAAAATTTTTTGACGAGGGAGTAGAAAACTTGGAAAAACAAGTTATAGTTTTAAATATCTAGCCAGAAGCAGGTTTTACAGGAGATATTCTCAAAATTAAAACCGAATTTGAGGAATCAGAAGTACCAAAAGCCACTATTAACCCAGATGACTTTTGAGAAGAAACCAACCAATAGGTAAGCTGTCAAAACTATTCATATAAAAGCTCTTCAAAGCAGAATTGTCCCACTTCAATTAATTGATTAGATGCAGTTTCATCGGTTGCTGCTGCGCTATTAAGTTGTTGAAACTCTGCGAGGGTATATTTTTGCTGAAACTCTCTTAGGGTACAATCACAAAGTCGTTTGGCTTCAAATTCCCCTAACCCTTCTTCCATAGAAGTTTCTTGACAATCTTGCAAATATTTTTCAGCATATTCTGGGGAATATGCTTCAGAGACTCCTTTGGTAGTTTTTGTTACTATTGCTGAAAATACCAAAGTAATAACAGATAGTGGGAATAGAATGTTCCAGATTGATCTAACCATAGAAAGGATTACAAATTACTGCGGGTTTTGATGCTAAGGAATACCGAGGCTGCATCGGCATATTCAATCGTCATTTTGATGTTTTGAGACGATAAAAAGTTCCAAGGGATAACCGTTGGAAAAAGCTAAGCATGATAATTACCCTATCTCAATAGAGTTAATTATGGGTAAAAATAAATCTTGCTCCTAAGATATTATGAATATTAGGTGTTTGCTAATCTTTACTGTATCAGCCTATAGTAGGATTATTGACAGTCCCACTTTTTAAACTTTCTATATTTTCTTATATTCAGTTTATTTAAACGCTTCTGGGCTTGAGGATAGTATTTTGGGCAATCAACACTTTTTAGTAGGTATTATAAACATTTAATGAAAATATCATCAAACAAGTTGAAAAGTCAAAAGTTAGAAGTCAAAAGCTCATTTGTTTTACCATCTCGCCTTTTGGGAGAGGATTCAAAATCGATTGATTAAAGATTCGCGCTCATAGTTCTCTCTTTAATATTTTTAATTTCTTTTCCCCCTAAAGGGGGAGGGAAGAAGACCAAACTTCGGGCTTTCTATTACTTTTGACAAATGAGATGCGCGACTTTTGACTTGCTGCCCATCGGGCGCGGTCAAACAATTACAAATATTTCGTGATATAATTTGGACGAAACTAGATGCAATGACTTAATTTTGATAAGGTGAAAGTCCTTGGCACAACCGCGCTATACAGTTTTACTGATAGTCAGGGGTCGAATAAACATCATATTAACGAGCCAATCAAAAAAAACAATCAAGTGGTTTCAAATCATTTTGCTATAAAAGTAATCCCAACAGCTTCTAGCATAGGGATAGAGAAGGCAGCGCGTTGGGCGGGTTCCCCGACTTGAAGCGACTGCCGTGGCGTTGTAGTTCGTCCCACCAGAGTTACTCCTGGTAAAGTTAAAAATGTTTAAGTGTAATATTTGACTACATTTTTAGTAACTATAAGCTGTGGTGTTATATCTCAGGATAAGTTGAGCTTGATACCTCTTATGGAATAATCTAATAATTCTATGGGATGTATCACCATTGGTTGCTTATCTTTAAAGCGCAAATGTTTGGTAATTTGTAAAGCACAACCAGGATTAGGAGAAGCAATGATATCTGCACCTGTATTAATCAAGTTAGTAACTTTTTGCTGACCTAATTCATTCGCTACTTCTGGCTGTAACATATTATAAATTCCTGCACTACCACAACACAAAGCAGCGTCTATTGGCTCTGTTAAGACAATTCCTGGAATTTTTCTCAATAACTGACGGGGTTGCAAACTAATTTTTTGTCCGTGGAGTAAATGACAAGCATCTTGATACACTATCTTTAATTCTTGACCGCTTAAAGGAGATAGCTCAGTAGTTAATTGAATGCTAGACAAAAATTCTTGTACGTCTTTTACTTTATTGGCAAACTCTTGAGCTTTAGTGCGATATTCTGAATCATCTTCTAGGATATGACCATATTCTTTAAGAGTGTGTCCACAACCAGCAGCATTAATAATAATGGCATCAACTTTAGTATCAGCAAAACTATCAATCATTTGTCTGGCTAACTGTTGAGCTTGCATTTCTTGTCCTTGATGTGCTGGCAGGGCAGCGCAACAACCTTGACTTTTAGGAATCATTACTTCACAACCATTAGCGGTTAAAACTCTTACTGTCGCTTCATTTACTGGTGAGAAAAATAATCTTTGAACACAACCTAAAATAACTCCTACCCGATAACGAGTTTCTCCTTGTGCTGGAATGATTGTTGGCAGTTTGTCTTGTAAAGATTCAACAGTAACTTCGGGTAATATTGACTCCATTGCTGCCAGTCTAGGTGATATTTTATCAAGGATTTTACTCTTACGAATTATTTGTTGTAATCCTAATTTTTGATACAGCCAAAGAGAAGGCAGAAAAGTTCGCAAACGATTAGGATAGGGGAAAAGGTTAAAAATTAAAGTTCTAATTAATCTGTCAGATAAATTCCGAGGTTGATTTCTTTCAACTTGGGGACGAGTTGCAGCAATTAATTTATCGTATTCTACTCCCGAAGGACAAGTGGTGACACAAGCTAAACAACCAAGACAGCTATCGAAATGAGAAGAAGTAGCTTCATCTATAGTAGCTTCCCCTTTGTTAATTGCATCCATGAGATAAATTCTACCTCTAGGAGAGTCCATTTCTTTACCGATTACACGATAACTAGGACAGGTAGCAAGACAAAATCCACAGTGAACACAGGTATCAATTAGTTCTTGTTTTGGGGTATTTTTAGCATCGAAATTAGTCTTCATTCTTGATATTAAATTTTAGATTTTATTGACAAAACTGTTGGGTTTAAATATTTGATTGGGGTCAAACTTTTGCTTGATGGTTTTCATGAGATTAACAGTATTACCTGTATATCCCCAAGACTCAATTTTTTGTTTAACAGATTTGGGTGCAGTTAAGATACTTAAAAACCCTTGATGAATTTCACAATGCGATCGCATTTTTGAGAGATTCTCAAGCTCTTCATTTAATAATTGTAATTCTCCTAAACCACTACCAATATGAATTCTGCCCCAAGTATGATCGTTTAATTCATTCAGTAAGTTTACTGCTTGAGTTGGTAATAATCCTAGTTTACAAATAATTGCTGTTGTGGAGTGGGGAATTCTGATAATTTCTGATAATTGATGCCATAATTTTTCTTCATCTTGCTCAGAATATTCTATTCCCTGTAAGCCTAGAGGTTGCATCATTGACTTGAGTTGTCTAGACTGTTCGGTGATACTTTCAGGAATAGTTTGAAACCGCACTAATAATCCTATATCTTCTCCTACTGATAACTGTTTCATTACAGAAGCGGAAACTACATCAGCAGCTACAGGGGTTAATCCAGAATTCCGCAGAGATTGAATTAGTTGTTGAATCTTCTTCTCCTCCCCTATCACTAAGATGGTTTGGGATGCTTGGGGTAAGGGATAGGTACGAAAAGTAACTTGAGTAATAATCCCTAAAGTACCATAAGAACCTGTAAACAGTTTCATCAAGTCGTAACCAGCCACATTTTTCACGACTCTTCCTCCTGCTTTGGCTATTTTGCCATCAGCACGGACAAAAGATAACCCTAAAATTAAATCTCTAATTCCCCCATAGCGATTTCGCAGACTTCCTGTATCTGCTGTCGCTACAATTCCTCCGATAGTAGCTTGTTGGGGATAAGCAGGATCAATGGGTAAAAACTGGTTAGTTGCTGCTAGGGTAGCTTGTAAATCTACTAACTTAACTCCTGCTTCTACAGTTACGGTTAAGTCTCCTACTGCGTGTTCAAGAATACGATCGCATTTTATCGTACTAACTACAAGCTTTATGTTGTCAGTTAATCCACCCCAGTCTAGTTTACTACCATTCCCACAGGGTATGATGCACCATCCCTTAGCATTGGCTGCTTCTACCACACTAGCCAAGGTTTCTACAGTGTCAGGAAACACACCACAGATTAAGTTAGGATCACTAGTTACATACTCAGTGATTTTATTTTGCCAGTCAGGACTAAGTTCAGTAAATTTAACTAGAGCAGTTTTAGCTGCCAAGTTAGTTAGTAGCTCATCGCTCATCAGATTTAAAATTATGATGTAGTTCTTATTTTTATCTTAATCATTTTGGGAATATTAAGTAATTTTACTTACAATCATTGGGTCGAAGCTACTCCCCCTGAAGAAGGGGAATCCTACTACGACTTTGTTAATAGTGACCCAATTACTAAATATTTTTTATATTTAACCATTGTACGGGCTAACAGCCATTCGCCCCTACCAGGACAATTTTAATGAACCTAAAATATACTTCCGCTTTTATCACAATTGCTACAAATGACGTTAACAAAACTGTTGAATTTTATCATCAATTTTTAGGATTAAAACCCGAACCCTATATTCCTAATGCTTATGCAGAATTTAAACTAGAAAAATTAAGGTTAGCAATTTTTAAACCTAAAGCTAGTAATGTAATAGAGTTTAACAATTCTACTGGTAGTGGTCTAAGTATTTGTTTAGAAGTAGTGGATTTAGAACCTGCGATCGCAATTTTTACAGCTATGGGTTATCCTCCACCAGGAGATATTATTACAGCTTCCCACGGTAGAGAAATATACGCTTACGATCCTAATGGCAATCGTTTAATCTTACATCAACCAATATGACAGAATTTGATAACTATAAGCAACAAGTTACCACTTTTTTTGATAACAGAACTCAGTACGATAATGATTTTACCTACAATCGAGCTATAAAATTAGTAGAATGTGTACCATTATCCCCAGGAGAAAAGATATTAGATGTTGCTACAGGAACAGGGATAATTGCGATCGCAGCCTCGAAAATTGCGGGAGATACAGGAAAGGTTATAGGTATCGACATTTCTCCTGGAATGCTAGCACAAGCGAGAGCCAAAATAGCTGAAGCCCAAATAAATAATATTCAATTAATTGAATCTGATATAGATAATATTGATTTTCCTGAAAACAGTTTTGAGACAATTTTTTGCTCTTCTTCAATTCCTTGGTTTAAAAACATTCCTGCTGTTTTTGATGCTTGGTATCGTTGGTTAAAGCCAGGAGGAAAAATAGTATTTTCTTGTTACTCTCAAGAATCTTTTTTGACTCCGTTAATTGTCAGATTATGTAGGGAAGTTTGTGATATGACTTTACCAGATTGGAATAGTATTACAGGTACTCCTGAAAAATGTTGTAATCTTTTAGAACAAGCAGGATTTAAAAACATTAAAATTACTACTGAACAAATAGGACATTATCTAACAGTAGATACAGCAAAACAAACTTGGCAAGGCGATCGCATCTGGATAAATCCCCAAGGAAATCCCTTAACTAAACTATCCACTCAACAATTACAAACATTAAAGACTGCTTACGATTTAGAGATTGAAAAGTTAGCTACAAATCAAGGAGTTTGGCAAGATATTACCATCTTTTTTGTTGTTGCTCAGAAATAAAACATCATGAAATATATTTTTACTGTCTGGTTTTAGTTAATTGTTGAATGAAAAGGTTACTTTTGCCAGATACTTTTAATTTTTTTCAGGGGATTTTCAAGTACTCGCAATAAACTTGATTTTTCGCCCTCTCTGTTGTTTAATTCACTAATTTTTTGGTTGAAATTAGGTAATTGATTTTCGACAGTCGGAAAAATTTTTTCTTCCGAGTCCATCTCACTTTCTACAATAGTAAACATCTTTTCTTCAGAATCTATCTTGCTTATGTAAGCTGTCATTTCCTCTTTGGTATCAGCTTGAGCAATTTCTAAATTGTTAAGACGATATTCTATCTTGTCTAACCTTTGGTCAAGTTGGTTCAACCTTCGATCAAGTTGGTTAAATCTTTCATTGAGTTGGCTAAACCTTTGGTCAAGTTTGTTTACTAGTTGTGTTATGTCAGTTAGAATTACTGGATGATTCATAAGATATGCTGCCCTCGTATAAAAGTGTAAAATAGACTCACAAGACTGCTTCCAGAGTGATTAATACAATTGCAAATATCTACTAGGGCATATAGCCATTAGCTAGTAGGTTGGGTTGAGGAAAGAAACCCAACGCTATTAGTGTCTTTAGAAAAGTTGTAACAGCAATTCTAAAAACGAATGCTATCAATTAATTTAACCAATCTAGAATATGTTTATTAACAATATCTGGTTTTTCGTCATGAGGGCAATGACCAGCAGTAGGAATTGGGTAAAACTTCACACTCTCATTAGTCGCTGCTAAATTTTGATAGATTTTCGCACCCTTAATAGGAGTCCAAGGATCCTCTTCTCCCCAGAGAATTAATAGAGGATGTTGCAGTTTGGGGAGTAATTCTTGAGGAGTTGCGCCAGGAGGAGCAGTCAAAACTGAAGCAAATACCTGTTGTGCGCCAGGATCGCAAGAAGGCTGATAAAGCATCTCGACTAAATCATCCGTTACCTCCGCGCGATCGCGATACACTTGATATAAGGTACTACGAATGCGGTTTTTCTGACGAACGCGATCAAAGATAAACTTACCAGTAACAGGAGAACTAACTAACTTGGTAAAGCCTCCCATAACTAAGCGCAAAATTAAATTAAGTTCATCTGGACGATGATTTAAACCTCCTGCACAATTAATTAATACACCCCCCGAAGCTATTTCAGGATGGTTAGTCACTAACATCAAACTCAGCAACGCACCGATAGAGTTACCCACAAAAACAGTAGGCTGGTTAATATGCTCTTGCCAAAAATCTCTAATTTGCTCTTGCCATAGTTCTAAAGTGTAATCTAAAGCAGGTTTCCCAGAAGCACCAAAACCAAGCAAGTCAACAGCATAAACTTGATAACCACTAGCAGCTAAAACAGGAATATTCTTTTTCCAGTGTCCGATAGATGCACCAAAACCATGAATTAAGAGTAAGGGTTGTCCTTCTCCTGCTACAGTGTAGCGGATATTATGACCCTGCCATGTCCAATCTAAATTTTTAAATGTTGTATCTATAGTTGTAGTCAAAACTAGCTTCGCTCCAATGCTAAATATTTTTTCAAATTTAAAATGATTTTAAACAATTTCTGTGTATCCAACAGGATCTCTCTTTTGTTTGATTGATTCGTAATAAATTACATCCACTGTTTTGACACCATTAAAGAGTAAGATAAATCTATCTGATAATAGATAGTTTTTATGTACTATGTATATCCACACTACCGAAGCTGCGAAATTATTAGGTATATTCCCTCGAAGATTACTGGATTTGCTTCAAAAAGGAAGAGTGATTGGGGTTAAGAACTGAATCAAAATAATTAGACAATACTTAATATAGTTAGACATTAATTTTGGTATTATGAGTTTATGTCTAATTTAATTGAAGTACAAGAAGCAGCAGACAAGATTAAATAAAATGCTGTTAGGCTTTAAGACAGAATTAAAAGTTAATAATACACAAAGAGTTCTGTTAGCCAAGCACGCAGGAGTAGCTAGACACGCTTGGAATTGGGGATTAAGTTTAACCCAAAAAATTCTAGATAATAACCAAAATAACCCAGAATCAAAAATCAAATTTCCCACAGCCATTGATTTACACAAGTGGTTAGTAGGTAACTGCTCAATAACCACTGGTTGCCATCGAAAATGAAAGGCTCAGGATTATATCAAATAGGAGCAGGGGCTGAAGCTCTGGCTCTAATCAAATCTGGGAGATATGGAACCGTTTTATCTTTTGTAATGCGAGAGAG
>JASJCP010000133.1 GCA_030065935.1 Xenococcaceae cyanobacterium MO_167.B27
TTTTATCTCTTGAAACTACCATTTTTCTCTTGCTTGGAAGTAATGAGCGCGACCTGTGGACTTCTTTGAGGGTCGAAGACTAGCAAGCTAGCGATCGCGCTTTTAAGAAAACAACTGTTTCGCGTTGCTCCCTCTGCAATAGTAAAAGAACCAAAAAGCCAAGAACCTGCTTCAGCATTTTCATTCCTGCATTTAGTCCAGATATCTTTAATTCGCTGAATATCATCGCGTAATTCTGCCGTAAGCATAACTTCTCGACCTTTAGCTCGACAATTCATTGGCATTGACCCTCTCAAAGCGAAAAAGCCAGAGTGCATTTCGGCTGATATCGATCTTGCTTCAGCGCGTTGCTTAACATTACTCGACCATAGTTTAGGATATTTTTCAGCTAGATACTCTGCAATGGCAAGTGTATCCCACACAACTAATTCATCTTCAATGTAAATTGGTACTTTACCTGCTGGTGAGTAGCGCAATAATTCTTCTTTATATCCTTCAGTAAACAGCAGTATAGGTACTTCTTCAAATTCAATACCAAGTTTACTCAAGATCAACCAAGCTCGTAGTGACCATGATGAGTAATTTTTATTCCCAATAATTAATTTTGGCTTTCCCATTCTGTTTTTCACCTGAGTTTACCCAGGTGAATTAAATATATTTTTGTATAGTAGCAATTAACTCCTAAACATGAGAAACTAAAATACTAATCCTTTAATACAGTAAAAAATACTAAGTGGTAAGTAAGAATAATGTTTAGTAGTCAGAATAGCCAAGTACAAGAAAAATGGCGATGGCAATTAGATAATTTTGTTGATGATAATGAAGCTAAAATAGCTGCACTAGCTTGGGGTTTACAGCAGGAATGGGCAGATAATAAATCTATATTGGGAATCGATCTCAAGCCTCATCCTCATTTTGTCTGTTGTAATCGAGAATCGATAGAAAAGCTCAATAGAAGTACTAAAGGACACTTACAAGAAATATTGGGTTTAATTGATGGTTATCAACCAGAAAAAGAAGTATTAATTATTGCTATTGGTGAAGGTCAAGTTAAACTGATTCACTTTCAACCTAATACCACACCTCCTGATAGTTTTGAGAAGGAAAATCAAGATATTGATAGATTGATTCAAGATTTAGCCACAGCTTTGGGTGAAAAGGATTTTTTTTAAGGTTAATTTAAGCAGACAATAAGCGTACTGTTTCCCCAAAAGGAAACTGAGATAAATCTAAACCACCAGGAGTTACTACCCACAACACTGGTAATTCGGGGGGATTGTTGGGAAAAATGCCGTAACCGTCGGTAAGATAAACACATACTCCTGTTGTCATACCATCCCAGGATGCAATTACTTTATCAAAGAAGGGTACAAAAGAAGTTCCACCACCCCCTTTAGGTTTAGGAATATCGCTATCAGGATTTAATTCATAAGCACCATAAACATCAGCATCAGCGTAATATAGTTCGCACTCTAAATGAGGATAAGAGTTTAAAATACCATTGACTTCACTAAGAAACATCTTTAACTGCTGGTTATCAATCGAACCACTAGTGTCTATGGCAACATATACTTTTACTGATTCTCCTTGTAAAGTTTCGAGATATAAACCTCTACCAATAAAACGGCGATCAAACTCGGTATAATCTGTGGGGGTTTTAACTAGATATCGCCATAAATAACTACGCCAATCTAATTGTGCTTGATCTAATGCGGTTAATTCCCTTTCTATCCCTGCGGGTAATCTCCCCTGGTTGCTGGTGCGGGCGATTACTGCTGCTTGTTGCATAGCATTACGCCAATGAGATTCTAATTCTGCTTTTTTGGCTTCAGAAAGAGTATCTAATTCTTGTGGGTGCAAGCCTTGCTCTTCTACATTATCTCCTGGTGGAGTTTCTAATAAATCGGGATTATTCAAACAAAAGGGACAAGTTTGCTGTTGCTGTAATAACTCGTATATCTCCTCAACGCTGAAATTTTCTAATTTTTCATCCCGAATAGCTCCTTCTGGAAGTTTAAAACAACCTTGTTGGCAGATAATACCATTAACAACAATATCCGCAGCTATATTCCATAGTTGTGCATCTCTAGCTCCTCTCCGTAAGACGTGAAGCAAGGCTGCGTGTAAAACTTCGTGTAACAGTAACCCTTCTTGTTGGGGTGCAGAGAGAGATTGTAAAAAGTCGGGGTTGTAAAAGATATCTTTCCCGTCAGTTGCAGCCGTGGGTAGGATTTGAGTAGGTATAAAACGGGCGAATAAGGCTAGAGTAGCAAAGAAAGGAGATTTCATTCTCAGGCGGAGTAATCCCGCGCTGATTGCTTTTTGACTAGGGGTTTTTATTGTGTTCATGTTTTATCTCGCGCACCGAGCAAAGTCGTCAAGAAAGAAAATATTATTTCTATAGTTTGATTTTTAATAATTTAAGTTTATTAATCATTTCTATTGAATAGATTTTAGAACATAGTTTTTTACTAGAGAATTAGAGTTTATTTAAGAAAGCGATCGCTTTATAATTTATAACAAAAACTTACTAATTATCTTTTGTCTAAGCTTGCTTTGATTTTATTTAATATCTGCCCTAAAATTCTATTTCAGATATTAACCAAATATCGATGTGAGAAATATTACATTTCATCGCAGCATCATTAGTAATAAAAATCTGACATTCTGCATTAATAGCTGTGGCTAGATGTAAAGCATTGATTAATTTTAAATTATTGCTACCTCTTAGTTTTGCTGCGGTAATAATGATGTCACGAGTGGGACAAAGAAACTTGAGATTAGGAAAGTTTGGTAATTCTGAGGCATATTCTTCAGCAATCTCTGGCTTTCCTTCTCGTAAAGGTTTAACCATTAATTCTGCTAACACTAAATCACTAGCAAAACCTCGGCATTCTTCTTGTTCAATGGCTACAAAAATCTGTTTGGCGAGTTCTCCAAATTCGTCATTTGCTTCTAAAGCATAGATAAAAACTACTGTATCTAAAGCAATCTTTTTACTGTTAATTTCATTTAATCGCGCCACGATTCTCTCTCTTGACGAATATATGCAACTGGGTTGGTGTTGTGCCAAAGTTGACGATGTTTACCAAACAAACGAGAGGTATGGCTAGCTTGCGGAATCATTACTAGTTTGCCGTTTTCCACTTTTACTTCTAGTCTGTCTCCTGGTTTCAGTCCCAAGGCTTCTCGAACATCTTTGGGAACAACAATTTGATATCTTGCGCCTAATTTAGCAATTGTCATACGTTATTTTTAATATGTCATATTTTATTTTTAGTATATCTTACCTAATTTGTGTTGTTACCTCTCTCTCAACAAGAGGGGAGTAAGTTAAATTCCTACTAATTCTTGAAAATCTTTTAAAAACTTCTGTAATTGACTATCCTTTTGCACTAACTTGGCTAATGCGCCCATTTGCCCTTTACTACGCATCTGGCGGAACATATCTACAGCAAATAGTTGCACCCATTCGGGGGTGGCTTTATCACTCAACCAGTTAAAGGCGTTGTATGCTTGGTTGGCATGTTGCGCCCTAACAGTTAAACCCGTAGTGGTAGCGTATCTTACGGAAGGTTCTTCAGGAAACGCGATCGCGCTACCTTTTCCTTGTAAAATAGGTACTAAATTGGGCAGTGTTTTGTATAAAGTAATGTAAGCTGCGAATTCTGCTGCTGCACCTTTTCCTACAGCAGAAGCAATATCTAAACCAGCATAATGTAATTGACTCGCCATCACCCAAGAGCGAGGGGAACACCAAGCAGGTTGTTGTGGGTCGAGTTTGTGTAACAATGTGGAACGGAAGGAAAGAAACGCAATTATCTGTTCGTGTATTTGTTTCTCTAAGGCATAGACTTTAAAGCTATCGAAATCTGCTTCTACTTTCAGGTGTAAGAATCTATTGGCTAAGGGTGATGGCATATCAAACACCGCAGCCCTATCTTCTTTACGATTTCCCGCAGCCCACACAAACCAGTTTTCAGGAACGATATAAGAACCGACGCGACGGTCTAATATTAATTGTTGGGCTACTCCTTGTAAGGCTGGTGGTGCCATGTTCAATTCATCCATAAATAAGATACCTTTTCCTTCTCTGGGGAGAAATTCCGGGGGATACCATTTGGAGATACTGTCTTCGGCGACGGGTAAACCTCTTAAGTCTGTGGGGGCGAGTTGTGACAGGCGCACATCTACGAAGTCGATATTATTTTCTTGGGCTATTTGGGATACGATGCTGGATTTTCCTATTCCTGGCGCACCCCAAATCATGGTGCTGATTTTGATGTTTTGGTTTACTAGTTGGTTGAGGTAGGTTTTTAGTTGGGTTGGTGTCATGGGTTTTTATTTTGTGTAGAGTCCCAGAGGGGGTTAAGGGTTTTGTGTTTGGGTTTTTCTGGGTTTTTTTCTCGCGCAGAGTCGCAGAGTCGCAGAGAGAGAATACGGAGAGGTTTATTGTTTGGTTTCGAGGTGTGTTTTTGCAGCAGCGCGAACTACCCTATTGCGGTCTTTTGCTAGTTGTCTTGATTGAGTCAAAATTTAGCCAATTTAATTTTTAAGTTGTTGAAGCTTGCTTAAATAATCTAGACATTCACTATCTGTTAAATGGAGTCTAGTACGCTTGCCGTAGTTTTTTAATAAATGGTTTTTCCCTTCTTCTGGCTTCCAACCTAAACGTTTTATTTCTAAATCTGTCAAGTGTATAAAAGTATTAAAATCAATCTTAATCTCACAAGAAAAAATATAAGGATTTTCGAGTAACAATAAAGGCACAACTGGATTATTCATTAGTTCACTGGGAAATTCTCTACATATTTTTAATAATACTTTTGTAGGTGTGTTAGGATTTTCCGCAACCCTTTGACGAGTTTGATAATCTTCACTTCTAGCTAACTCTGCTAATATTTCTGGTGAGGTAGTTTCGTCTTTTGCTAGTTGTCTTGCTTGTTCGATGTTCATAGAAATTTCTAATAATTTTGCATAGTAATTAAGTCAACTATCAACAGATATAGGAGTCGAACTATAAATTAAAAATTAAGACATCTCTTAAATCTCTCTGCGCCTCTGCGCCTCTGCGTGAGATAATTATTGATTGTCCTAACTTTTTCCTTAACTGCTATATGTTTATAATTCCCTAAAAGATATGTAATCTATAGGCTTTTTCTGGGGGTAGAGATAATATACCTTTTGTTGAATTAAAAATCAATAAAGTATTTTTGCACTACTGACAATCTAGAATCCGACAATGACTTGTCCCATTAATATAGCTAGAGTGATGGTTACTATGTGTTGGGGTAATAGTAGAAGGAAAGATTTGCGAGCAATTTTTTGAGTTAGCAATATGGAGAATAGGACACCAAATACTAAGGTAGTACCTTGTAAGAATGCAATTACCGCAGGATGTGCAACTATGATGGGTAAGTTGTCGCCGTTTAGTCCAAAGGTTGCCATTGTTACGGGTAGTATTCTACCTCCTTCTGTTAATCCTAGGCGTAAATAATGGGCTAGGTTTCCTGCTAAGACTAAGGGGAGATAACCGTAAGCTAGTTGAATAAAGTTTTTGGGTTTTACTTGTTTGATTTTACAGAGTAAGTTAATGGCTACTTGGGCGAGTAGGGGGAAGATAATTGGTAAGATTAATGTTGCAACTGCTACTAGACTATGATTTGTAAATAGCTCTAAGGATAGGTCTAGATTAAATCTGGTTTCAATTTCTGGTAAGCGATGTAAAAATACTAGATTGAGTAAGAGGAATAGTAAGGCTACTTCAGAACTTTTTGGGTTATGAGTTGTCCATAATTCGATACCAGGAGGACGTAAGTTAAATTCTACTGAACGATGGGGACAAGCTTTTAAACAAGTCATACATAATACACAATCTTTATTGTCTTCTAGTTGTGCTGGATGGGAATATAAGGGACAGCCATCGGTTTCTTTTCCTTCTCCTTTTGCTGCGCCTCCTTTATAACATTGGTAAGTTGTACATTCTGCTGAACAAGTCCCCTGTTGCGCTCTTAATTCTGTCATTGAAAGTTTGGCAAACATCCCATTCATTCCGCCAATAGGACATAAGTAGCGACACCAAAACCTGCGTTCAAAAATGGCAGAGAATATCATTGCTCCTGCTGTGATTAGTAACAACAAGCAAGAGGAAAGATAAGCTGTGTTTTCTAAATCCCATAGTTCTTCCCAGAGTAAAATTAAGGCGAATAAGCTAAATAAAAACCAACCACCATATTTTTCTGCTACTGGACGATTCCATTTTTTTAATTCTCTAGGAAATAAATATAAAGATAGTTTTTGGGTGATTTCTCCATAAATCATAAAGGGACATACTGCACACCATAATCTTCCGACAAAGGGAAATCCTATTAATACTAATGTCCACCACCAAGCCCAAAATAAATTGAGCGCAAAGTTTTCTTGGCGATTTTGAGGGGCAATAAATAAAATAATAACTATGAAGGCAAAAAAGGTAACAGTGAACCAATAATTGATGCGGTCAGGATACCATTTGCTCCTTAAAAACCGACGTAATTGAGGATATTTATTTAAGAGATTAATCCTGTATTGTTTTTTCTTGGTTTGAGATTGCCACACTATTTCTTCTGTAATGTCTTCACAACCTTGTAATTGAGTTAAAGCTCTTTCGATAATACTTTCTAATTCTCTTAAGTTGTTGGGAAAATCATAAGCTTGTAGTTTTCTTAAGGCTTCAGGTGTTAGACGAGTTTTTTGACAGCATTTTCGACGACTAATAAGGTTGATATAATAATTACTCTGTTCTTCTATATCTGTTTTACGTACTCTTAAGGGAGGTACTTTAATGGTGATTTTGACTAGAGAATCTATGGCTGGTAATTTTTTCTCAGAAATGATAATAATCTGGGCTTGATTAACTTTTGCTTTCGGTAAAGTATCACTATTACGAGTTACAGGGGTATATTTATTAGTTTTAATTAAATTGGCAATTTTAGGTAAAACTTCTGAGGGGATTTGTTGAATATTGTTTAAAGTTAAAGTTCCTGTTCCTAAAGCTTCTATTAATCCTGGTTTTCCTCCTGCTCTCCCAAATAATTCTGCGCCACTGGCTTGTAATTTACCACAATCTATTTTAATTATTGGTTCTTTTCGGTATGATGAGCCAAAATGAATTAATGCTGCTAAGTTGTCTTTCTCTAATCCTGGTTCACCAAAAATCAAGGTAGAATCTCTAGTTTCTGAAGCTTTTTTAATTTGCGATCGCAAATTTTGGGCATATCTACTTCTGCCAATAACTCCTCTTTTTGCTTTACTTACTAAATAAGGTCTTAAAATAATTTGTCTTTCTTGTTCAAAGTTTAATTGCTCCGCTAAATCTTTCACTTGTTCTGCTAATTGTTGCGAAAAAGCTTGGGGGATTTCAGGATACTGTTTGACTAAATCTTGCACTTGCTCATTGTCAAGATACAATAACTTGCTTTCACTGAGAGTTTTAACTGAATACTGAGTTTCTTGATTTAATAATAAAGCATATAAATTTAAAGCTGAACCAGGTAAAACACTCAACAATTCTTGTTTACTGTTGCTTTCACTTTCTAATCTGCCCGCAATAACAATATATAATCTTTCAGGGGTAGTATTTTCTGTGATAAAAATTTCGTTAGCAGCAATAGTTGTCTCTTGTAAGTTAACGGCGATCACATCTAAAACTTCCTGTGATAAGATGCTTAAAGCTGTTCTTTCTCGTAAAAAAGTAACTAAGTTATCAGCATTCATGGCTCAGTTATTAGTAACGTAAACTAATGATAGAACCAATAAATCTTTTAGTTCCCTTATTTTTACTAAGTTTAATTATTTTGGCTGCTATCTTTTTCAGCACTCACAGTTAAATCGTTGAGCAATTGTTTTTTATCAATGCTTATTATTCAATTTTTAAACAGCATGAGTTATATCTGGTATTATGCTATAGATTATTCTAAGTAAAGAATCAAGAATCCACAATAATTTTACAAATTTCTATATAAAATGCAAAGCCAAAGTTTAGTAAATCAACAATTAGAAAACGCCATAATAGCTAGTCAAAACTATTTATTATCTGTTCAATATCCTGATGGTTACTGGTGGGCTGAATTAGAGTCTAATGTTACTATAACCTCAGAAATAGTATTACTACATAAAATATGGGGAACAGATAATACTAGACCCTTAAATAAAATTACCAAATATTTGAGATCGCAGCAACGAGAACACGGGGGTTGGGAGCTATTTTATGACGACGGAGGAGACTTAAGCACTTCTGTAGAAGCTTATATGGCGTTGCGCTTGTTAGGAGTCCCTGCTAAAGATCCTGCTTTAGTAAAAGCCAGAAGATTTATCTTAAAACGGGGCGGTATTAGTAAAACTCGCATCTTTACTAAACTCCATCTAGCCCTCATTGGTTGTTATGACTGGCGTGGTATCCCTTCAATTCCCTCTTGGATAATGTTACTCCCTGATAATTTTCCCTTCACTATCTATGAAATGTCCAGTTGGGCAAGGGGTAGCACTGTACCATTACTAATAGTCTTCGATCAAAAACCCGTGTTTGCTGTTGAGCCTACCATTAATCTAGATGAATTGTATGCAGAAGGAATCAACAATGTCCGCTACGAATTACCCCAAAATAATGATTGGACAGATATTTTTGTGCATCTCGACTCTGGTTTTAAACTCGCAGAAAGTTTAAATTTGGTTCCCTTCCGTCAAGAAGGATTAAAAGCAGCCGAAAAATGGATACTAGAAAGACAAGAAGCTACAGGAGACTGGGGGGGAATTATCCCCGCAATGCTCAATTCTCTTCTAGCATTACGCTGTTTAGATTACGATGTTCAAGACCCCATCATACAAAGGGGACTAACTGCTATTGATAACTTTGCTATTGAAACAGAAGACAGCTATCGCATACAACCTTGTATTTCTCCAGTCTGGGATACTGCTTGGTGTCTTCGCGCTCTAGTAGAATCAGGCTTAAAAAGGGATCATCAAGCCTTAGTAAAAGGTGGAGAATGGTTACTCAAAAAACAAATTCTAGACTATGGAGATTGGGTAGTCAAAAACCCCGATGCAACCCCTGGAGGTTGGGCTTTTGAATTTGAAAACCGCTTTTATCCTGACATAGATGACTCCGCAGTTGTGGTCATGGGTTTAGATGGAGTTAAGCTACCACAAGAATCTTCTAAACACAAAGCGATCGCTCGTGCCTTACAATGGATAGAATCTATGGAATGTGTAGGAGGAGGATGGGCTGCTTTTGATATTAACAACGATCAAGAATGGCTTAACCTACTTCCCTATAGCGATCTTAAAGCAACTATTGACCCCAAAACAGCAGATGTTACCGCCAGAGTCTTAGAAATGATTGGTCAGTGTCATCTTCCCATGAGAGAAACACAAGTCAAAAGGGCGATCGCATATATACTAGAAGAACAAGAATCTGATGGGAGTTGGTTTGGTCGTTGGGGAGTTAACTATATATATGGTACAAGTGGAGTCCTCTCCGCCCTGGCACTGATCGCCCCAAAAATCTGCAAAACTAACATATATAAGGGTGCAGCTTGGTTAGTAAGTTGTCAAAACTCCGACGGAGGATGGGGGGAAACCTGTCGCAGCTACGACGACCCCTCTCTTAAAGGAAAAGGAGTCAGCACCCCTTCCCAAACTGCTTGGGCGTTAATTGGGATACTCGCAGCTACTCAAGCTACAGGATTTTCCGCAACTTTAGCTGTAGAAAAAGGTGTTAACTATCTTATAACTAATCAAAAGCCTGATGGTAGTTGGTATGAAGCTCAATTTACAGGTACAGGTTTTCCCTCTCACTTCTATATCAAGTATCATATGTATCAGCAATATTTTCCTCTACTAGCATTGGGGCGTTATCTCTCTTCCGCGAGAAGACCCTCGTCTCTGACGACGGGATGAATCGCGGGCAAAATTAAAAGAATCACAGCACTTAATTAGAAAAACTTGACTTTTCTCTAATTAATCTTTAAAGTGTTTTTGTGGGTCAATATGTTATGGCACGATGATAGTAATGAATTGGGAGTACAAGCTACTTCCAACGCCAGAACAAAAAGAATATATAGAACATACTTTAGATGTCTGTCGTTCGGTATGGAACTATAATTTGAGAGAGCTAAAACACTATCTCAATTCTAGAAGTTGTAGCATTAATTCTTGTTCAATAGTTAGTGAATATATAATACCAGCCGATGCACCATTCCCTAATTACTATCATCAAGCACAGAACTTAGTAACTGCCAAGAAAAACAACGATTTTTTAAAATCTGCACCATCGCAAGTTTTACAACAGGTCTTGAGAAAACTAGAAACCGCTTTTGTAGATATGAAAAAGCGGGGATTTGGTTTTCCTAGATTTAAAAACAAATATAGGTTGAGAAGTTTTGTATATCCACAATTAAACAAAGGAAAGGTAATAACTAATAACCAAATTAGATTACCAAAACTTGATTGGGTAACATACATTAATTCTCGACCAATACCAGATGGTTGCTCGATCAAGCAAGCAAGAGTAATCAGAAAACCATCTGGTTATTTTGTGATGCTATCGTTACAGCTAGATGTAGATATTCCCGATTCAATACCTCATGGAAAAGCCATCGGTATTGACTTAGGATTGGATAAATTTGCTGCAACCAGTGAAGGATTGCTCATAGCTAGACCCAAGTTTCTTAAAAAATTACAGCGCGAGATTAAATTACTGCAACGTAAGTTGAGAAACAAAAAAAAGGGTTCTAATAATCGAGCTAAAATCAATCATAAAATAGCTAGGCTACATCAAAGAATTACGGACAAAAGAAAAGACTTTCATTTCAAAACTGCTCATAAGTTAGTTGAAGGAGCAGGGATGATATTTGTTGAAGATATAAACTTCAAAACTTGGGCAAGAGGAATGTTACGAAAACATTTTGCTGATGCTGGTATGGCGAGCTTTATAAATATACTTCAATGGGTATGTAAAAAAACCGATACCTATTTTGCCAAAGTAGATAAAGATTACACCTCACAAATATGTCCTAGATGCGATACTTTGACAGGGAAAAAGTCTCTTGATATGCGTATTCACCACTGTGATAATTGTGGTTACACGAATAATCGTGATGTAGTAGCCAGCGAAGTAATCCTGAAAAGAGGATTAGGCGCGGTCGGGCTGATCGTATCTTTAGAGAAAATGTCTGTGGCAGGCGATCTGGCGGGGACTTCTGGCAACAGTAGTCTAGTTAAAAGCCGAAGAAACAGAAAACCTAAGTCGTGAGGCTGGGAATCCCCCGACTCCGTCGGCGGGAGGATGTCAAAAAGCTTTTAACCGTGAGTGAGCAAGAAGTCCCCATTCCTCTATAGGGCGCAGGGCTAATGCTTGTGGAGGAACCGTCAGTCTAGGTAGTGGACGTAAAAAATCCACTACTGAGCTAGTTCCCGTGAATCAAGAATCCCCACCTTGGCACGTTTGCAACGTGGGGAGCGTCAATGAATGATCGATTAAGGATGATAAATTGATAACTGATAAATTGATAGGCTTGAATTGCAGCTAACTACTTAAATGAGTAAGTTATTTGTTTTTACCGATCTCGATGGCACTTTACTAAATCAGGAAGACTATGATTATCAACCAGCACTTCCTGTGATTGCTCGCTTAAAAGCCCAAAATATTCCTGTGATTCCTGTCACTAGTAAAACTCGTGCAGAAGTAGCAGAATTGTGCCAAGCTATAGGACTAAATGACCCCTTTATTGTAGAAAATGGCAGTGGAATTTTTATTCCCCAACAAGACAGTAGATTTGATGTTGCAGAAGCAACCCTAGAGGGAGACTACTATGTTAAAACTTTGGGTTGTAACTATATTCAAGCAAGAGCAGGATTAAAAATAATTCAATCCGATGTTAGGATTAATAACTTAAAAGGATTTGGAGATTTAGACGAAGCAGAAATACAGTCGTTAACTGGATTACCTATTAAAGAAGTTAGACAGGCTAAAACTAGAGAATTTACAGAGCCATTTGTTACTCCCAAAGATATCCCCAAAGAAAAGATCGAAACCGCAGCAGCAGAATATGGTTTTCGGGTCTTGATCGGCGATCGCTTTTCCCATTTAATTGGAGTAGAAGCAGGAAAAGGGAAAGCTGTCACATGGCTCTTGAAACATTATCAATCCACTACAGATCAAGACAAAATTATCACAGTAGGTTTGGGAAATAGTCCCAATGATCTAGAAATGTTAGAAGCAGTAGATATTTCTATTGTGATTGCTAGTAAAAAGGGGATTCATCCAGGTTTAGCAAATCGGGGTTGGCAAGTTCCTAAGTCTCCTGGTTCAATAGGATGGGCAGAAGCAGTAACAGAAATACTGGAGCGTTATAACTAATAGAAAGGATGAAGGATGAAGGAGGATGAAGAAAGTAATAAGTAATAAGTATTACTTCCCCTCCTCATCCCCCGACTCCCCCCTCCTCATCCCCCCAATCTCCCCAGTCTCCCCATTCTCCCAATCCTCAATCATTAATCATTAATTTTTAGGTGATGAAACTCCTGTAAATAATCTTGTAACTTCTGATACCTCAAAACTATGATCTATCTGATATTGTTTTTGAGCTTGTCTAATTTTAGTAAGATGTTCTTCAATATTTTTGGTAGTAATGATAGTGCCAAAATCTTCGGAAACACCTGCTACTTTTTGAGGATAATTGAATATTATATCTAATAGTATATCTCCCAACTTCTTGCTATAGTGAGACGATTCACGATACCATTGCATAGTTCCTGTTTCTCCTGGTAGAGGAATTGCCTCTGTAGTGATGCTGTTATAACCACTAAAATCCCATAGTAAAGGTGCTGGTTTATTTAGTTTAGTAGCTTCTTCTTCAACAATAGTAACTAAATCTTGTTTCCATTGTTCAAAAGTTGGAAAAAGACCCATAATTGATATAGCTTCAAGTTGTCTAGCATGAACAGGAGAAATAAATAAATATAATTCGATATCATTTGCTAAGCAATCAGCAACAATCTTCCTAAATAAATCTAATCTATTTTGGCTATATGAGTAACCTGCATAGGTTTGTTGATTAACTAAAAAGTTGCCTGTTAAAATGCCATCGAAAGCCTTACGATAATCTTCTACTTCCTTACCGAATGGCATAAAACCTGATGAATTATTGGCTTTTATTCCTTCAAGGTTATTTTTTATAGTTTTAAGACTCAAAAATAATTGATCGATAGAGAGATTATATTTTAAAAAACCCCAAGAATAAGGTTTCAAATAAAATTGAGAAGATTTAAAATCTCCTGATACAGTTCTCTTGTCAGTAAAAGTTAAAAAATCCAGGGGGAAAACCACTGTTTTTAAGGCTTGCTTTTTTCTGGCATAATTATAGACTTGATAAATTTCATAAATATTAGAACCTCTCAGAGACAAATTATAGGCTTTTCTATTCTTAAAAACAGGATGATTAGGATCGAGAGTCCGTAAAGCACGAGATGTTCCTAGTATGATAGTATCATATTCACCATAAGTAATATCATTAGCTTTACTGCGTCTTTCTCCTCCACTGTCAGCCAAGATTTTTTCTGTATTAATACCTTGAATATTAATTAAACGAAAATCTCCATAAGGATCGATCGCAATATTAAAAATAAATACAGAAGCTAGTAACAAACCAAGGGAAATAATATAACTTATAGAATAAGTCTTAAATGATAGGTTTTCTTTCATTACAGAATAGTCTCAAATTCTTTGTCTAGTATGTTCCAGTCTTAAAATAAACTACAACAACAAGATCTTAAAATTTATAGACTGAATAGGGCAAAACCCTATAGGATTAGCTACTAGCAAGTGAGGAGAAAGAAACAATTTGCGGAGACTATTGCAGATATCAAGAGTTATTGATGCTCTTAATGAAAGGATTGGTCGTATGTCCTACTGGCTGGTACTATTTATGGTAATAGTAGGGGTATGGAACGTACTAGGAAGATATATCGGGCGGTTTATTGGACGAAATCTGACATCTAATGCCCTAATTGAAATTCAATGGTATTTATTTGATTTAGTTTTCTTACTGGGTGCAGCTTACGCCTTCAAGCATAACGAACACGTTAGGGTAGATATATTTTATAAAGACTTAAGTCCCCGTAGAAAAGCTCTAATTAATTTTTTAGGCTCGGTAATGTTCTTGATTCCGTTTTGTGGATTGATAATCTACTATTCTTGGGGAACAATCCTCAATTCTTGGTCAATATTAGAAATATCACCCGATCCTGGTGGTTTACCACGCTATCCGATTAAATCAGTAATTATAATCAGTATGGCGTTACTGATTCTTCAGGGAATATCGGAAGCTATTAAAAACTGGTATATCTTTCGTAACTCCGATGCCAATCAGGAGGATAGCAATGAATTATGATTGGCTAGGAGTAGCAATGTTTGCAGGAGCATTGTTACTGTTGTCTTTTGGTTATCCTGTCGCTTTCTCTCTTGGTGGTGTGGCAATTATTTTTGCCTTTATTGGTGCTGCGATAGGAGAGTTTAGCCTCAATTTTTTTAATGCCATGCCGAGTCGTATTTTTGGCATCATGGCAAACTATACTTTACTAGCTATCCCTTATTTTATCTTCCTCGGTTCAATGCTAGAAAAAACTGGTATTGCAGAGAAGCTACTAGAAACAATGGGTATTCTCTTCGGGAGGATGCGAGGGGGATTAGCTTTAGCCGTGGTAATTGTGGGGGCTTTGTTAGCAGCTTCTACAGGAGTAGTTGCAGCCACAGTAGTAGCAATGGGTTTAATTTCTCTCCCCATCATGTTGCGCTATGGCTACAACAAAGAATTAGCTACAGGAGTTATTGTGGCTTCTGGTACTTTAGGGCAAATTATTCCTCCTAGTGTGGTGTTAGTCGTCTTGGCAGATCAATTAGGTATCTCTGTGGGAGACTTATTTATCGGCTCATTAATTCCTGGGTTGTTAATGGCATTGGCATTTTGTCTTCATGTTATTATTGTTTCCTTTCTCAAACCAGATGTTGCACCAGCTTTACCAGAGTCGGTAAGAAATATTAGTGGTAAGGCGTTGATACAGCGAGTCATTAAAGTCATGATACCCCCCTTGGGTTTAATTCTGGTAGTTTTGGGGAGTATCTTTTTTGGCATCGCAACCCCCACAGAAGCAGGGGCGGTTGGTTCTCTAGGAGCAATGATTTTAGCGGGTTTTAATGGCAAATTAAACTGGGATGCTATAAAACAAGTCTGTGACTCCACCATGCGGATTACTACCATGGTAATCTTCATTTTACTCGGTTCTACGGCGTTTAGCTTAGTATTTCGGGGCTTAAATGGCGATCGCTTTATGTTCGATATTTTAGCTAATTTACCAGGAGGAAAAATAGGGTTTCTACTAGTCAATATGCTAGTAATCTTCTTACTAGGTTTCTTTATCGACTTCTTTGAAATTGCTTTTATTGTGATTCCGATTTTTGCTCCCGTTGCTCAAACTTTGGGCTTAGATTTAATTTGGTATGGAGTAATCATAGGCGCGAACTTACAGACATCTTTCTTAACACCTCCCTTTGGCTTTGCTCTGTTTTATTTACGAGGTGTAGCACCCCCAGAGATTAAAACTAAAGATATTTATCGTGGAGTCATCCCGTTTATTCTTCTACAATTATTAGTATTAGTCCTAATTATTAGTTTCCCTCAGTTGGTTAATTTCTTATTGACGTGACTTCTCCCGACGCTCACCTATGGTAGAGCGCGGGCTTCCAACCCTTGCGAGTTGGCATTCCTAGATCGGCACTTATCTAGGTACTTGACCCCCGACAGTACGCCATTACTAGGCAGTTTCCTTTCCCCGCAGTCCACGGGTACTACTGATTCTAGTCCTCGATTTAAAATTACCCTTCCACTTGCATGATCGCGACTTGTTGTATAGCCACATTCAGCACAGATATGAACCCTTTCACTGAGTTCTTTCTTACCCGTATGAATATTGCACTCAGGGCAGATTTGCGAGGTGAATTTATGATCGACTTCTTGAAAATATTTTCCTCGCTTCCAACAAGTCCATTTCAACAAGTCTCGAAATTGACCAAAGCCACCATCCAACATATGTTTTCCAAGCATTCCTTTTGCCGAGACTCGAAAATCAATGTCTTCAACAAAAATCATATCTGCTTGGTCACAGAGGAGATGGCTAGTTTGAAAGTGGAAATTCTTACGATAATTGCTTATTTTATGGTAAAGTCTAGCAACTTTAAGTTGTGCTTTTTCCCAGTTCTGAGATTTCTTTTTCTTTCGACAAGCTTTGCGTTGCAGCACTTTAAGCCTACTTTGCAAGCAAGAGAAGAATCTAGCTGGTTCAACACGAAAGTTATCGCTAGTTACCAAAAAACTTTCCAATCCAATGTCAATACCTATTCCACGTCCAAAAGGAATGGGATCGGGGACATTGACATCACATTGAATAGTAAGTACCCCATACCATATAGTTCCTCTTGCTCTAGAAACAATCCTGACCCCTTTAACTTTAAATCCTTCTGGAATTGGTCGATGATAATTAATAGTTACTTCACCAATTTTAGGGAGCTTGATTGTATTTCCCTGGATTGGATTCTCCTTAAACTGGGGAAACAAAAAAGATTGATATCTACCAAATTTCTTGTAACGAGGGAATCCATAACCACGAGCTTTAAATGCCTCCCAAGTATTGTGCAGTCGTTTAACTACATCTTGAGTAACTTGAGAATGGATAGCTTTATACCAAGGATTAGTTTTTTTCCACTGGGTAAGTTGTCTTTTCTGTTCCAGATAACTAGGAAATGGAATGTCGGGAGACATAATGTATTCCCGTACCAAAGAGCAAGAGTATAAACTACATTTTCTCGAAACAATCCAATCCTTGAGGTCGCGCAAACACCTGTTATACAAGCGACGACAAGTCTCCAGCCATTCAAGCATCAATGCTTGCTGGTTGGCAGACGGGTAAATTCGATAAGTGTAGTTCATAGTTAGCATTTACATATTTTAGCACAGAGTATGACACGCGATAAAACTTTAACCGATAAACCCTGCCCCGACTTTCATCCCGACGCTTGTGCTATCGCACAGAGCGCGGGGCAACAGTCGGGATAGCTAAAATCTAGACTTTTCAGTCTCTATCATGAGTAAGTCATTTTTTCATCTATTACTGATAGTTTTATTATCTATCACCTTAATAGTTACTAACTATTCCATTGTTCAGGCACAATCTATTACTGGACTCAATGCTGACATTAGTAGCCTTAGAAGCAGAATTAATCGTTTAGAATCTGAAGTGAGAAGCTTAAGTCGTTCTACTTCTTCTAATCGCAATGTTCGTAATATTCCTCAAAGAGAATATCCCTCTTCTACTATTAATAATCCTCCTGCAATAAATAATACAGTTGTCGGGCGTAGTGATCCCCTTTTTCAAAGACTAGCAACTCTAGTAATTGAACTCAAAGAAGATGTGAGAGATTTAGATCAAAGGTTAACAGCGATCGAGGAAATGCAAAACCCTTAAACTTAAGTACCTCCAGATAATAAATTTTAATTCCTTTTATAATTTCAATAATTTAGTGTCTCAAAATAATGAATTCAAAATAGCTGTTGCTAATATAAATGGCTATCTTCAAGGATTAAGTAGCTTATGTCATGGCTTAAACTATGTACCAATATATAAAGCTATTATATGTCCTAAAATCACTAATGATAAGCTGCTACGCAGCTAAATTTAATAAACAGCATTGCCTTTATTTTTAATTTTACGTCCCCACTTAATAATTAGTTCTCCCTCATTTAATAATTTATTTAACAAATCTTCTAACTGCTCAACTGATT
>JASJCP010000134.1 GCA_030065935.1 Xenococcaceae cyanobacterium MO_167.B27
TTCCCAAAGCACAGCAATGGTTACAACAAGCTTTGCCCTTGGCAATCAAGTTAGATCGTCAGGTAGGATTAACGACAAAACAAGATGAAATTGAGAAAATGCAAGGGGAGTGTTCGGCAATTCTAGGAGAAAGCTCGGAAATACACTGTTGAAGACTTTCTCGAACAACACTCCCGTAGTGTTGCCCAGAAATTAAATCTCAAGAGAAGAGCAGAAATTGGTGCTATTGAAGATGCTCAAGAATTTCTGAGAAATTATTTTGGCTTAGAAAAAGATGACTAATTTTGATAATTTGAATCTAGACAACCACGAGAAGCGACAAGAAATTAAAGAACTAGATAGATTAGGCAAAGATTACAGGAGAGAGCAGCAGTATCGGAAGGCTGAAAAGTTTTATGAGCAGGCAGTAGAACTAGCTAATTCCCTTAACGACCTGTCCCTGATGATTAAAGAGCGTTTCTGGCTTGCTTCTATGCAATGGAGGCAAGGAAAACACAATGCAGCTCTGAATAATTTCTCTTGGTTAATTGAGGTTGCCTATAATCCAGAACTAAACAGTAAACTAACAGAAACAGACCTACTATATTTGGGTCGAAGCTTCTCTTGGTTCGTAGAGTTAGGAAGAATGGGTTTTCCTGAGATGGAGATAGCAAAGCTCGAAGAAGTAATCGAGCGAGGTCTAGAATGGTTAACCAACATTGGGAAAAAAGAGTGGTCTGCTGGATTTCGCTTACTACGTGGAAGGCTTTGGCAAATGCAAGGACACTATCAAGAAGCTCTAGAGGAAATGGAAGCTGCTTTAGCTATGGTGCGCCGTAATAGTAAGGCTTCTCACGTAAATTTAGGCACTCACCTTTTCCAGTTAGGAAATTTGTTGAGAGAGATGGAAAAGCTGGAGGAGTCAAAGAAATATTATCAAGAAATAATTAATGGCGATAAGTTTGATCAATGGGTTAAATGCTTTGCATGGCAAGGTTTAGCTTATATTGGACTAACAAAAAAAGATTTTGTAGAAGCGAAAAGATGTGCAGAGAAGTGTTTAGAATTGGCAAAGATAATGGAATCTTTCGACCCAATTAGTTTCACTTATGAGCTGCTAGGAAATATTTACTATCAACAAGATAAAATTGACAGGGCAATTAACGCGAGGATTCAGTTCTGGAGATATTCCCGTCAGTATGGTAGAAAAGATTTGATTTATCGGGCATATCGAGATCTAGCAGAGCTCCGCATTCATCAAGGAAAACAAGGGAATCCACAGCGTTATATTCCCAAAGCACAGCAATGGTTACAACAAGCTTTGCCCTTGGCAATCAAGTTAGATCGTCAGGTAGGATTAACGACAAAACAAGATGAAATTGAGAAAATGCAAGGGGAGTGTTCGGCAATTCTCGGAGAAAACTAGGAAATACAAGGTGATCTGGATAATGTATTTAACGAAATAAAAACCCAAATCAACTAGACAGAATTGATTGGCTATTGATTGGCTATTTTTAGTCAGGAAAACATCAAAAAGCAATCAAAGGAATTAATCTTATTAACCTTTACTATAGAAAATGTGATGGGAATTCATTTTCAGTCAATTAGTGTGATATGAGTATGCAAAGTAGAAATGAGGATGTCCAGGTATTATATATGTAATTAGACGTGATGCCTCTATGACGAAAAATCATGAATGCGTTATTTCTGTAACTTTTAAAGCTTCATGATTTATTTATTTGATTAAATTATGATCGCGTCTTGGTCAACCAAAAAAGATTTAAAATTCAATTTGACAAGTTTACCCAAGTCTGATGAGGTAGGGGATTTTTTTTGGGCTACTTTACAGATTTTTTATTTTTATATCAAAATTTGATTAACCCCATTTTTACCCAGTTGGTTATGTGGTAATAATAAGGAAGTGAGTAAGATTTGAGTAAAGTAGTTACTTTTTTTAGGTGATAGAGTTGTTATCCTAAGAGTGAAAGTCTCTCAGACTAACGAAGTAGAGGCAATGCGGATGAAGAGACTCGAACTCTTACGCCAAAGACACTAGAACCTAAATCTAGCGCGTCTACCAATTCCGCCACATCCGCAAGAATTGCACTATCTGACATTATAGCAAAAATTTAACAGATAGCAATATGTATTTTTTTTGATTATTGCAAGCTACAAAATCGACGTTGGTGATCTCTTTCTGGTTGTTGCCAAGAATAGGCAAAATGACTCACAGAATTAATTTGAGGTGTTGCTTTCCGTAATGCTTCCATTTGCACCTCTAGAGAAGGATGATTACGATATTCACTACCCCAAACCCCTGCTAGAGCAGGAGTAATTTTTGTTCCTTCTGGGGCGGTTTGGAGAACGGTTTTGACTTCGTTAACAATACAACTGGCATCTTTACAGATTGAGTATGCCATAGGATGCCATTCTAAAAAACTGGGAAACTTATCCCATGGTTGAAGACGAGAATCAAATCCAGCTTGACCTACTAGGCGATTAGCATCAGGAAAAAATACCGCTCCTGGGGGAATTTGTCTCTCTCTGGCGGGGTTTGATACAAAGGAAAGAAAATCAATTATGCCTTGAGCAGCATGAGCAACAGTTAAAAACCATAGGTCAGATTGTAAGCGTAGGTGTCGCTCCTGTAAAGAAATATTGCTTTCTGTCGTATTTACCTTACGACCTTGCCAAGTAGGAGCATTTTCTTGGGGATATAAACGATCTATTTCGAGGATATCTTTGGGGGTAATTGCGCCTTTTTTAACAAATCTCTCGATTAAAGCTCTACCTTTTTGGTTTCCCGCTCGTTGCAAAAGAGCTTGTAAAGAAGCAGGACTGTAAATCCATAAATCACGAACATTACGGACTAATGACTGCTGACCACTACCGCGAGGATAACGAATGTAGTCGAATAAAATACCATCAGGGTTACGTTCTAGCACTTTTTGTACTAGGCGATAGAAGTCAATTTGAGCTTGACGATTGTAGGGGTCAATAAAAGCTTGTGAGCGATCGCTGACAAAATTTAAACTATTTTCCCCTCTACCATTACGAGCTAGGGTATCTTGACGATCGCTTCGTTGAGCATAAGTATAGCCAAAATTCATGGTAAACAACCAAGCATAGACTTTTAAGCCCCGTTCCCGACCTTTAGCGATCGCTTGTTTAAGGAGATCGATATTTTCTGCACCAGGAGTATTAACCACAGAATTCCAGGGAGTGGTATTATCCGCAGCAGGTAGTAGCACTCGGCTATCATAAAAAACTTCTAAATGAACTCGGTTATAACCTAGATTAACGATGTGATCTAAGACAGAATCAAGAGAACCAGCAGTAGCATCACAAGGATAGAGACGTAACCAAATAGCCTGTTCTCTGGGCCATGTGTGTTGGCGACATTCATCTAGTTGCTTGCCGTGTTGTTGAACTAAGGTTTTATATTGTTCTCCCAGTTCGGAGTCACCTTGAAGATAGGCTTTTAATAGTTGTTCTTTTTTAGCTGTTTCTTGGGGAGTAAATCTACAGTAAGAAGAGTTGGTGGAGTTGGCAGGTTTGGTAAAAGCTTCAATAATAAGTAAGTTACTGCTCAACACTGAACTTACAACTAGGGTACGAATAACCTTGATAATTTCCTGCTTCTTCCACATGATATTTACTTGTTATTTTGAAAAATGATCCATTATTCCCATTATTCCTTGAGGATGGTAAGTAAAACAAAACCCTCCCCAGAAGTAAATCTTGAGAAGGGTTTGATTCCTGATTATTAGTACTGTTACATTTTCTTGATAACTGTTAGCTATACGCCTCGTTTTAGAGCAATTTCTACTTGCTTAAACTCTTGAGCCAAGCGGTTTTTGAGTTTCTCTGGCAAAGGACGATTGCCATAGGAGCTATAATAACCAGCCAGGGCATTTAAAGCTGTTTGCATGGTAGTAAAAGAACGAAGTCCAGCAGTCTTACCATCTCGTCGATAACGAGAAGCATAATCACTAATCTGTTGGCGCACTAGAGTCACTGTCTCTTTTTTATCGGGTGCGTCATTGGGTAAGTCGATCGCAGTTCTGATATTTTCTAAGACAGTTAAAGTATCTTGACTATAATTGCCACTAAGTCCTGAAGGGTTAGAAGTACAACCAGCTAAACCGATAACAACTACTAGGACAAGAGCAAGTACGCGAGATAAGAAATTTTTAAAAAACATAATTTACATTTATGATCCCTGGTTCAACCTATCCTATCAAGAATCGGTACTTTCCCATTTTCAATGAGGATCTATTTTTGGTCAACTAACTCATATCCAGTCCCCTTGAATACTTCCATTTCCCAAATATTTGGTATTGAGAGGATTTTCAAGGACTTTGCCGTTCTTTTTCTCTAAATAATAGGCTTTAGCTGAAGTAAGAGAGGATACTATATTTTTTATGCGATCGCCAATAAAATGAAGAGCTACTCCATCTTCAGCAGCATATCCTTTAGCAATCAAATCTTCAGACAATAGACGATGGTAGCCATTTCTATAAGCTTCCCAATTGTAATGAGGACAATTGCTACCAGGAAGAAATCCCAAACATTTTAAAACTGTTCTCTCCCCTGGGATTGAATCTGTTACTCCTTCTGTAAACCAACAAATTGAACCTGCACTCACACCACAGAGAATAATTCCTCTATCTTAAATCTTTTGAGAGGACTCCCATCTAAACCCGACAGGGTTAGTGGGAGATGAATCAAAAGCAAAAACGAACTGCGTAGCATCCTTATTTATCATTCATATTTTTGTTTTTCCACGATCATTTATTTCTTGATTGATAGCTTTTTTACGGTACTTTGTAATAAATACAAATGCGCGTTAAGTTTATATACTGACCTAAAACCTTTATTATAGTTGGTTTGACATAACATAGGGATAAATTGTACTGTAATCTACAGTATCATAAACAGGTCGAGCAATGATCGTTTTAACTTATCGCTATAAAATCAAGCCAACTAAACAGCAAATCAAACAATTTGACCAATACTTAGATATTTGTCGCAGCGTTTATAATTTCGCTCATGCTGAACGCAAAGCATGGCTTGAATCGCGGAAGTCAAGAATCGCTCGTTGCTCGATAGTTTCTGAATATATAATTCCTGCCGATGCACCATTTCCTAGTTATAAAAATCAAGCTAAAGCGTTAACTGAAGCTAAAAAGAAATTTCCTCATTTAAAACTGGTAAATGCTCAGGTATTACAACAAGTTTTGAAGAGGCTTGATAAGGCTTATTCTGATTTTCTTAAAATACCAGAGAGAGGGTTTCCTCGCTTTCGCAGCAAGAATCGTTTTAGAAGTTTTGTGTTTCCCCAACTGCTTAAGAATTGTTTAGCCCAGAGAAAAGTAAAACTACCTTCAATTGGTTGGATAAAAATTAGACAATCTAGACCTTATCCTGTTGGCTTTACTCCTAAACAATTTCAAATTGTGAGGAGTGCGAGTGGTTATTACTTAATGATTGTGTTTCAATCAGAAGAAATAGTCTCAGATGCCATACCAGGAAAAAAATCATTAGGAATTGACGCAGGAATCTCCAATTTTATTGCTACCAGTAATAAAGAACTAATTAAGAGTCCTAAGTTTTTAAGAAGCAAGCTTAAAAAGTTGAAAACACTTCAGCGACGACTTAAAAATAAAATTAAAGGCTCGTCTAATTGGCTAAAACTTCAAAGTAAGATAGCTAGATTTCATGAAAAAATTAGTAATGCTAGACGAGATTGGTTGTTTAAACTAGCTCATCATTTATGCGACCAAACAGATAATATCTTTATCGAAGATATTAATTATAAATCAAAGACAATAAGATAAGAGTTCCACTAGGCAAGACTACAGCCCGTTGGTTTGGCTTGGATAGTTTTTATGTTTTAATGCCTAGTAATCTGGATTTTGCCGATATCAAAGAGTTAAGAATACTGCCCTTGAACAACTGTTTCTATTTTGAGTTTATCTATAAAAAAGAAACAGAAAAAGTAGAATTAAATCCAGATAACGTACTAGGAATCGACCCAGGCTTAAACAACTGGTTAACCTGTGTATCTTCTGTAGGTACTAGCTTTATTGTTGATGGAAAACATATTAAGTCAATGAATCGCTGGTACAACAAACTCTTGTCAACTATTAAAGAAAATAAACCTCAAGGATTTTGGAATAATAAACTAGCTGCCATCACAGAAAAACGTAACAGACAGATCAAGGATGGAATTAATAAAGCAGCGAGAATAGTAATCAATCATTGTCTGAAAAACAATATAGGAACTGTAATTTTTGGCTGGAATAAAGGTAATAAAAATGAAATCGAATTAGGAAAAAAGAATAACTCTGAATTCGTTCCAATTCCCACAGCGCGACTTAAAGATAGAATTGCCGGGTTATGTGAGCAATATTCCATTCAGTTTATTGAGACTGAAGAAAGCTATACCAGTAAAGCTTCTTTTTTAGATGGCGACTATCTGCCAAAGTATGGTGAAAAACCCAAAGACTGGAAGCCTAGTGGAAGAAGACAAGAGCGCGGTTTATATAGAACAGCGAATAACTGGTATATCAATGCAGATGCAAATGGAGCAGCTAATATCATCCGTAAAGTAGTCATGAGTTTGAGCAGCCTAAGAAGCATAAGCCTTAAGCAAGTGAGTAGGGCGATTTTGACGCAGTCCAAGCAGGCTCCGTCGTTTTACGGCGGAGCCTGCTTGGACTTCGCCCCAGAGAATCAAGCTCTGGTCAGTTAATAAAGATCAAAAGTTTCGTGATGGTGTTTTAACCTGTCACGAAACCTCTTTATTAGAATCACCCGTCATTTATGCGGGTGAGTAGTCAAACCAACAACTAACTTGAACTACTTTGGGGCGTATCCAGCCCATCTACTACTTCCAAACCAAAAATGTTTAGTTGTAGATACTTTCAACATTATTTGTACTTTGCGGTACAAACTACTTAGTCCCACCGTAGCAACTTTTACCTGTTGAACGGACTAGGAATTGGCAGGCTTTTCAACAGAACCATTAAGTTACTATTCTTTTTTCAATGTTCGTACAGCAATTATACAACGGCTGAAACCTTTGCATTTGTGTCTATTTTGTAAACCTGTGACCGAAAAGTTATCGCGCGAGCGCAAACATCCCTATTCCCTGAAGGGAATGGGAATTACAGCGAACATTTTAACAATTACCAATTCGGAAAATTAGCCGATTTTCAACAATTCCACATCGAAAATTAAAGTAGCATTAGGAGGAATAACACCACCAGCACCCCTAGCACCATAACCTAATTCTGGAGGAATGATCAGAGTACGTTTTTCTCCTACTTTCATATCCCCTACTCCTTCATCCCAACCCTTGATAACTTGTCCGACACCAATTTTAAACTGAAAAGGACGATTGCGATCTCTCGAACTATCAAACTTAGTTCCATCTTCTAGTGTACCAGTGTAATGAACTGTAACATTATCACCAGTCTTAGGAGTTGCACCATCTCCTTCTTTGACCACAATATACTTTAATCCTGAATCAGTGGTGATGGCGTTAGACATATCCATATCTTTAATTTCCTCTTTTGTGTTTATATTTTGAGCAATTAGCTCAGGACTAGTTTTAGTTACTTGAATTTCTGATGCAATGGCTGAAGGTTGGCTACTATTACCAAATACAGCAGAAACAACCAGTATTAATCCACAGACTAAAACTATACCAATACTTACCAGAATCTCGTTACTCAATTTTTTAACCACCTTGATTACCTATACTAGCTCCAGGCTTATTTTAAAGGATTAGTACCCGCGAACGCCTGTTCGCAGTTCCAGAAGTCAGTATTCAGTAAGAAGGATGAAGGATAAGCAATCAAATAGCAAGTAGCAACCAACAACGCTCCAACTAACAACTAACAACTAACCATGAAACAATGAAGCAATTTAATCATCCTTGGGTTAAAACTGTAGCAGAAGCCAAGGAAATTCAAGAAAAACTGAGAAATAAAGTCATAACTCAAGATTGTCTGGGTGAAGTACGCTATATCGCCGGGACAGATGTAGGATTTAAAAACAACTATACTATTACTCAATCTGCTGTGGCTGTCTTAAGCTTCCCCGAATTAGAATTAGTAGAAACAGCGATCTCCCAAATCCCCACTACTTTCCCTTACATTCCTGGTTATTTATCCTTTCGGGAAATACCAGCGATTTTACAAGCGATGGAAAAATTACAGACTATTCCTGACCTTATCTTATGCGATGGTCAAGGATTGGCACATCCGAGACGTTTTGGGTTAGCTTGTCACTTGGGAGTCTTGATAGATATCCCCACTATTGGTGTAGCAAAATCTTTATTCATTGGGAAACATGAAACCCTACCACAAAAAAAAGGTAGTTGGAAACCATTAATAGATCAAGATGAAACTATCGGGATTGTATTGCGATCCCGTACTAACGTCAAACCCATCTATGTTTCTGTCGGACACAAGATTAGTCTCCCCACAGCTATAGAATATACTATGAAATGCTTGGGTAAATATCGCCTACCAGAAACTACCCGTTTAGCAGATCGATTATCGAGGAAAATATAATCAGTTCTTATTTTTTATCATCATGACTAAAATCTTTTTAGCGATAGCCAGTATTTTAGGAGGTTTATCCGTCGTCTTGGGTGCGTTTGCCACCCACGCTTTGAAAGAAAAGTTCACCGAAAAAGCTTTAGAGATTTGGCAAACAGGTACTAAATACCAGATGTATCATGTTCTGGCTTTAATTTTAGTTGCTTTGTTGTTAACTCAGTCTCAAACAGCTTCTAATTTCCTAAATACGGCTGGAATCGCTTTTATTGTCGGAATTGCTCTGTTTTCTGGCAGCTTATATGCTCTTAGCCTCAGTGGAATCAAATGGTTAGGCGCAATTGCACCATTAGGCGGTTTAGCATTTATCATTGGTTGGGGCTGTTTAGCAGTAGCAGCATTCGGATTCAAATAATTTGATACTGAGTTGCATTCAAGTTTACTATTTTATTCTGGTAGGTTCTTCTTTACTCGTATCTTGCACCTCGATACCCAACAGCCTAATACAATAAGTCTATTAAAATAGACTATAACTTTTATTAAAACTACATCAGAGTCCTCTTGAGAGGACTTGAGCTATTAGCCAAGAAATTTATTTCTTGGTGATTTATCGCGCCTTATTCCTCTGAAAACAACTTAGTTTATAAAACCGAGATAGATTATGGTCTTAAAAAGCGATCTCGCTGGAAGCGAGCCACTCTCTGATCGCCCAAAGTGGTCACAAGCAATTCTCCAACCAGCAAAAGAATTTAAACTCACTCCTTTACCAGTAATAGCTGGAACAATTCCCCCAGAATTAACAGGCTCATTGTATCGCAATGGTCCAGGAAGATTAACTAGAGGCGATAAGCGAGTCGGACACTGGTTTGATGGAGATGGTGCAGTTTTAGGAGTTCACATTAAAGAAGGTAAAGCCACTGCTGTATATCGTTATGTCCAAACTAAAGAGTATCAAGAAGAAACAGCAGCCCAAAAATTTTTATATCCTAATTACGGTATGACCTCTGCTGGGGGTTGGTGGGAAAATCTTAAACCAGCTTTTAAGAATGTCGCGAATACCTCGGTTTTACCATTAAGCGATCGCTTATTAGCCTTGTGGGAAGGCGGTTTACCTCATGCTTTAGACTTACAAACTCTAGAAACTTATGGAAAAGATAATTTAGCCGTATTATCCCATGATCGAGCTTTTTCCGCCCATCCCAAAGTAGATTCTGGAGAAATCTTTAATTTTGGCATTAGCATTGGCTCTAAAATTGTATTGAATCTGTACAAATGCAATCTTCAAGGTCAAATTACCCAACAAAATACCTTTGCTTTACGTAATTTATCTTTAATTCATGATTTTGTGATAGCAGGAGATTATTTAGTCTTCTTTATTCCCCCGATCAAAGCCAATCTTCTTCCTGTAATGTTAGGACGCAAAGCATTTTGTGATTCGATGGAATGGAAACCCAAATTAGGAACACAAATTTTAATCTTTGACCGCCATAGCCTATCCTTAGTAAGTCAGGGAACAACAGAAGCATGGTTTCAGTGGCACTATACTAACGGATACGTCGCAGAAGACGGAAATCTAATTGTAGAATTTGTCCGCTACCGAGACTTGCAAACCAATCAATATCTCAAAGAAGTTGCTACAGGAAAAACCACCACCAGTGCTAAAGGTACTCTCTGGGAAATAAAAATCCAACCCCAAACAGCAAAAGTAATTTCTAATAGTCAAATATTAGACAGGTGGTGTGAATTTCCGGTTATTGACCCCTCAAAAGTCGGAAAATCCTGGCGTTACACCTACTTATCTTGCCATCGAGAAGGAGTTAAAGAAAATCAAGAAATTTTGACTGCGATCGCCAGATTCGACCGCCAAGAAAATAAACTAGTAGTAGCAGACATGGGTGGAAACATATATCCTTCAGAACCAGTCTATGTTCCTAATGCAGACCAACCTACCACAGGATGGCTACTAACAGTAGTTTATGATGCTAACAATCATAGCAGCGAAGTCAGAATTTATAACAGCGATCGCCTTGATGCTGACCCCATCTGTCGCTTGGAATTACCAGAAGTCATCCCCCCCAGTTTCCATGGGACTTGGCTTAACCAGTAACCAATCCCGATAATAATTACTAATTGCTAATTGCTAAAAAGCTAATTGCTAAAAAGCTACTCCCCAATCCCCCCAATCCCTAACCTACCAACCACTAACTACTAACCAGTAACCACTAACCACCAACCAATACTCCCTGCTTAACTATGTGTTACTATTTCTCGTAAAGGAAAAATTTAGGTACATGGGTAAGGTTCTAGTGCTAAATGCCTCCTATGAGCCACTTAACATCACCAGTTGGCGAAGGGCGGTTGTACTACTGTTAAAAGGTAAAGCGGAACAACTTGAACATGATCGGCAGTTAATATATGCTAACGTTCCTCTGCCCAAGGTGATTCGTCTTCGTTATTATGTAAGAGTTCCCTACAAAGAAATTCCTCTAACTCGTCGTAATGTCTTAGAACGCGATCGCAACACTTGTCAATATTGCAAAGCCAAAGGAGATCAGCTAACGTTAGATCATGTTGTACCTCGTTCTCGGGGAGGGGGAGATAGTTGGGAAAATTTGGTAGCAGCTTGTGTTCGTTGTAACGTCAAAAAAGGTAATCGTACCCCTAAAGAAGCAGGAATGATGCTTTTATCTCAACCCAGACGACCCCACAGTAGTTTGCATTTTGAAATTATTAAATGCACCCAGGGAAATCATAATCAAGAGTGGAAAAAATACGTTATCGGGATTTGAGCCTTTTCCTACTACTCTAAAATAACTGGTATGGTAAACTCAGAAATTGTATAAATAATAAACAGCTTATTTTTTTTACTGGCTGCTGTCTTATAGGATAGCGTTATAAACATCAGAATATAAAATATGTCTTCTAAATTTAAGAGTTCTGCTCAAAACAATTCTTTAGTTAATCAGAATAACAATCGCTCTGGAGTGCTAGAACTTCCCTTAGAGTCCAAAGTGAATTCTCGGGAAAGAACTACAAATCAAAGCAATAGTAACTTGGGAACTTCTACAAGAAGGTTGCAAAATCTCCTAGAAAATCATGAAGGAGAAAAGCACATTATCTTAATACAAGACTTTCCCGATCCTGACGCTCTTTCCAGTGCTTGGGCTTATCTTCTAATTGCACAAAATTACCACATCTCCTGTGAGATTATTTATGGCGGAATAATATCCCATCAAGAAAATATAGCCCTAGTTAAGCTGACCAACTTACCAGCACAACGGTACACACCAGAAAAGCTAGAAACAAAAGACTTGTCTGTGTATCAAGGTTGTGTCCTAATCGACAGCCAAGGAACAAACAGCCAACTTTTTCCCATATTGCAACAAGCTAATATTCCTCTACTTGCTGTTATAGATCATCATAGCAAACAGGGAGAATTAGAAGCAGAATTCATCGATTTACGCCCCCAAGCTCGCGCTACAGCAACGATAGTCACTCAGTATCTCGAAGAAGGATTAATAAATTTTAATAGTAGCAGTAACGAGTGTGTTAAATGCGCTACGGCTTTAATGCACGGATTACGCTCTGATACTAACTGCTTGATGCAAGCTCAAGAAGAAGACTTTTTAGCTGCTGCTTATCTGAGTCGCTTTTATGATGCCAAACTACTGGATGCCGTGTTACAATCAGCGCGGTCGCGTCGAGTAATGGATGTAATTGAAAGTGCTTTAAAGAATCGGATTATTAAAAATAACTTTTCCATCTCAGGAGTAGGCTATATCCGTTATGATGACCGAGATGCGATCCCCCAAGCAGCAGACTTTTTAGTCACAGAAGAAGATATCCACACAGCCGTAGTCTATGGTATTGTTCATGACGAATACCAAGACATCGAAGTACTTATTGGCTCTCTTCGTACTGCTAAACTGACTCTTGACCCAGACGAATTCATCAAAGAAGCCTTTGGCAAAGACAAAACAGGAAAATTCTTTGGTGGAGGGCGTAACATGGCTGGAGGCTTTGAAATTCCCATCGGTTTCTTAGGGAACTTTAACGATAACGCGGACTATGCCAAACTCAAGTGGGAAGTTTTCGATAGACAAATTAAGCAAAAGCTATTCCGTCTAGTTCATCCCGATGACAGTGTAATCAAGACCGATTGAATTTAAGGAAAACTTAATAAACAAGCACAGAGAAAGCTATTTTTTTTAACAGACTCGGCTAAAGGGTTTTGATATAATCATCAGCCATAATATAAACCCTATAGTATTTATTGTAATGAATAAAGCTCTACTCCCTTGGTTTTCTCTGGCTTGTTTCAGTTTCGCCTCATTCTCAGCACAAGCCCAAATCTCCACCGATGGCACGACATCCACTACTATAAGCCCAACAGAAACAGGGGTTCAGATCGATAATGGCTCACGGGCTGGAGGGAATTTATTTCATAGTTTTAGGGAGTTTTCCGTACCAAATGGGAGTGAAGCATTCTTTAACAACGCTAGTGATATAGTTAACATCTTTTCTCGGGTCACAGGGGGAAATATCTCCAATATTGACGGATTGATTCGTGCTAATGGTGGGGCTAATTTATTTTTAATTAATCCTGCTGGTATTCTGTTTGGGGAAAATGCCAGATTAAATGTTGGTGGCTCATTCTATGGCAGTACCGCAGACAGTATCTTATTCCCCAATGGTATAGAGTTTAGCGCGGTCAATCCACAAACACCGATATTAACGATTAATGCACCCATTGGCTTAAACTTGCGAGATAATCCTGCTGAGATCACCGTTAGAGGTAATGGAAATGGCGCAAGACTCACAGATAGTCCAGTTATAGATACTCAAGAAGCCTTAAGAGTCAACTCTGATGCTACTTTGGGTTTAGTTGGTGGCAATCTCATCTTTGAAGGTGCGACGATCAAAACCGCAGGAGGCAGAATTGAATTAGGAAGTGTTGCTGGTGGTGATGTTGCTATTATCCCCATAGGAAATAATTTCACGTTTGATTATTCAGCAATACAAACTTTTAGCGATATCTCTTTATTTAATAGTAGCAATATAGATGCTAGTGGTAATGGTGGGGGAGATATTCAAGTAGTGGGGAGAAATATTACTTTAAATGGAATTGCTGCTATTGAAGCTAACACTCTAGGGGGAGAAGCAGGAGGAGATATTAATATTTTTGCTTCCGAGTCTTTAGAGATTAATGGAATAGTCAATGACGCTAGGTTAGCTAGTGGCATTTTTAATACAGTGTTTCCTAAAGCTACAGCAGATGGAGGCAACATAAACATTGAGACAGAAAATCTAAGTTTAGGAGAGAATTCTTTTATTGCCACTTTTGTTCTAGGTCAAGGTGATGCGGGAAACATTGACATTACCACAGGTTCGTTATCCCTTAATAATGGAGCATCTTTATCTGCCGGTACATTCGGATCAGGAAATGCAGGGAATGTCAATATTAATGCTACTGACAGTGTCTTAATAGATGGTGTTTTCAGTAATATTGCAACTAATGTCGATCCCAATGCAATAGGAGATGGAGGTGATATCAATATCACGACAAATTCTTTCTCTCTTACCAATGGGTCATTGTTGTTTACCAGTACATTCGGATCAGGAAATGCAGGCAATGTCAATATTAATGCTACCAACACAGTTACGATAGATAACAGTAGCAGTATATTTACTAACGTTTTTACTAATGCCATAGGAAATGGGGGAGATATTAACATCACTACAACCTCCTTTTCTTTGACTAATGGAGCATTTTTATCTGCTGATACTTCAGGACAGGGTAATGCAGGAAATGTCAATATCAATGCTACTGCAACTGTTTCTCTAGATAATTTTGGCAGTATCTTAACCAACGTCGATACTAACGCAGTGGGAGATGGGGGAAATATTAATATCACTACAACTGCTTTATCTCTGAGTAATGGAGCATTTTTATCTAGCAATACATTAGGACAAGGCAATGCAGGGAATATCAATCTTAATACAGGTTCTTTAAATTTTAATAATTTTTCTTTAATAGATTCTAGTTCAACCAATAGTAGTGCAGGGAATGTAACTATTAATGCTAATGATGCGGTTTCTTTTACCAATAGTTCTACTATTTTTGTGCCTGGAGCCAATGGTGGTTCAATAACTATTGAGGGGAAAAGCTTAGAAATAACCTCTGGTAGTACATTAGTTGCTGGTATTAATGCTGATTCTGGTTCTGCTGAAGCTCAAGCAGGAGATATAATTATCAATCTCACAGAAGATTTATTAATTGATGGCACAGGTAGTGATGGTTTGACAAATATATCTAATCAAAACTCTGGTACAGGAAATGCAGGAAATGTTGCAATTAATGCTAGGAATATTGATTTTAGAAATGGGGGAAATATTTTTAACTTCAACGGAGGAGTAGGAAATCTTGGTAATGTCACTATTGTTGCCAGAGGAGATATTTCATTTGATGGGACTGGTTCAGCAAGTAGTGGTATTTCTAACTTTGTTAACGAAGGAGCAACTGGAGATGTAGGAAAAATTGAAATCCAAGCTCAAAACCTTAGCATAACTAATGGCGGGGAAATTTCAAGTATAGTTGGGGGAACAGGTAACATAGGTGATATTAACCTTAATGTTGCAGATACGATTGTGGTTGATGGTTCAGGAGAACTAACTTTGGATGATGGCACAACCAGTATTTTCGCCAGTGAAATTGCTAGTAATGTGGGAAGTTCTGGTACGGGGAGTTTTGGAGTAGGAAATTCAGCAAATATTAACATTAATACTCAAAATCTTTCTCTCTCTCGTAATGCACAAGTAACCGCATCTATTTTTGGAGAAGGAAATGCAGGGGACATTAATATTAATGCTGATGTTATTACTATTGGAGAACAAGGTGACATAACTATTTCTCCCAGTAGTATTAGCAGTGAAGCAATAAGTGGTATTTTGGAGCTTCCTCTCTTAGAAGCTAATGGAGGGGATATAACGATAAATACTCGTTCACTTTCTATAAGTGATGGAGGTAATATTGATACTGGTATTAGGGCAATTGGTAATGGGGGTAATATCACAATTAATGCTATTGAGACCATTTCTGTAGATGGAACAGGTATTTTACAGAATCCTTCCGATCAAACAAATATCGAACTAAGGAGTGCTATACGAGCCAGCACTTCTGATACTGCAATAGGAAATAGTGGTAGCATCGAAATTAATACAGGCAATTTTTCTCTGACCAATGAAGCACTAATTAGCACTTCTAGCGTAGGACAGGGAGATGCAGGGAACATTACCATTAACGCTACCGATAGTTTTGTTGCCAAAAATAACAGTATTATTAGTAGCAATATTGGTAGTCCAACACAAACTCCAGCCAGAGGAAGAGTTGGTAATATTACCATTTCATCTAGAGATATTTCTTTCTCTGATACTCCACAAATACAAGCAGGAGCATTTGGTAATGCAACAGCAACACAACCAGGAATCATCTCTTTAACCGCTACTGAAAGAATTTCTTTTACTGGAACTAATACAGGAATCTTTAGTAACAATGATCAAGGTTCATTTGGGAATGCTAGTAATGTTAGCTTATCTGCTCCCAATATTGCTTTCAATGATGGTGCTGGAATTATAGCTAGAAATGCAGGAAATGGTCAAGGGGGCGATATCACTATTGAGGCAGATATATTAACTCTCAATGCTTCCAGTATTACTACTTCTAATGAAGCAGAGGGAGATGCAGGGAACATTAATGTTAATGCTACCGATAGTTTTGTTGCCAAAAATAACAGTATTATTAGTAGCAATATTGGTCGTCCACCAGAAATAGAAACGGAAACTTCAGCTAGGGGAAGAGTCGGTAATATTACCATTTCATCTAGAGATATTTCTTTGTCTGATACTTCACAAATACAAGCAGGAGCATTTCCTAATGCAACAGCAACACAACAAGGAATAGTCTCTTTAACTGCTACTGAAAAAATTTCCTTTACTGGAACTCGTACAGGAATCTTTAGCAACAACGATCCAGGTTCATTTGGCGATGCCAGTAATGTTAGCTTATCTGCTCCCAATATTGCTTTAAGTAATGATGCAGTAATTACTGCTAGTAACGAAGCTAATGGTCAAGGAGGAGATATAACTATTGAGGGAGACATATTAACTCTCGATAATTCTGCTATTAGAACAAATACTTCAGGAGAAGGTAATGCAGGTGAGATAGATATTAATTTGACCAATTCCCTTGAATTACGTGAATCGAGTTCAATTAGAGCAGCAGTAGCAGAAGATGCAACAGGTCTAGGGGGAAATGTTGATATTAAAACAGCCCAAGTTACTGTTAATGAAGGCTCTGTGATTTCTACTTCTACTAATGGAGATGGTAATGCAGGTGAGTTAACTATTAATGCTACTGATTCTATTGAATTAGAAGGTAGTACAGCAGAAGGAAGAAGTGGTTTCTTTGCTAGTGCCACAGAAGGAAGTGGTGACGGCGGAGATATAACAGTTATTACGGATGAATTAAATATTCGCAATGGTGCAACTATTTCCGTTAGCAACTTTCAGAGCTTGGGTTTAGATGAACCTGGAACAGGAGCAGCAGGAAACTTAACCATAGAAGCTAATTCCATAACTCTAGACAATAATGCCACAATTGATGCTGCTACTCGCTCTGGTGATGGGGGAAATATTACTTTACAAGTTGCTGAAGATATAAGGTTACAAAACAATAGCCAGATTTCTGCCCAAGCTTTAGAAGATGCTGACGGTGGTAACGTAAATATTAATTCTAGGTTTATTCTCGCTTTTCCTAGCAGTGGTAATGGTAATGACATTATCGCCAATGCCCAAAGAGGAGACGGAGGAGATATTAACATCACAGCAGAGGCTCTTTTAGGAATTGAAGAACGTTCAGCTATACCAGGAAACGGGACTAATGATATTGATGCTAGTTCACAGTTTGGTCTGGATGGCAATGTAACTTTCAATGTTCCTGATACTAACAATTTTCAAGAAACTGCCCAATTATCCAGTAATGTCGTTTCAGCAGATGCAGTAGCACAAGATGCTTGTTCCCCTGATGCTGGAGAATCTGGATTAGTTCTTCTGGGTAAGGGAGGAGTCCCACCAGCACCCAACTTACCTCTAAGTGCTGCGGTACTACTTGATAATGGCAAACCAATTACACCTAACTTTTCTCAGGCTCGTTATCAGCAAACAACCCAGAATATTACCTCTCAAATTCAACCAGTTAAAACATCACAGGGCGATATTTATCCAGCTAGGGGAGTAATAGTAAGAGAAGATGGAACAGTAAC
>JASJCP010000135.1 GCA_030065935.1 Xenococcaceae cyanobacterium MO_167.B27
GCTAAAATTTGTTTAGGGGATGGTTCGTCATAGAAGTTTAAATCTCCTTTTTTAGGTCTATATTCGTTAACAACTGTTAATGTCTCTGACTCCAATTCTTCTCTAGTAATAGGTTCATCCGAATAGAGTTGAATTAACTCGTAAATTAACTCAATAGATTCTGCGTCTGCATCAGCATCTAATAACCTAATTGGTTTATTATGCCTCCAACAATCAGCTAGTTTTTGACCTAGGGTAGCTAATATCACCTTGCGATAATTCTTGATTTCTGTTTGACCGAAAGCCCCGTGTCTTAAGACTTGTGTGAATTCATCTAATGCTAATCCAGCATCAGCCCAATGCTCTGGCAGAAATGGAACGGAGTTATAGGGGGAAAAGCTATCAAAGCATAGACTATATCCTATGGCATTTCTGAGAGTAACAGTATTATTTTCAGTACGATAGGGGATGCCTACCCTAATCCCCTGTTCCCTTGCTAGCCTTTCTAGGTGTGAGAGATTGATGGTAGGGATTCCTTGGAAGCGATCGCCTGCTACCAACTCAGACAACACACCAGTTTTCCTAGTCCCCTTTGCGCTCTTAACAACTAAAAGCTTATAATTGGCTTCTTCTTGTACATCACTTACTTCCAAGTAGCGTTTATTCACATTTTTAATGCGACCAGGAAGGATATCTGAGTTGCTAAAAGTCTTGTAATCACGGGCGCACTCATAGCACTGGTTTAGTATCTTGTCTGCGCAAACTTCCCCGTATTTTTGGTGCAGCGAAAAGAGAAAATCATCAATTCCCTTTGCTGTACCACTCCAAGATATTCTTTTGACCCTAATTGCACCAGCTTTGATTAAGGCATCCCCCAGCTTAAAACTTTGCCTGTTTACAGCCTTCTTGGTAGCTTTCTTATGGTCTTGGTCGAAAGATATGTAAAAACGTCTTCTATCCGCAAATAACTCTAACCAGGGATGAAGTTTGTTAGACCCCTTACCATCTCTCCATGTTGTAATTGAAGTTAAGGCAACGGCACAATATCCCTTGGACAATAATGACAGTTGTTTTTTCCCTCCCTCAGTAAAAGTAATGGGGATTTGGGGGGTATCCAGCACCATACCCCAGAACCATTTGCACTCTGCTTCATCATCAACCCCAGTAATTAACTCTTGTGGTGCATACTTTTGAGTCATCGCGAGAAAGCTAACCCCTGCTTTACGACAAATTAGGGCTGCTACCTCGTAACTTACTCTAGGGAATATGGGATTATGGTTGGAATTCTTCGGCGCATCGTATTTTATTTCCTTACCACTTTTATCGATTCTGGGATGGTAAGGCTTAAATACTCGTAACTCTGGCTCTGCATCAAGGTTTGTGGGGTTACGACCCTTAATTCCCCATCCTCCTCTTAGCGGGTTACGGTAAGCCCTCAGATACCCATCTCTAATTCTCCCATCATTACGTCTGGCTGAATTGGCGAGATATTGAAAGTACCACTCTGCGATTTCTTCTTCCGTTAATATCTCTAGGTTGAGTTTTATTAGGGAAGGAGCAATGCAACTTCGATTCCATTCTTCGGAGGCTTTTTTTCTCATCTTCCTGCATTTCTTGGAATGACAGGAAAGAGTGACAATTACGCGCTAGTTACAAGAGAATTTTACAAAGCTCTACTCTTTATTAATCAATGCTTCTGGGAGTTTTTAGTAATTTAGTTCTAGCATTGAAAATATTAGTTAACAAACTGTATGTTAAAAGAGTTTATGTTTATTGTGTCTGACGTGCTGCCAAACAGATATACATTTCTTTTTTAAGAGGTTGTAATGAGAAATAAAGTTCATCTACTCTTATTGCTCGCGGAACGTCAACACCTTTCCTTTTTTGACCACATAAACAAAGAAGCAGACGTTGCTAGACATGAACTAGCAGCTAGTCACGCTGCTCCGCACAACAATCAATTTGCTTCTTGAAAAAAGAAAATATTTAACCGAATGGCTTTGTTAAGCTACTTATTGGCACGGATAAAGGTTAGTGGTGAATGTATTTAGACTTCACCACTAACAACACCACACGCTATAACTACAGCCTTTCGCCAATCAGAATTTGTCTTGACCCAGAATGAGTTGCCCAGAGCCTATCTAACTCTGCTACTTCACTCCAAGGAATATAGTGACAGGGGGCTGCGGTCAAACCAGGTTTCAGTACATCTTCTTTTCCAATGGACTTTAGCCACTTAATTACCTCTGAAGCTTTTTTCATGCCATACCGTTTTGCTAGCTTGGTTTTCGATATGCCCTCGTAAGTAGAGACAGCTTTACCCCGCTCATTAACTAAGATTGTCTTTTCCACTACTTCAGTCTTTGTAACTACTGCATTGGGTTTACCTAAAGCAAGTGCTGCTAAACCTGGATTAATAGTTGCTAAGGCAGAAGGCAGAAGATGCTGCTAGGAGTCTTTCTTGAGCTATCGCTGTTTGTTGTTGTGCCTTTGCTACCTCTAGTTTTAAGTTGAGATTCTGATTTTCTAGTTTGAGACGTTCTATTTCAAGATTCTGGGCTGGTATGACTTTCTCTACTGTGTTGAGTAAGCTAGTTCTTACTGCTTTAGCTACCTCGGAATCTCTTAAAAGCATTCCCAATCTTAATGCACCCCTTGGTGTCCAGAGCATTATATTTGATTGCTTAGATGAGAGTGACAAGATGTCACGCACATCCCTTAAAGACTTACCCCGTATAGTTTTGACTCCATCTTGTGCCAATTCATCTTTATGGCGATGATACACTTTACGGATAGTTGCAACCTCAACTTCATAAAATTGCCCCATCTCTTCTGTGGTGGCAATTCCTTCTCCTTTCCACAACGCAAAGTAAAGGGATTTGATTTTGCTGAGTATTTCTGTTGCTTGTTGTGATTTAATCTGCGCTAGTTGATGGGAACGGGCTGAAGCTGACTCCATCAACACTGAGTCGGATATCATAGTCATAACTATTCTTTTCCTTGAACTAAGAGTAGTTTCTAAAGAGCGATCGCGTTATCTCTTGGCGGGGAAGGCGATCGCTTCTTAGAATCAAGACAATCATTGCACGAAGATGAACTTGGGGATAAGATTGCTAGCCAGCTTCTTTTAACAGTGCAGTTTTGACATCTTGATCTAGATCGATTTCCAAAGCTTCCGAGATAGCTTTCAAGGTTTCTCTCGGTACAGACTTTGTTGTCTCACTTTCAATTCGATAGAGATTAGCTGTACTCATTCCTGCTAAAGCAGCTAGTTGCGTAGGAGTCATCTTTTTCTCCTCCCTTATTTGTTTAATTCGATTACCCAAATTCGGAATTTCCACAGAAAGAGTCACGAGCATAAATTTCATAGAAACACATCTCCTTTGACTCTACTCAATCTTAGGGTCATAATCGACACTCAATGATTGTTGAACATTACTCGTCTATCATAACTTATCAAGTTTCGCTTGACAAGTTATGCTAAACTAGCTATACTATAAATATAGCTGAGGAAATTGACCCGCCTCACTCTTGACTAAAAATCCAGAGGTTAAAAACTAATCCACCACGAACAATAAATAATAGTCCGAGTTCATTACATAGTCTCTAGACATGGCATTTGCGGTATAGCACAAGCCCACCTTGGGTAGGTAAAGTCCGTATATTGTGCAATCAAAAGACATTTTTTAGATATCTCAGTTCATTTGTTTAGTTGACCTAAATAAGTGACTACTGCCAAAACAACAAAAAAAAGAGAGCAAATTCTCACTTTCGCTCTCTGAATCAATAATTTCAACATCTACTAATGATTACACAATCTCAAATCAAAACCGAAGCACCTCCAGCCTGTACCTGTGCTAATTGTCCTCAATTCAAGAATTATGGCGACCCTAGTGGTAAAGGTTGGTGTAAGCTTTTTGACAAGCCTGCTCGTTCTCACCATGCTCTGACCCAGGATTGTCTAACTTCTCTTCCTGACACTGAAGAAGAAGTTGAGAGGGAGCAATCGGAAAAAGTTGGTTGTGTCTTGGGGCGATCGCAAAGAGTTTACTAGGCGATCGCCAAACCAGCGAAAAGATTTGGAAGTTTAGAGATGTTTTGGCGCAAAAAAAAGTAGCCAGAATTTTAACCATCAAAAGCTTACCGAATCATTTATATTCGGATGAAAAAGATAGTTTTTAATTTTTATTTATGCCAAATAATATTAGTTAGTAGCGGGATAAATTCTCCAAGTTAAGATAGAATTTGTGAAATCAGACCAAGCTCCCGAAAGCCACTGACAACGGGCGTGTAAAATAATTTCCGCATTTTCTTTTAACCAAAATTTTCCGTTACAGAGGAGACAAAAAAATCAAGGGGTCTTGTTACTTTAGTTAATGGTAAAAGCCATAGGTTATCGCTTTCTGAAGACCCCTTGATTTTTAAAGTCATTTGTTACCTTTAAGGCGTAAATTAACAGCTTGGCGGATTAAACTTTCGACAGCCCCACTCCCAATTGGCAAGTTAAATTGAGAAATTTTATCATAGTTTAATAAACCCTTATTTCGTCGTTTATCAAAGTAATTGATTTGATTAGTCATGATTTTACGACGAGAACCACGACTTGATTTTCTGACCTGTTTCATCTGTTCAATTAATTGGTCAACTTTGCCGATTTTTAAATCCTTACGAGCTGCTTTAAACCAAGCAATTTTTTCTTTCTCTTGACTAAAAGCAGCATCGGCAAAATCTTGTAAATGCTCCGTAGCATGATAAAAATCAACAAGATAACTGGTCTTATCTCCACAACCCAAACGATTTAGTAAAGGGGGGATATGTTGCCAAATCCAGTCAGCACCATCAGCTATAAGTAAGATTTGTTGGGCTTCATTTATGCCTAAACTGACTAAATACATTTCTAGGATAGAGAGCAACTTTTTATAGTTGCCATAAGTCCCATCATTAATTACAGGAACTTCACCGTTTTTTATCTTTTTTCCTGTGGCATCTACTGTATAAATAGTAAGTAATTTGGGTTCAATCCATTCTCCTGTATATTTCTTTCTCTTCGTTTTCGGGTTGATTTTTTTCTGGTCATAATTTCTAACTCTGGTACGTCCGCCATCAACTGAAATGATGACTCTTTTATCTTTTAAACTCGAACCTGTTTCTAATCTATCTCTTTTAAGAGCGTTAATTTTTGATTGTCTTATACTTAAACCTTCGATGCCAAATTTATAAGTTAAACGATAAAGTCGCTCGTCACTAATTTTAACGCCCCAATCTTTTAAAGTTTGCTTTGCTATCTCAAAAGAATTCATGATTGTGCCATATTTAGCAATATTACTCCAGACATAGGGAGTGACACCTGATTCCATTCCTAACCATCTTAAAAAGGGACAAAATCCTTGTCCTCTAGGTTTTCTTTGATAATCTTTACGAGTTTTTATTTCAACTACATAAGGCAATTTTAGATTAATTATTACGTTTCCTACTGTTAAAATTTGCCAGTTTTTACATCCATTCTTTTTGGTCTTTTTTCTCCACCATCCTTTCGTACACTCAATGGCTTTTTCTTTAGCCTCTGTTGATTTGGATAGTTGCATAAGAAGAATACCTATACACTGCCCCGCTAAAATCAATGCCGCTTTTCTAATTTTTTCTTCTCGTTCTAGAATAGTTATTCCATTCCATCCAGCAACATTATTTAATTCCAAAACTTGCGTAACATTAACTTGAAAATCTTTTAAGGATTGATTTAAATTAAAATTAGCAAAAATTTTTGACATAATTGATATTTTCCCTTGTTACAAAACTCTGAGGACTACCACTCCTCTAATACAGGAAAATATCTTTTTTTTGGGGTTAATTCAATTCTTTCTCCGAAAATTTCCGAATTCTTCAGCTATTTATTGGCTTTTCTGCCATTTATCTTTTATAACTTTTTATAGCGATCGCCCCAAGACACAACCAACTTTTTCCGATTACTCCCTGTACCCACTTCATCAGCGCAAATTGATTCTCGAACAGTTCGTTATGTTGCGCGACATATAATCAAACCTGAACAAGAAATAGAGATAAAAGTGGTTTTTCCACACCAAATCCTGAAAACACGAGTGCCTAATTGGCAAAAAGAGCCAAAAATTTGGAATCAACCGATTCCAAATTTTTGGACTTTAGGAGTTGTGGTTTATATTGTCATCTGTCTAATATTTGGTAAAAACAGCAACGGTGGTGCTGTTATTGGTGGAGGCGGAAGTGGAGGGGGTTGTGGAGGCGGTGGTGGTGGGGGTGGATAGTCTTCAGGAATAAAATTTTTCTACACTATTACCAGCCTGAATGATTGGCTCAACGCCGATCATTCAGGCAAAATCTAGTGACATCCCGCTTCAACCCTTTTTATTACTGCGTTTCAGTTTTAATAGGAATAATCATCGCTATTTTTCAAGATTGAGGCAATAATATAATGCCAAGAGTCGGGGAAAATCCTGACTCTTTCAGCATCAAGTAGATTTAGAGCCAATCAGGGTTATCGAGTTGAATACGCACCAAAGCGGATTCTGAGAACCAAATCAATTCTTTAGTTCCTTCTAGGCAACGAATTCCGTATTTCCAATATGGTTGACTTAACAGTTGTCCTGATGGGGTAAGAGATTCAACCAATTCCATTGCACAGATGCGAAACAGGTCTAACTCAGTGTCAGGAAGGTGATGTGTCTGACAGTGTTCCCATTGTTGTTTTGTCGCAACCATATCCCCGAAAACAAATTCAGGCTGAGAATATTGATACTCCGAATCCCAAGATTGTTTTTTGGGAGTGAATTCGATGGTGATGATAACTTCTTCGTCTATTTCAGGTTCGGCGCGATATTCGGTGTAAGGAATACCACCAGCAGAGATAGTTTGAATTTCGGTGTAGGTCATGATTGAAGAGAATTAAAGGTTAAAGATGTAAGTCCCAGGCGTTGGTAATTCCAGGACTTGTGTATAGAATTAGACCGATTTAGAAAGGGGCTTTTAGACTAAGTTGGTTTGTTAGAGAATGGCGATATTTGCTTTTCTCCAGCATTAATCTTGTTTCTCGTATTTGCTGACCAAGATAATCAGTAGTCTCCTTTTTAGCTTCGGTGTCAGTGGCAAGATTTAGCCGACAGTCATTAGTAAAAGGATGGTGAGAGAAGGCTACTTTGTCGAAAAGCTTGCAATAGCCACGACCTCTCGATTCCCTATAATTCTTGAACTGAGAGCAAGATTCACAAGTACAGGCGGTAGGTACTTCGGTTTTGAATGCTGTGTACGTCATAATAATGAAATGAATTTTTGATTTGTTCGGAGAGCGAAAGTGAGATTTTGCTCTCCTTTTTATTTGAGTGGCGATAGCCTTGATTAACTCTCAGTACTTGCTCTTCGTTCTACAGCAGAAGTGCTTGACACGGTAGTTTCGTGAAAGAGAGTGTTATTCAGTTTTAAAGGTGCGCTTACTTATTACTTCAGTACCGATAGGTGTAAATTATTGCGGTGTTTGTTCAACCTGTTCTCTCAGGTGACGACTGTTTAATTTGTCCTTCGCTACAATTACTATATTAATCGCTACGACAGAAAAAGTCAATTGTAAGATTACCCTAGTAGCTGCTATGATAGATATGTCCATCGCAAGGACAGAAACTCGTTTAAAACTAAGGGGTAAAATTATGCCTATGAATCAAGTTTTAATGGGGTTGTATATGCCAATTAAATGGCGACTTGCGGTACTAATGGCAGATAGAGAAATAAATTATAAGGAGTTAGCTAAACTGACTGGGTTTCATGAAAAAACAGTTAGTAAGCATAAAAATCTGCGCGTTATGCCAAGTCGTTTAGAAGATTCAACCCTTTTAAAATACTGCGAAGCTCTTGATTGTCAACCAGGGGACTTGTTAGTTTACATCCCACAAGAATCTGTTAAAGCCAAAGCGAAATGAAATAGGAATTGCTCTAGCTCAAAAAAATAGCGATCGCAGAAACTCTTGGCGGAGATGCGATCGCGTCATTGAAGTGCTGTCACCAAAAAGCGTGAAATAATCGTGTGTCTAATCAGTAACAGTATGTCTAATTTACCAATAAATAACAGAAACGGTGTGCTATTAGTAGATTCTAGGCTATTAGCACAAGAATTAGGTGTCCAACATCGAAGCTTTTATCAAAAGCTGATTCTCAAGTACCAGCAGGAGATAGAAGAGGATTGGGGAGTTTTGCGATTTGAAATCGCGAAACCACCAGAAGGTAGTAAGGGTGGTCGTCCTGAGAATTATACGCTCTTAACAGAACAACAATCTTATCTAGTTTTGACCTACAGCAAAAATACCCCCGCAGCCCGTCAATGTAAACGGAATTTGGTCAAAGCTTTTGATGAAGCCAAAAAATTAATCAAGGAAGTAATACCAGCCAAAGTTCAGGAAATAGAAAAGCTGAAGCTGGAGCTTGCTTAGGCGCAACTTCACTCATGCGCGATCGCTGCCCACAACCAGTCAAAGTGCGATCGCTATGTACTCACCTAGATTAAGAAAGTAAAGATGAGCCATGCCAAATTTATCAGTTTTCACGTTTGAACATCAAGAAGTTCGATTCGTTGGCACAGCAGATGAACCAGAATGGGTGGCTGCGGATATAGTAGCCATTCTCTATCCATCAGCATCAAGATCAAGTTACAGCAAATATTTGGGCAAAGTTCCTCCTGAATGGAAGGGTAAGAAACAAATTCTTACCCCTGGAGGGAAGCAAAAGCTAACCACTTTATTCGAGCCTGGACTGTATTGTTTAATCGGGCGTTCAGATAGTAGTTTAGTTGTCCCTTTTCAACGTTGGTTATATGAAGAGGTAATTCCTTCGATTAGAAAAACAGGTAGCTATTCTCTCAAGCAAGAGATTCCTCCATCTACTCCTTTTCTCCCATCAGCTAAAGAAAGATTAGAAACAATCAAGCTAGGGATGAATTTACTTTCAGAGCTTGGAGGTTCTGATGAGAGGACTAAAGTACTGTTAAAAGACCAAGTTCGCAACATCTTATTAGAAAACAAGCTACAGCCATCACCCACAGAAATAAGCACAACTCAAGTAAGACTAGAGTATCCAGTCTCAGACCGTGCAGTATTTCTAGGATATCGTCCTGACTCTCGCCAACTACAGCAAATTGGTAAACAAGCCAGCAGGTTGTATCAAGACCTTCATGGTACTAAGCCAATTCAAAGAGAGCAGTTTGTAGGGGGGACTACAAGGATGGTCAATGTCTATGGGTTTCAGGATTTGTATTTGCTAGACCAAGCCATCTTGTCCGTGATGGATAAGTAACTAGCTTTGTCCGAATGGGTTGGAAGCATTAATCACTCATGAGACTGCTTGAAAAAAGAAATTAAACCCTTTATTTATCTCTCTTATCTTCTGGTATGAAGTGAACGTCAAATCAGAACCAAAGCCAGGGGTTAAATATTTTCTTTTTTCAAGAAGCAATTAACTTGTTGTGCATCGCCCATGACTGGCTGTTAGTTCATGTCTAGCAACTCACGCTTTTTATTTATGTGGTCAAAATAGGAAAGGTATTGACGTTCTGCTCTTATAAAAGTAAGTTTTGTTGCGTTCCAGAAGCTATTGGGGGAATAGCTGTAGTTTGGTTGAGCATTAATCAAACACAAAACTAAATTAGGATAATTCTAATTTACAGTTTCTTAATAAGATGGAACAAGCCATACTAATTTACTGATAAAGATTCGGGTTTTGAGAAGATAATTGCCCTGTATGCTATTAATCTTCTCCTGACTCAAACCATATACTAATTAAAGAGCGTTATTGTCATCCTTTCCTGTCATTTCAAGAGATGCAGGAAGATGAGAAAGAAAGCTGTAGAAGAATGGAATCAAAGTGCGATCGCTCCATCCCTAATAAAACTCAACCTAGAGATACTAACCGAAGAGGAGATCGCAGAATGGTATTTTCAGTATCTCCGCAATTCAGCCAGACGAAACGATGGGAGAATCAGGGATGGTTATCTCAGGGCTTATAAAGACCCGCTAAAAGGAGGATGGGGGATTAAAGGTCGTAACCCAAAAAACCTTGATGCAGAGCCAGAGTTACGAGTATTTAAGCCTTACTATCCCAGAATCGATAAAAGTGGCAAAGAAATCAAGTACGACGCTCCGAAAAACTCCAAGCATAATCCCATATTCCCCAGAGTGAGCTACGAGATAGCAGCCCTAATTTGTCGTAAAGCTGGGGTTAGCTTTATCGCGATGACCGAGAAGTACGCGCCATCAGAAATCTTAACTGGGGTTGATGATGAAGCAGAGTGTAAATGGTTTTGGGGTATGGTGCTGGATACTCCCCAAATCCCCATTACTTTTACTGAGGGAGGGAAAAAGCAACTGTCTGTGTTATCAAAAGGATATTGTGCCATAGCTCTTACTTCCATTACAACTTGGAGAGATGGTAAAGGCTCTAATAAACTTCATCCCTGGTTGGGCTTATTTGCGGATAGAAGACGTTTTTACATATCTTTTGACCAGGACTCCAAAAAAGCTACTAAGAAGGCTGTAAACAGGCAAAGTTTTAAGCTGGGCAATGCTTTAATCAAAGCTGGTGCGCTTAGGGTTAAAAGAATCAGTTGGAGTGGTACAGCAAAGGGGATAGATGATTTTCTCTTTTCGCTGCAAAGCAAATACGGGGAAGTTTGCGCCCAGAATATACTCGACAAGTGCTATGAATGCGCCCGTGATTACAAGACTTTTAGCAACTCAGCTATACTCCCTGGTCGAATCAAAACCATTAATAAACGGTATTTAGAAGTTAAAGACGTACAGGAAGAAGCTAACTATAGAATTTTAGTTGTTAAGAGCGCAAAGGGAACTAGGAAAACTGGTGTGTTGTCTGAGTTGGTGGCAGGCGATCGTTATAAAGGCATTCCCACAATCAATCTCTCTCACTTAGAACGATTAGCTAGAGAACTAGGAATTAGAGTAGGCATCCCCTATCGCACCGAAAGCAATACTGTTACCCTCAGAAACGCCATAGGGTATAGTTTGTGCTTCGATAGCTTTTCCCCCTATAACTCCGTTCCATTTCTGCCAGAGCATTGGGCTGATGCTGGATTAGCATTAGATGAATTCACCCAAGTCTTAAGACACGGAGCTTTCGGACAAACAGAAATTAAGAATTATCGCAAAGTAATACTAGCTACTTTGGGACAAAAACTAGCAGACTGCTGGAAACATAACAAACCAATTAGGTTGTTAGATGCTGATGCTGATGCCGAATCTATTGAGTTAATTTACGAGTTAATCCAGTTATATTCGGATGAGCCTATTACTAGAGAAGAATTAGAATCACAAACATTAACAGTTATTAATGAATATCGACCTAAAAAAGGAGATTTGAACTTCTATGATGAACCATCTCCTAAACAAATTTTAGCAGATTTAACCACAATAATGAAGGCTAAACAGAATATTTTAATTCTTAGTTCTTCACAAAAAATACGCAGCGCAGATGGTACAATTAATTTAGAAAAGAAAGCCCGTAAATATTACAATAAATCCGAAATTTTGAGGATAGACTCTCAGACCACCAGCGACCCAGAACATCCAGCATTTGGGATTACAGGGGAAGTATTAGCCGATATGATAAGGGCTGAATTATATAAAGTAATCATAGCATCTCCAACTATCTGTACAGGAATTAGTATCGATGGTGTTGATGAGTTTTTTAATGCTGTATTTTCTTTTCAAGCAGGTAATCTTACAACCAACTCCGTTAGGCAACAGTTAGTTAGGTTAAGAGATTTCCAAGTACCTAGATATGTATGGTGTCCTAAAGTAGGTAAAAACTTTATTGGGGGTAATTATACCAATCCTATCGAACTTTTGGCTAATCAAAAGGGAGAAGCTAATTTATCTTTGGGGTTATTAGGCTACAGAGAAGCTGAGAATATAATCAACTCCAATCTCTGCCCTTTGACTAAATACCATGCTCAAGTAGGAGCTAAACAGAATTATGAAAATTATCATTATAGGGAGATTTTGTTAGGAGAACTTGAGGCTGAGGGCTGGAATATTATCATTAAAAATCGTGATGAGTCCAGCAAGGATAAGAAAAAGCAATTAAATCAAATTTGGGAGGAACGGAAGGAGATAAAACAATCATCTATTAAAGAAGATAATCTTGAAACTGCTAATTCTAAAGACTTAACCCCCTCTGAAGCAGCTACTTTGGAAAATAAAGGTAATTTAAGAGAAGTAGAAGAAAAACAACTTAAGAAACATCAGATTAAACAAAGGTATGCCGTTGAAGAAGTTACTGAAGAATTGGTGGAAGCTGATTCTAAGAAGCTGTATTCGGGTTTGAAGTTGAGGTTTTGGTTAACTGATGGGAGGGATTATGTTGAGAAGAGCGATCGCGCAATGCTAGAAAAGATGAAGGAGAAAAACAATGGCAGTTTCTTTATACCAGACGTAAATAAAAAACTTAACGTAACGAAAATAAAATTATTAGAACTGTGTAAGTTAGACCAGTTCCTCCAGGAGGGGTCGGAATGGACTAATAAATCCCCAGAACTTATTAAGTTACAAGATTTCGTGTTTAAGCATTTGTCAAGGTTTAATCAAGTTTTAGGCTGTGGTATTGCTTACGCTGATAGTCCTATAACCGTTATACAAAAGATATTGAAGCGGATAAATCAAAGGTTGCCGTACTTGAGGAACTTACGCGATGGGGAGAAGAGGTTACGGGTTTATGGTTCAGCTAAATCAAAATTGGATGTCTTATCCCAGCATGAAGAGCGGTTATTTAGCAAGTGGCTCGAACAGTGTAAAGCTAAGTTTGATGTGGCGGAGGTTGCGTAGTAGGAGGAGTTGGGGTATTTGAAAAACTGGTGCAGCTAAATCAATATACATAATAAATTAGGTGTGCTGAACGAACCGAATCAAAAGTTGTCCTATCTTTCATTCTCTTGCCAGATGGCAAAAGTGCGACTCCGCAACAATATAAAAAGGTGGGGTCAAATCACAGCTAGGTATAGTATCCCCTCAATCTCTTTCTAGATAAGACATCCAGCCTACTACACCTGATAACTTTACTCCTGCTATACTTAAGTAAGAGCGGTGCTATCAGCAACCGCGTAGCGGGTCGCTCATGTGTGTCAATTATTCATCTCGCCCAATGCGCGGAAGTTTGGATAATTAAAGTTAATAACTCCTTGAAAAAATAAAACTTAATAAATGCTGGTATTTCGAGCAAGTTAAATAGTTTTCGTTTCCAAGCAGCCCTACTGATGACGTTAAGTATTTAATTTAAAACTATAGTTAGGGATTTGTAGTTTCAGGGTTAACATTCTGTTCTAGTAACATACACACTTCTTGATCTGTTGTAGGGGAAAAATCCTCATACCAAAGACTAACAGCGCGAAAAGGCTCTGGGGCAGCGAGACATACAACTTTTTCTACTTCTGCTTCTAACTCCTCATAGATATCTGGCGGTGCTATTGGAACGGCAACAACAATCTCCTTTGGCTGCTGTTGCTTGATGATAGATATGGCAGCTTTAAGGGTATTACCTGTGGCAACACCATCATCAACTAAGATGATAGTGCGATTACTCAAATTAGAGGCAGGACGAGAACCACGATAAACTCTTTCCCGTCTTTGTAATTCTTGTAATTCCCTAACAATCACTTCTTTTAATGCCTTCTCGGAAATTTTCAACTCCGCAATTAAATCTTCATCCAGTTCCATAATTTCAGGTGAAGCAATTGCTCCCATAGCAACTTCTTTACGTCCTGGTAAACCTAACTTTCTCACAACACAGATATCTAAGGGAGCATGGAGAACTTTGGCAATTTGGTATGCTACTGGCACACCACCACGAGGCAGCCCTAAAACCAATACATCTGGATTATTGGCATAATCAAGTTTGAGTAAGGAAGCTAGTAATCGACCAGCTTCCTTACGGTCACGGAAATATCGTATCATTTAGAATAAGAGAGTTGATGACTGTTATTTTAAACAGTAAAACTCTAAATGATACTAATGAAAAAGAAGGAAATCTCTCGGTGAGTCTAGCTTGGGTGTTGTTGTTTTGAGAGAAATACCTAACTGATATCTACTTTTGCTCCCTTATTAATGTTCTTATCAGGCGAGCGTTGATTTTTCACTACATGGGAATCACTACCTCTGGCTCAAGTGAACTTTGGAGAGCGACTAAAAGACCTGTGGAATATATAGCTCTTCTGGCAATGTATGACGCTCATAGTCTTTATTAAACACCCGTTTTGGAAGCTGGCTCGTTTCATGAGTTACTTCGGTGTATGGAATTTGGGCTAGCAGATGCTGAATGCAGTTTAGACGTGCTCGCTTCTTATCATTGGCTGGCACAACCCACCATGGAGCTTCAGGAATATTGGTTCGGGCAAACATCTCTTCTTTTGCTGCGGTGTAGTCTTCCCAGCGAACCCTAGACTGTAAATCCATCGGGCTTAATTTCCACTGTTTCAGCGGATCATGAATCCGCATCAAGAAGCGCAGTTGCTGTTCATTATCTGTAATGGAGAACCAATACTTAATGAGGATGACACCAGAGCGAACGATCATCCTTTCAAATTCAGTGACATCGCGGAAAAAATCTTCCACTTGCTCAGGAGTGGCAAAGCCCATAACACGCTCTACTCCAGCGCGGTTATACCAAGAGCGATCAAACAAAACCATTTCTCCACCAGAGGGAAGGCGTGGAACATATCGCTGGAAGTACCACTCGCTTTGTTCCCGCTCAGTCGGCTTCGGCAAAGCCACAACACGACAAACACGAGGATTCAAACGCTGTGTAATTCGTTTAATCACCCCACCTTTGCCGGCTGAGTCTCGTCCCTCGAAAATGACGGCAACCTTGGCTTGGGTGTGTTGAACCCAGTCATGCAACTTGATTAGCTCTGCCTGCAACTTGAGCAGATTCAAAAAGTACTCCTTTCGAGGCAGGGTATCCTTATGCTTATCTTGATAGATTTTCTTGATTTCTAAGGAGAGTAAGGCATCTTCAAGCTCAAGCTCATAATCTTCATCCAGGGTATCTTGGAGTTCAGCTGATAGCCAGTCATTTTCAATTTGTAGATCATCAGATAGTGTCACGGTATTGCTCCTTTGGCTATGTCAAGGAAAACTGTGGTACTTGAGACCTGTAAGTCGGTGCAAAAGTCTTACCTTTCACTGTACTGGATTTTGACGATCTGAAGTCGAAGCCGACTGAGCCAAAATCTTAAGCCAGACTCGGAAGCAAAAACAAGAGACTGGTCATGATATTCCCCCTTCGATTAATCTGAAGGAAAGCACCAGTACCACAATGACCCACCCTAAAAAAATAATCAAAGCAGATAAAACCAAGCATTATCGCGAGTACACGGTAAAAGAGCATCAGCGTAAACTTTACGAAAGAGAATATAAGTTTGTCTGTTCTGGCTGTGACAAGATAGTCGAAAGAACTAGCTATGCTTTATGCTGTCCTACCTATGGTATGGAATGTGGAGGCAAGAAATCTAAATGTAAGAGGTTTACTAAGTGAATTCAGAAGAATTAGTAGCAGCAGTTGAGAGTCTTGCTAAGTTAGAACATCACTACAAAAGTCAATATGAAGATTATTTGGCAAAGGCAATGTCAGCTAAAGCCAATCTAGATAGACTAGACGTTTTGCTCAAAGATTTGTCTTCACAATTCGCTTTGTACCCAGAAGAACAGGAATCATTTTTAGAGTTTGAGCCAGAGGAAAAAAGCATAAATGGTAATAGTCCTCAACTGGAATTAGATTGGATGGGGACATTAGTTGAAGATGATAGTAAGCCTAATACTGAACCAGAACCCAACGACGATAAGACGAAGAACCAGGAGATATCCCATCGTGAGTTTGTGAGATTGTCCTCTCAGGTCATGCCTATCTTAAAATCAATCTTCGCTCAAGACCTGGGCAAGAAATTGCATCTCAGCTATTTATCTAAAGCAGTTAATCAAAAGTCTCTGTTAGGTTTGACCCCAGAAACAATAGAACTGTTTTTAGATGAGGCTCGCGCCTTGGGTTACTGTGAAAGAGATATCTACGATAAGAATTGCTATTACAGTGTCCCTGATGAAAAAGCTCTAGTTGAAGAAGCATTTAAGGACAATCCTTATAAAAGGACTTTTGAGAAGAAGACAACAACTAATGATGCCCAGGAGAAACAGCAACTGAAGCATCTTGAGTCTGTAACTTTAACAGAACCAACTCACAACTTGCCTCCTTCACCTAAAGTCAAAATGACAATTCCCGATACAATACTTGGCTATATCGACTCATGCCACCCTAAGACTTTTAAGGCTGAGGACGTAGTAAATTACCTTTATTCGGCTCAAGAACAAAAACAATGGTCAAAATCGCAAAGAAGTCAAATAACGCACTCTATTACGGCGGGTTTGTCTTATTACAATCAGAGAAACTGGAAACGAGTTAGAGCGGGGGTTTATCGTCCCATAAATCGTTAATTACGAAAATTCCGCCACTGTCCCAAAAACTCTTTCAGATGAAATTTATCACTATTATCCAGCAAAAGTTTCTCGACCAATTCTTGCTCTAATAAATATTGAAATTCATCAAAAATACCAGCAAAATAACAGCAACGAAGGAAAACCAAGTAAGTAGTCAGGGCATCACACTGGTTATAGTTGATGATATCTTGGTACTTACCCTCAAGCCACATCTGGGCAACATCATCGCCTGTGCCGTTGATTTTACAGGGAATTCCACAGGCTAAGGCTAATTCATGAAGAGAGGGCATGGCTTTCCCCCAAGCTCCGAGTACATCGCTCAAATCTATATGTCCGCTTTCCCTGGCAAAATAATCCAGACCTTCCCAGGGTTTATTGGGTCGGTGACAAAACCCTGGAGCAGTAACGCCCTTGATTACTCCTCGTTGTAGCAAGATTTTCATATCGGAGACAGAAGACTTGAAACCGACCAATAAAGGTCTTTCTTCCCCAATTTCTTTCAGAAAACCCTGAATAATATCGGCTTCGGTTTCCTCGGTAGAACGAGGAAAAGTCTCTAGTTTAACGCTAACTTTTCCTATGGCATCTACTTTCCTAACCACGGCACAGAAAGAGACAACCCGCGACAAAGTTAATTTGAGAAATGGGTGAGGACTGTTATCGTTTGCCCCAGCAGCATTCCACATTTCTTGGAAAACTTCTTCTTCGCTCATTTCTTCGGGCAAGTTGTAGAGTCTTTTCCCCAAGTTCATATCGGGAATCCACTCGCCGTCTATTGCCCAGATTGAACTGGGTAATGTTTTGAATTTGAACATCGTTAAAATTTATGTGGGTTAACTCAATTAATAATCAATAAAACCAGAAAATCCTTGATACTAAATAATCCTCTGGTTCGGGATAAATCTCAAATTTCAAACCCTCCCCCTCCTCTAATTCAATCAACAAAGATATACTTTGAGTATTGCCCTCCGCAATAACTTCATTATTCTCAAAATCTTCCCCTTTATCTGTAACGGCTTTTAGCTTGCAGCCTTGGGGCATATTAGATGTGAAATGTCGAATCAAATTAATTCCCCAAGTACGTTCCCCTCTATCTAATTCGATGACTAAATAATATCTTTCCCCATCAACAGTAAGTCTTTGTTTCCAAGGAGTTAAATTCTTGGTCATCTTGCCTACAGACTCATCATACTTAAGATATCTAATGACTACATTATTCTCGTCTTCATTGATGGGTACTGGATAATATTTAGATGTAATTGCGTTGATGAACTTCAGGTTTTCATTTTCATCAATTGGCACAATAGTATAGGTTAATGGGTCAAAATATGAAGTATCTGTT
>JASJCP010000136.1 GCA_030065935.1 Xenococcaceae cyanobacterium MO_167.B27
GTCTCCCCTGTCATAAACATCGTTGGCGATGTCTCTATATTCTACACCTATTGAGTTAACGTACCAAAATACTTACACATTTTTTAGAACAATGTATAAGTCTGTATAAGAAAATTACTGCTATAAGTCAACAGCAACCTGATTACTGTAGAATCAAATTCCTGTAGCAGAAATTAGCCAAAAGTTGAATAGTAAAAATCGAATTGTTGTGCAATTATGAACTGATGGTGGTAGTTTGGTTAAAAATTGGTTAACCACTAAATATATAGTAATGTGACCAATAACAATACAAAACCACCAGTAAAAATATCCTGGTGGTGGTTATGCATAGCAGAGTTCAAAGTTCCGCCGGAAAGTCAAATAACCCGATTAACACTACATTGGTTGCCAGACAACAGACGGCGCAACCAGTAAATGCTCCCAAGTCGGGATTATCTGACCCTAAGTTTAACTTTAATTTAAGCAATATTCCCATATCCGCTCCAGTACAACCTCAAGAAGAAGACGAAGCAGAAAAACAGCTTCAGAAACAAGAATTACAAAAATCCAAGCTTCAACAGCAACCATCAAATTTACCAGGAAAACTATCACCCAAATCAGGTTCTAGCATTCACCTGAATAAAATGCTTATTTCTGCTCCTCAGCGTTCGTTCAACACTCCTCCTTTGCAGCCCAAACTAAAAGTTCGTATTGCTCCTCGTAATAGGTTGCAGCAGCAAATAACTGAGAAGAGGGAAGAAGAACCATCAGAAGAGCTTTCAACTAAGGCTTTCGCTTCATCATCAAACCCTTCAGATAATCCTGGTCAGGATAATCCCGAGTCGGGGACAAATCGGACTTCTGCAATGGGACACAGCCTAGCAAATATTGCTATCTCAAGTCCTGGTACTTACTCACTACCCCCACCATCTCCTTTAATACAACCCAAACTAACCATTAGCACTCCTGGGGATAAATACGAACAGGAAGCAGATACAGTATCAGCAAGGGTAGTAGAACGGATTAATAATCCTAATTTTGCTGCTCAAGCTAAGGCAAAGTCTATGGTGCGAAATACCAATAGAAACCAACACCTTGTTCTTCGCCAATCTCCACTAAAAATCAATCCTAGTAAGCCCCCAAAATTAGTGCATCCCATTCCTCACTCCACACCTTGGATCAAAAGGATGACTGCTGTTACTACCAATCGACCTAAGTTAAATTTTCATAACAACTTAGAAGCTTCTATTCAACGGGCTAGGGCTGGTGGTCAGCCTATAGAAGATAAGGTTAGGGAGCCAATGGAGCAAGCATTGGGAGCAGATTTTAGTGAGGTAAAGATACATACCGATTCCCAAGCAAATGAGCTTAATAATGCGATTCAAGCTAAGGCATTTACCACTGGACAAGATATTTTCTTCCGCCAGGGAGAATACAATCCAAACAATAAGGAAGGACAGGAATTGTTGGCTCACGAGTTGACTCATGTGGTGCAGCAAAATGGTGGTGCAGTTCAGCCTAAAGCCGAGCCAGAAGCTGATGAGTTATCAGAAATCACTATCTCAGAAACAGAAACCAATAGCTTACCAGCCTTAGCAGCCAAAGCAGAACCAGGTGCATCACCAGGCTCTGCAACTGAATCTAATGATGAACCTGGTCAAATTATCGAACAGCTAAAAAATACACCGCCAACCAAAGCTGCTAAGATCTATAACCAAGCCCAAAACACCTCATCTCAGGCTTTAGATAATCAAAAGCAAAAAGTTCAAAATACCATCCCAGAAATTCCTGCACCTACTGGATTGTCTCCTCAAGAAAAATCTGAAGAAAACGCAGCAGAAGAATTAACTGAACCAAAAGCAGCAAAAACTGATACCCAATCAACTGAATCAGAAGATTCTCCCAAGAGTAGAGCCAGTAAAAAAGGTGGCATTGTTTCAGGTTTTAACAAGCTCAAAAACCAGATTAAAACAGGCAGAAAAAATCAGACTCCAACATCAAAAGGGGAAGTTAGCAAAGAAGATATTAGTAAAGTAAACACCAGTGCTGGAGAACGCCCCAAAGTAGAATTAAGCGGTGAAGCTGACCCAGCAAAAATGGATCAAACTCAGGATCAATCAGATCGGGAAGTAGAAGCAGCTAAAAAACAAGAAGTTCAACAGAGCAAGCAGGACTTTGGTGAAAATGATATCTTTCCTCAAGCCAACGAAGAAATTCTCAAGACAAAGAAAGAATTTGCTGCTGCCAAATTTTCTGCTAAGAAAAATACACAAGTGATCCCAGTACCCAAAGACCTGGAGGGCGGTTTGAATGAAGGTTTGACTCCTTTTTATCAAGAACAGATTGCTCCAGAACAAGAAAAATATCGCAATGGTAAGAATAAATTTGATCTAGATTCCAAGCAAGCGAGAACCGATGCAGATCAGGAAATTGCTAATTTAGATCAAGAAGCCAAGGAAAAACAAGTAGCAGAACAAAAGCAAGCCAAGCAATCAGTTGGTAAAGCGAGAGAGGATTGGCAAACTGAGCTAGATAATGTTGATAAAGATTATCAGAGTCAAGCAGGAAAAGCCACCAAAGAACAAAGGAAGAAGATCGATGATGAGAAATCTAAAGCGGAACAAGAAGCAGATCAACATTTAACAAAAGCCGAGCAAGACGCTGAAGCAGAGAAAAACAAAGCGGAAGAAGAAGCCAAGAAAAAAGAAGCAGAAGCAGAAGCAGAAAAAGATAAGCCTTGGTATGAAAAAGTTGGGGATTTCGTTAAAAATGCCTGGGAAGCATTTACCTCATTTGTAACGGATTTATTCAATGCTTTACGAAATGCCATTAAAGCCATTTTTGACGCAGTTAAGGCAGTGGTGATGAAAGTTATCGATTTGGCTCGACAAGCGATTGTAGGGTTAATCGAAGCCTTAGGAGAAATTCTCAAAGCCATTGTGAGTGTTGCTTTAGCAGCTTTCCCAGAAATCGCTCAGAAATTTAGGAATGCGATCGATGAAATAACTAGCAAAGCTGTAGCAGCAGTGAATGCTGTTGCCGACTTTTTACAGAAAGCTGTTAGTGCGGTTTTGGATTTCTTAGCGAATACTTTAGATTCATTATTGTCAGTGCTAAGAGATTTATTTACTGGAATTATGACCCTGATTCAAATGATCATTACGGGTCAAATTGAAGAGATAATCCAAGGAATGGCTAATCTGGTAGAAGGGGGTAAAGCAATGCCTCCTCAGTTTGAAACCGCAGCTTTAGAAGAACTGCTTGGAGGCAATCTTGACGAACCCCTGTCACCTGAAGTAATCGCCCAAGCTCAACAAGCTGGAATCGAAATTCCTAATGCCAAAGGTGGTTCTATGCAACCAGGATTAGAAGTTGGGGAAATGCCTCAAGCACCTTGGACTAAAGATAATGTTGGGGTAGATGGTGTTGAGCAAAATATGGAACTTTCCCCTGAAGTAATGGCTGAACTGATGCAGCAAACTAATGGTAATGGGGAAGTAATGTTAGGAGAGTCTAACGATTCTAGTCGTTCAATGGAATCGATTATCTCCGAAGCAGGAGGACAGCAGCAAACAAAAGGAGGAGAAGAAAAACAACAATATCCTGATGATGGACTCTCTCCCAAACAGCGAGCGGAAATTAAATGGGAGTTGATGAAGCAAGGCATTCAAAAGTGGTTCTCTGATAACTGGCCCATTTTACTTGCTGGTTTAATAGCAGCAGGAGTAGTCATCGTCGGTGCGATTGTCCTTTCTGGTGGCGCAGTTTTGGCAGCACTGCCAGTAATTATGCAAGTTTTAACCGTAGTATTTGCTGCTGAACTCATTGCTATGATGGCTGGACATATGAGGGATTATGTCACCAAAGCTTGGGCAGGAGATATTCAGGGTGGTGGTAAGAGTTTAGCAAAAGCCTTCGCAGCAGGGGCGATCGAACTCGCTTTTGCAATAATACCCTATCTCGGCAAAGCACTTAAGAAAGGAGCTAAAGCTGTAACTAAAGGAGCTAAAGCTGCATTTAAAGGTGGAGCCAAAGTTGCTGCCAGAGCAGGTAAAGCAGTCGCGAAAGGTGCTAAATACACTATCCAAAAAGGTAAAGTAGTGTTTAAGGGTATTGCTGGTACGAAATTTGGTAAGCAATTTAAGACCCTCAGTAATTTAGGTCAAGGACTCTTAAATAAGATGCGGTTCAAAGGGTTCCGCATTAGGGTTAAAAATCGTCGCTTCCGCCTTGAAGGTTTAATTAATCCTTGGGTGTTAATTGCTGAAGGTAACATCACACAAGTTGCAGAAGGTGCAGAAGGAGCAATTAAACTTTCTGATGAGCAACTTAAGGTAGTCGAGAAACTGTCTCCTGATGCACGGCAAGCACTTAGCGAGTTAAAACAAGAACAAGTTGATCAGCTTACCAAATTGCTTAAAGAAGATCCAAGTAACGCTGAAGATATTCTCAAACAATATTTTTATAAGGCAAAAAAAAGTAATGCTGAACTTCCTGATGATGTAGCATCTAAACTCCAAGAGAGCTTAGATAATTTTAAAGTCGTAAAAGAAAGGGGCTATCCCTATGGCTTTGAAAATATTGATGATTTTCTCTCTTTCAAAAAGGAATTAAACTCAGCGCTGGCGAGATATAATATCCCTACTGATAATATTCGGATTCATGGTAGTGCCGTACATAAGACAACCCCAGGAGATTTGGATGTTGCTATCATTGTAGATGAAAAACAATTTCAAGAACTTGGTGCGCGATTTATAGCGAACTCACGATTAGATAAGATTAAAACACAGATAACAAAAGAACTTGCTAAAGGAAAAATACCTAGCTATAGGTTTAGTCCACGTAGAGGAAATACAGTAGCTCAATCTGTTTACGGAAAAGCTGGCAATCTAGAGAAAATTCAGGTTTCTCTCATTCGTCAAGGAAGCCAGTTTGACATCGGTCCATACTTGTCCTTTTAGTCTATGAAAATTTATGGGAAAAATATAAAATATGGAAAATATAAAATATTTTACGTCTCAAGTTTTTAAGGAAGAAGAAAAAATTTCAGAAGCAGAAGCCTTAGCAAGAACTTGGTATGTAATCTGTCATTATTCTGATAATACTCCAGACTTTGCTGAAATTATAGGACATGGCAAAGTAAATAATGTTATTTACTATAATCGAAAATATCCTGATGAAACAGTTTTAAAACAACACATTAGTCGATATGAAAATTGTAATTTTGAAGTCGTTTTACCTTTAATGGAAATCAACGGAAAATACAACCGACAAATTTTCTTGTGTAACAGCATCGGTGAAATTCAAGGAATTAATGAGGAATATCTGAACCCAGAAGGAGATTTACTGAAGGAAGTTCGGATGGACTCAAATCGAAATCTTTACGGAACAATAGAGTATGAGTATGATGAATCTGGTACTATCAGTATAGTTCGAGAGCGTAATTCCGATGGAAAGATTATTTCTGAGAATGAGATAGAAGATTAAAGTTAGGAGGGTAAAAATTCAGATGTCAAAAAAAATTCCTGAACTTTATATTGCTACTGACGTGGAAGCAGATGGTCCTATACCTGGTCCGTATAGTATGCTCGCATTAGGTATGGCAGTAGTAGGAAAACCAGAGCTTCGTTTCTATACGGAAGTACAACCTATCTCTGATAATTTTGTACCTGAAGCTCTCAAAGTCTCAAATCTTGATCGGCAGCGATTGCTAGAACAAGCACCTAATGCTAGAGAAGCGATGGATGCAGCAGCAAGGTGGATTAATAGTCTTAGAAAGATTGGTCGCCCCGTATTTTTAGCAGCACCAGCAGTTTGGGATGGGATGTTTGTTCATTGGTACTTTATAAATTTTACGGGAAAAAGCCCATTTGGTCAGACTGGTTCTGGAATTGATCTACGAAGCTATTGGATGGGACTACGGGGTTCTGAATGGGTAGAGACGAGAAAAGGCAAAATTAAATATGAATTAGGAATTAACGAACTTCCTCATACTCATCATGCTGGAGAGGATTCACTTGAGTTAGCAACCATCTTTGAAGTAGTTTTGAAGGGAAATTCCAGAATCAACGACCTGAAATAGTCCCCACTACCTATTCAGGCAACAAAGCCTTTAAACTATTTCAAAAAATCACAATTCTTAAAAAGGATAGCTAGATTGATAAATCATTCATAATTTGTTCAATTTTTTCTTTTAATTTTGGTAAGTCATTGGCAACAATTAGCCAAACTTCTTCTAAATCAACCCGAAGATAATCATGAATTAAGACATCTCGAAATCCCGCTATTTTTCTCCATTCTATATCAGGATAAGCTTCTTTTAATTCGGTTCCTAAGCGTTTGGAAGCTTCGCCAATAATTTCAAAATTACGAATAACCGCATCTTGAATCATACGATTTTGTCTAAAGCTATCCTGTCCATCCTGAGTATAGGTTTCAATATTTACAATACATTCTTGAATATTACTCAGATAAAGTCTATCGTTTTTCACAAAGGAATACACTCCTTTAAAATCTGTTCTCTAATCACTTCATGGAGAATTTGCGGTTTAGCAACATCAACTTTACACTTTAGTAAATCTTCTAATTCTTGAATTAAGCCAATACGGTTTAATAAACTGCGTCCTGGTTCTATATCCATCAAGAAGTCAATATCACTTTTATCTGTTGCTTCTCCTCTGGCAACTGAACCAAAAATCCGAATATTATTAGCTCCATATTTGGCAGCAATCTTAATGATTTCTTCGCGTTTTTCTTGGATTAATTGTTGAATAACTGATGGTTTTTCTACTTGATTCATTGTTTCCTCCTTTTTATACGAGAGGTTTATGACGATCTTGACATGATACCCTTGTCTTATGGACGTTTAGCATTTGCTGGACGAGGCTTGGCACGGTGGTTATAAGGTTAAATCCTGTCATTATAGACTAGAACAATGAGTACCCAAACTAAATATTCTCACTTGAACAGCGAACTAACATTATGGGAATCCTCAGAATCGCCGATCGCAATTCATGGGGTTAATCTAGCACTAACTACACAGGATGACAAAATCAATGAGTGTCGTCTCACCTTCCAAATTAGCCCAGAACTTTACCAGCGCATCGACACCGAAGCCTTATTTAACCTCAAACCAGAAATCCGCACTCCTATTTCTGGTAAACCCTTTCAACCCTCAATTGACATCCAAATTGAAGCCAGTCTCGACCCCGATTTACTCCCCCAACTGACAAAACACGCAGAAGATGCCAACCAAGCAACAGTTTACCTCCAATATCTCAGTCAAGAACAGCCAAACAATTCTTTATTATCTCCCTATAGTTGGTACGCCCTAGAAGTCAAACAACAACAGGAGAACAGTGAAACAGGCTATCGTACTCTCTGGGCGTATTTCAAACCCTCTAATATCACTCCCAATGGTATTGACAGCAAACAATTAAATGAGGCGATGCTCGATTTTACCAAAGATTTAATTAATACCGAGCATTTCGCAGCCTCCGAAGATAGCATTTCTCAAGCTGTAGAGCAAATCATAACTCAGGCTTTTGGCAATGTCTCAGAAATTACCGAAAAAGCAGTTTCAGAAACTATAGAAAAAATGAATACTGCTTTTGCAGAAGTTACAGAGAGTCTTTCTGAGATAACAGAAGAAATCGCTTCAGAAGACAACATTTTTGCAGCAATGGTTCAATTCTTTACCCAAGAAAATTGGCAATTTCAAGAAAACCCAGAAAGACAAAGCTTAAGCCTCGGCTTCCAAGGCAAAAATGGTCAATATGAATGCTACGCTATTGCCAGAGAAGAACAGCAGCAAATGGTATTTTACTCAATTATTCCTCTCCAAGCCCCAGAAAACAAGCGGAGTGCTGTAGCTGAATTTATTACCAGAGCTAATTACGGCATAATTATCGGCAACTTTGAACTAGACTTTACTGATGGAGAAATTCGCTATAAAACCAGCATTGATGTTGAGGGTAATCGACTCAATTTTGACTTAATCCAAAGTTTAGTTTATGCCAATGTAACAATGATGGATGAATACCAACCTGGAATTATTGCTGTGATAGAGAATGATATATCTGCGCTAGATGCGATCGCGCAAATTGAAGGTTAGCACCATAATTTATGTTGATTTTTGGTGTATTACGCTGTCGTTAACACACCTCACGAAAAATGCGATCGCCTATCTCAAGAATTATAATATTAAATTAATTTAATATTTTCTGGCAATAGCTAATTATCATTAAAATTAACTATTATATCCTGTAATTCGTAGATTATAGAGCTAAAATCAGGCAATTTGGAGGTACTATCCATGATCGCTACAAATATTCATCTTAGCCAGGAAGCTCAACAAATTTTGATTAAGGTTGCAGCAATAAAAAATATGTCTGTAGAAGATTTGGCTTCAGAAATTCTCAATGAAGTTATACCAGACAAGCTTAATTATATTATTAAAGATATAGAAACTAAGCCAAAACGCAAGCCAGCTTTAGCAGGAACAGAGCCTTTTGTTTTTTATGGAACTCCCGAAGAATCAGGACTCCCTGCTGATGAATGGGATATGGAAAAGGATCGCTAACTTCTGTAGGATTCCTAAATGCGATCGCTCATTATTTTTGCTACAATTCCATCAACCCAAAAACATTTTGCAAAGGTAACCTATGACTAAATTAATCCAAGAAACTTTTGAGCAAATTTCAAGGCTTTCTGAAGAGCAACAAAATACTCTTGCAACCTATCTACAAAAACATCTAGATGAATTTTTACAACAAGCGGAAAAAGAGAAACGAATTGAGGAAGGGACTTATACAATAAATGATTTAAACGAAGCAACACAACAAGCTATTAAGAATATCGAAGAACAAAAAAATTTAACTGTTTGTGATAACAAAAATGAGCTTTATCACGAATTAGGAATTTAATGCGATCGCCTATTTTTGAAAATCGCCTTAAGAAAGACATCAAAAGGCTACAAAAACGTGGCAAAGATATGAACAAACTTAAAGCTGTGATTGATAAATTACTCGATAATCAAGAATTAGAACCTAAATATAAAGATCACGCTTTGACAGGAAATTGGAACGGATATAGAGATTGCCAGATAGAACCAGACTGGCTTTTAATTTATAAAACCTCAGAAACCCATCTTTTTCTAGTACGTTCAGGTTCACATTCAGATTTATTTTAAGATTTTAATATTAATGTATTTCTCGTTCTATATAGTGTTGGGCTTCCTGCTCAAAATGCTAGAATTAATTAGAGAATCGAATTTTCATCACAAATAAATCATTGAGGTAGATAAGAGAGATGAGAATTAGGCAAAGAAAACGCGCTCCCACTTCAGCAGTATTTGCCTCAGCAATTACTTCCAACCTCTTATCGCCCCGTTTTTCTCCACAATTATCTAATAGCCAGAAACATCCTACTACTAAGCAACCCAAAAACTCTTCAGCACAACTTCAACGCGCCATTAAATTTGGTCACAATATTAGTCGAGTAGCAATTTCGGCAGAGCGATCGCATAAAACTGCTAAAAAGTATCGTCAACACAGTATAATTCAGCCTCAAGCTAAATATCAGTTCGCTCCTACTAAAAATAATAAAGGAGCGAAATTATTACCTGTAAAAGCCCCTCCTAAAGCAACCAAAGAAAGCGATCGTCGTCCTAGAACCCCCATCTTGGCAGGGTTTAAAGGCAAATATCAGCCTTCATTTGTCGAACTCAATGATGTAGAACAGGGGCTAGTAGCTAACTGCTATTTACTCGCCAACATGGCTGCCTTAGCCAGAACTAACCCAGATAGCATGACAAAATACATCCGCCCCAAAGAAAATGGGCTGTACGAAGTTACTATCTACGTTAGCTCCCAACCTAATGCTCAATTAGGGAAGGGTTCAAAAACTCCAGTCACACTAACTATAGATGACATCTTACCCTTTTCTAACTACGGCAAATCAGCCTTTGCTCAAAAGGGACAAGTAAACGTCGGCGGGCAAGTAGAATTGTTGTTAATGCTGATTGAAAAAGCTTATGCTACCTACAAAGGGACTTATGATGCCAACCTTTGGAGTAAACCACAAGAGGCAATTTCCCAACTAACTGTCAATAACAGTGATACTTACAATACCGATAAATTTAACGACATCCAAATTGCCAATATTATCAACACCGCTCTAGTAAAAAACTTATCAGTTACCACTGCTACCCCTGCTATGAGCGAAAATACCAAGGAGCGAGCAGCCAATATCAATCCCGGAATTACAGAAAAGACAAGTTACAACGTTAGAAAAGTTGACCCCTCATCTTTAACTATTAGTTTGCAAAGTTCCTGGGGTTCTGCCTACGATGTCAATAACTTGTCTATTAGCGAATTTCGGAGATTTTTTGACCGAGTTCGACTGATGAATTAATTAATCATTACCAAGGTAGATTACTACCATCCCAAGAGAAAAACTGTCCGCTATTACTAATATCCAATCCTTCCATAACTGATAGTAACTGACTAACAGTAAGTTCTACAGGGAATAACTTTTCTGGAGGGACATTTTTTTGGAATGGTTGGGAAAGGCGAGTATCTGTCGTCCCTGGATGAAGTGCAACTACAATAGTTTTAGGACATCGACGACTATACTCGATAGAGATTGTTTTCAAGAACATATTTAAGGCTGCTTTGGAAGCACGATAACCATACCAACCACCCAGACGATTATCTCCGATGCTGCCCACTTTAGCAGAGATACTGGCAAAGATACTACTTTGTTTGTGACGCAACAGAGGCATAATATGTTTAGCTAACAACGCTGCCCCAATACTATTCACTTGGAAATAATAGACAAGATTATCAGCATTAATTTGTCTGAGACTTTTTTCTGGTTGTAAGTCTCCCTCATGTAATACTCCCACACAGTAAATAACTAGATGGAGTTGATCTACTTCTTGACTGATAGTTTTAATCGCTTCTGCTATCGTCGATTCTTGGGTAATATCCATTTCCAGACAACATAATTTATCCCGATAGCTACTTTCTAACTCAATTAAGGAAGATGCAGATTTGCAACTGCGATAAGTCCCATACAGACGATCAACATTATCGTATTTAAGTAACTTTTGAACAAATCCTAAACCAATACCTTGACTCCCACCAACAACCAAAGCATTAACGCGCTCTACTTCTGTAAAAATTGACATCAATTTTTGAACTATCTACAACCTAAACTATCTCTTGTCGCAACTCCTGTTGTTGAGTTGACTCCCTCTGCTCTTTTACAAAGGAGATATACTTGATAGCGGTCTAAAATAGCACCAGAAAAATCTGCACCAGTAATATCTGCACCTTCAAAAGTGGTACTAGTAGCAACAGCATCTTCTAAAATAGCGTTAGTTAAATTAGCCTGGTCTAAACTCACCCGATCCATTAAAGAAGAAGTAAGATTAACATCAGATAAATCAGTATTAAGAAAATTTGCTTTAGTCAAAATCGAATTACTCAAATCCGATCCTGCAAAGGTTGTACCCCTGACATCAGCAGCAGCAAAAACTGCACCTTTTAAGTTGCGATGAGAAAAGTCTTTGTTACGCAATTCGCTGTAGGTATAGTTTACCGCATTATCTTGAGCAATTACAGGAGGTGCATCCAGTAACACCCATAATATTACCAAAGTCACAGTCAACAAGATTGTTATAACTCTTTTTCCCAAATTAACCATTAGTGATTTTTTCAAAATTGATTAAGTATTTGTTTATTATTATCATAATTAATACTAAAAATCTATCTTGTTAGATGATAGAGTCTGTAAAATTTTACATACAGTGGTAATGTATTATTTATAGTTGGCTTTTATTTAGACTTTTAGTTGAAGAATTACTGAATCTATGGTTATTGATCTCTCATTTGTCTAAGTCCTGGCATTTTTTAGGTAATTGCAGATTGCATCTTTGTCTAGCTATAAGTTCAAAATAAATAATGAGGGATTTAAGCTTCTTAATTTAATTTAGCGATGACAAAAAAACCAATAAAAATATTTTCCAAAAATTATAGTGTTCAATATTATCTATGAATAAGCGATCTTCAAAAAGAAAATTACTAAAAAAGCTACTAATTATAGCAGCAAAAACTATCGGAGTATTCTGTATTGCTGTGATCTTAGATGCTTTGATTTTTGGCAGTATTTATCATCCTTTGACTTATGTTTATAAATGGCAAAGTTGGATGGTTTGTAACTCTTCTCCTACGGGTAAGTGTAAAAATGTTTTTGATACAAGAGTTGACAGCCTAGCAAAAGGAGAAAGTATGGTTGTTAGCTCTCAGCATATAGCATCAGAAGTGGGGGCGCAAATACTCAGAGAAGGCGGTAACGCGATCGATGCAGCAGTAGCGGTAGGATATGCTTTGGCTGTAACTTATCCTTGCTGTGGCAATATTGGCGGTGGGGGTTTTATGCTTATTCGTTTAGCAAATGGGGAAGAAAGTTTTATTGATTTTCGCGAAACTGCTCCTTTGGCTGCTAACGCAGATATGTACCTTGATGAACAGGGAAATGTGATTAAAGGGTTGAGTACTAATGGTTATTTAGCTGTAGGTGTTCCTGGTACAGTCAAGGGTCTAGACTACGCTCTCACTAAATACGGGACAAGGTCGAGAGAAAAAGTTATTTTACCTTCAGTCAAAATAGCTGAAGAGGGTTTTAGGTTGCAACAGGGAGATGTTGACATCTTTGAAGCGGGAAAAAATAAATTATCTCAGCCTAATGTGGCGGAAATATTCTTGAAAAATGATGAAGTGTATCAGCCTGGAGATATTTTAGCCCAACCGGATTTAGCTAATACTTTAAAAGCGATCGCAGAAAAGGGAACAGAAGCTTTTTATCAAGGAGAAATAGCTCAAAAAGTCGTTGCTGCTAGTAATGAAAATAATGGCATTCTAAGTCTGGAGGATTTTGCTAACTACAATGTCAGAGAATCTGAACCAATTAGGTGTAGCTATCGAGGATATCAAGTTATCTCTTCCCCACCACCAGGAGGTGGGACTACTGTTTGTCAGATGTTAAATATTTTATCTGGTTACGATTTAAAAGAGTCAGGATGGAGAACTTCTCCTAGCTTACACTACATACTTTCTTCTATGTTATTGGCTTTTGGCGATCGCAATCAATATTTAGCAGACCCTAGTTTTGTGGATAATCCGACACAAAAACTTTTATCCGATGACTATGCTAACCAATTACGAGACAAAATTAAAACCGATGCTATTGACCCAAAATCAGTTTATTTAAATACTCAGCAAGAAGGAACAAATACTACTCATTATTCGGTAGTAGATCAAGAGGGTAATGCTGTAGCAGTAACTTACACGATCAATTCTTCTTTTGGCTCGGGAGTGATGGCTCCAGATACAGGTTTTATCCTGAATAATGAAATGGATGATTTTACTACCAAAGTTGGCGCATCAAATCAATTTGGTTTACGCCAAGGAGAAGCTAACCTCATTCAACCAGGAAAACGCCCCCTGAGTTCTATGTCTCCTACTATAGTTACTAAAGACGGACAACTGGTGTTAGTTACTGGAAGTCCTGGTGGTTCGACGATTCCTACTACAGTATTGCAGGTAATTACTAATGTTGTTGATTACGATATGAACATTGAGGAGGCTATTCATAAACCACGCATACATTATCAAGGATTTCCCAATAAGGTTCTTACCGAACCTTATGCTATTGAATCTAAAACTTTAGTAAAGCTATGGGAAAAAGGATACAAGGTTACTCCTTTGGGATTTTGGGGTGCAGCGGAATCGATTTATATTGATCCGCAAACTAATTTGAAGTTTAGTACCAACGATTCTCGTAAATCTTCTGGAAAAGCTATTGTTCCCTAACTTTTGCCAAATCCCCATATCTTTAGTGCAGACGTAATCAAAATTTCTTGTCAGTATAGGGGTGGTTCATAAATAGTATCTAGGGGTAATCTGAATGAAGACCAAGTTAATCCCAATTATTTTAGCTGGAGGAAAAGGAGAACGCTTTTGGCCTGTAAGTCGTCTTAAAAGACCTAAGCAGTTCTTGTGTTTAGATGGTAGTGATAGAAGTCTCATGCAAGCTACTGCGGAGCGTCTGTTAGATTTAGCTGGAGGTTGGGAGAATCTCTGGGTAATTACTTCCTCAATTATTGCCGATGGAGTCCGAGAACAACTACCAGATTTACCAGAGTCTAACTTATTAGTTGAACCATTAGGCAAAGATACCGCCCCTGCGGTAGCCTGGGGAACAATGGAAGTAGCTAAACGCTATGGTAAAGATGCAGTGTTAGGATTTTTCCCTGCGGATCACTGGATAGGCGATCGCACTTCCTATGAAACTACTCTCAAAGCTGCTACTCAACAAGCTTTAGCTGAACCTTGTATCGTGACTTTAGGTATTAAACCTAATCAACCTGCTACAGGTTATGGTTACATCGAACAAGCAGAAGAAAAGGGGAATTTTGAAGGCTTACCAGTTTATAAGGTGAGTCGGTTTACAGAAAAGCCAGATCGAGCAACAGCACAAGGTTTTATTGATACAGGTAAATATAGCTGGAATAGTGGGATGTTTATCTTCCAAGCAGGAGTAGTTTTGGATGAGTTACAAAACCATGCACCAGAAATCATGAACCCTCTGTTAGAAAAAGGCAAATCTGCTTATTCTGAACTAGAAAAGCTAAGTATTGATTATGCTTTGATGGAAAAAACTAAGTTAGCCTATGTCTTACCTGCTAATTTTGGTTGGGATGATCTTGGTGACTGGAATGGAGTAGAAAGACTCTTAAAAGGCGATCAAGATAATGTAGAATTGGCTACTCATATTGGTCAAGATACTAAAAATTCTATTTTTTATACCAGTGATGAAGAAGAAGTAATTGTTACTATTGGTTTAGAAGATGTGGTAGTAGTAAGAGATGGCAAAGTTACACTAGTAGTTAATAAAAACTGTACCCAGGATATTAAGAAAGTCGTTAAATCTCTAGGGAAAGACTCGAAGTTTAAGCATCTATTATAAAAGTTATCAGGTGGGCATCGCTCACCTGATAATTCAGTTATAAATTTAATCTTTTATTGTAATACTATAGTGTAAGAATTAGTTGCTCTCAAACAAAGTATAGCAGTCTAAGCAAGGATTAAGACGTTCCCTATTGCAAGAAAAGCCTATTGCCCCGAGAAGAGACTTAATATATCTAGGTAATTAAAAATTAGATACTTAAAAACTCATAAAACTGCTATTGGACTATGGAATTGGTTAATATATAGCGGTATTAAAGATTAATTAAAACCAGTGTTTTCTTTAACTAAAACAAGCGATCGCCAGAGAGAAATTCTAGAGATAGTCCTCAGCAATGGTTGGGACTATATGCGAAGCTTATTAATAGCAGGAAAAGCTGACGAACCCAAATTACCTCCTCCTGCGGTATTTAGGAAAATTCTTGCTGAATTAGGACCTTTTTATGTCAAAATCGGACAACTTCTTAGCACTCGTCCTGACTTACTTCCTCCAGAATACATTAAATCTCTAACGGCTCTACAAGCACAAGTTCCTCCCATCCCCTGGGAGAATATAGAAACCATCATTAGACAAGAATTATCCCAGCCCATAACTCAAGTCTTTAATAATATTGAATCTCAACCCATTGCAGCAGGTTCGATAGCTCAAGTACATCGTGCTACTTTGATTACAGGAGAAGCAGTAGCCTTAAAGGTACAACGTCCAGGTATTGATCTTATTGTTGATAAAGACATCAAATTAATTAAGGCAATCGCAGAATTAGTTTCCTTAACAGACTTTGGACAAGATTATGACATTAACTCTCTAGCAGAAGAATTTACCCAAGCAGTCAAAGCAGAACTAGATTTTACCAAAGAAGCCCACTATACAGATCAATTACGCCTTAATTTAGCTCAAAGTACTTGGATTGACCCAAAACAACTAACTATACCCCAGATTTACTGGGAAATCACTACCGAAAAACTATTAGTTTTAGAGTGGTTAGAAGGTACACCCATCCTCAACGCGGATATTCCCTTAAGCAGTGACACTTCATCTGCAAAAAATAATCGTCAACAAGCTACAACTTTACTATTTCGGGCATTTTTTCAACAAATGCTAGTGGATGGTTTCTTTCATGCTGACCCTCATCCTGGTAATATTTTCTATCTTGAAAATGGTAAAGTAGCTCTAATTGATTGTGGTTCTATTGGCAGACTCGATCCTCGTACTCAACAACTACTAACAGAAATGTTACTTGCGATCGTTGATATAGATGCTAGTCGTTGTTCTCAATTAACCTTGAAATTATCTCAGAGCGATCGTGTTCCTGATTTAGCGAAGTTAGAAAACAGTTATGAACTTATCTTAAGAAAATACTACAACCTTAGCTTATCTCAAATCAATTTTAGCGAAGTATTTTACGAAATCCTACAATTAGCTCGCAAAAATAAACTGAAACTACCTCGTAATTTGGGGTTATTTGCTAAGACTTTAGCTAACTTGGAAGGAGTAGCTCGTAAACTCAATCCTGAACTAAATTTACTCACAGAAATTAAACCATTAATGACAGATATTTTCCGTCGTCAACTCATAGGGGATACCCCAATTCCTACTTTATTAAGGACAGTTTTAGATTTAAAATCATTATCTTTACAATCTCCTCGTCAGTTTGAATTATTGTTAGAACGCTTGGGAACAGAAACTTTACAATGGAACTTAAATGTTAAGCAATTAGATTATTTACGACGTAGTATTGATGATTCTGCTAATCGCTTATCTTTTAGTATTGTTGTAGGTTCTTTGATCATGGGGGCAGCAATTATTTCCACTAATGCACAAACTCAAGAACTATCTTTAATTACTAATATTTTGTTTGCTGCTGCCAGTTTTTTGGGGTTATGGCTAATTGTTAGTATTCTCCGCTCTGGAAGATTAAAATGATAGGTAAGGATTCAGGTCGAGCGCGATGGCAACTTGGATTGGGAGGATTCAAGTATCTGGGATTGACAAATCGGTCAAATAAGATAAAGTGGCTAAATGAGTCAGAATGAGTCCAATAGAGACGTGAAATCCTTGAAAAATATAGCGTATAGACAATCGGTATGTGTAAATAATTTTGTGTAAGTACTTATCTAAGGAATAAGCTTGATTAAGTTGTGCCGAACTTCCTCAATTGTTACTACCTACTACGAATGTGCACATCTCGCTGTGGAAAAGGTATTTCAATGTTATGTTTGGCCAATGCTTTCCAAATAGCTCGGTTGAGATCGCTGGTGACACTTTTGGCAATTGCTGGAGTGCTGAGCCAGACTGCCAGTTCAAAATTAATGCTAGAGTCGCCAAATTCGGTTAAAAAAACCACAGGTTCGGGTTCTGTTAGGACTTTTGGCTGTTCTGTAGCTACATTAAGTAAAATCTCAATTACCGCTTCGGGATCGCTTTTATAGCTGACTCCTACTGGAATTAAACGTCTGACGATTTCATCACTTCCTGTATAAGTAGTAAATGAAGAAGTGAAAAATGTTTGATTGGGGACAACTTTCTCAACATTATCGAAGGTGCAGACCGTTGTGGCACGGATATTGATATGTTTAATCTGGCACATTTCATCCTCTACATAGATATAATCCCCCGGTTTCAAACTTCGCTCGTACAAAAGTGCAATTCCACTGATGAAGTTGCTAATTATCTCTCGCAAGCCAAAGCCAATGCCGATAGAAAGTCCCCCACTGATAGCAGCGAAGGTAGTTGAGTCAAAACCGATAGTACTCAAAACAAAAACCAAACCGACTCCAATCAGCCCATAACGGATGAGGGTTAAGCTAGCTTGCACTACACCCGCTTCTAATTTCGTCCATTTGACCAGTAGATGAAAGATGGCATCTTGAATGCCTAGCACGGCATCAATCCAGAGATAAGTGGGTAAGCAAAATTATTTGTATATTAATGAAGTATAGTTAAAGTCATCTTTCCTCCCCTGCTCCCTCTGCCGGAAAGGGGGGATTTTAAGTTATATGTTGAATTGCACAGTTTATTTGTTGGGATATTTCCCC
>JASJCP010000137.1 GCA_030065935.1 Xenococcaceae cyanobacterium MO_167.B27
GTACGTTCTACTTCTGAAATCTCTATCGGGAGCTTGTCAAGTATCATTCTGCTATTAAAGCAGATAGAGACTCCTTGAAGCAACCCGATCTCTTTGGATCGCGATCGCCCCCAGCGGTTATTGAGCAGTTACGTTAGTAGCTCTAGTAAAACCAGAATATCCTTGGTATTATGAGGTATCAAAATGTGCGCCACAATATGCCTTAAGGCATTTAAGAAGGGCTTGGGATGATTGTTTAAAAAAAGAAAAGAAACCGCCTCGATTTAAGAAAAAAGGGAAGTCTGATAGTTTTAAATTAGATGGTTCAATAACTGTAGAACCTAACAGAATTAAAGTCCCTAGAATTGGCTGGTTAAAGACTTATGAAAGATTACCTCAAGGCAATAAACCAAAATCTGTAACTATTAGTAAAAGAGCCAAAAAATGGTTTATTAGTTTTAAAATAGAATTAACTCCACAGAATCTAGCTCCTACAAATAAACCAATAGCCATAGATTTAGGCTTACTTAGATTTGCGACATTATCAACAGGAGAAGAGGTTAGTTCCCCCAGACCTTATAAACAATTAGATCAAAAATTAAGAAGACTACAATGGTTGAATCGTCATCAAGTAATTGGGTCTAATAACTGGAAAAAAACACAACAAAAAATAGCCAAACTGCATTACCGTATTAGTTGCATTCGTTCAGATTTTCTACATAAGTTCACTACTAGTTTAGCTAAGAACCACAGCCAAATTGTTATAGAGGACTTAAATGTATCAGGATTAATTAAAAACGGTAAATTATCAAAAGCTATAGCCGACTCTGGATTCTATGAATTCAAACGACAATTGATTTATAAAACTCAATTGTATGGTAGTAAATTAATTATTGCCGACCGTTTTTTTGCTAGTTCTAAATTGTGTCCAAAATGCGGACATAAAAAAGATAAACTCCCATTATCTGTGAGAGTTTATGAATGTGATAATGAAAACTGTGATTGGATAGCCGATCGAGACTATTCAGCCAGTTTGAATTTACTAGGGTTAGCTGAACCCGATGTCATGCCTGTGGAGAAGCAAGAGCCGACTCTCTTTGATGAAGCAGGAACTAAGAAGCAGATAATGTCCAACATTGTCTAATTTTTAGAAAGCGGCTTACAAATCTGGTCGTTGTTGGATCATTCCTCTTTTTGATGGCTTGCCAAAGATTATTCCAGGCAAACGAGGCAGACCAGGAACTTGAAAAACTAATGAAGTAGAAAAAAATAGCAAGAGCAAAAATCAGCCAAAAGAAGATGAGAAGGAAACGATAATTCACGTTAATAGTAATGAAATTAGGCAAAATATAAGAAGAAGTGCCGAGAAGAGAAAGCCTGTAATTGTTATTAGAGGAGACAGTAAGGTTTATGCTAATGCTGTAGAAATTCCTTATCCTTGTCGAGTTGTCTATCAGCCAGATAAACCGTTAAGTTGTGGTGCAAAAGTTTGGATTGAAGTTCTTGGTTTTGATTTGGCTGTAATACAACCCCCTGCTAATATTGTTCCATATATGTAGAGGTTGTAATTTTTGCCCCTAGAGGCTCAATTTTTCAGCGTGAGGTGAAGTTAACACAAGCATATTTATCACAAAAGTTAAATAGGCCGGTTAATTTTAACATAAGAGTTATTCCCTTTGATCTTCTCGAATTTGAAGCTGTGGATTAAAACAGAGTTAGATATACTCGTAGATTTTGACCTACAGGGTGCTTTGTTCTTTGATTACGGCACCGATCTAGATACAGCAGACGAAGTAATCGGTGAACCAGCCATCGCGCGAAATAAAGAAGGTGATGGATTTGGTTATGGTTTTGGATTGCACGCTAAAACAGGCTTTGGTCTGGTGCGGGGAGAATTTGCTTTTAACGATGAAGGAGATTTTACTGCTCACTTTACAGTAGGCGATCGCTATTAATTGCATCGTTTAATTAGTACCATGAATCAATTTCAACCATTGCTTCTTTCTGGATAAATCGGTTTATTTCTTACTCTTTGAATTTGGAGAGTGACAGAAGAGGGATAAATAACTTTTAATATATTCAAGATAAAATTCAGGTAACATTATTTGATTTAAAACTGTCTCCTATTTGATGAGACAGTTATTCTTAATTATTTCCAGATTCATAATGGAAATAATTAAGAATATTTTAAGAATTCTGCGCTATTTCCCTTTATTGCTGTTGAATATTCAGTCAATTTCGCGCTCTATTCTTATGGATTTAAGCAAGTTTGTTAATTCCTTAAAGACTACGACTAGCAGAAAAATCCGAAAGGAGTTTATTGAGGAGTTGCCTCAAGTTTATGGGCGTAGGCACGTATTTTGGAACGAGTCTTATTTTATTGCGAGTTGTGGAGGCGTTACAGTAGAAACATTGAAAAAATACGTTCAATCACAAAACTCTCCCCATAATTAGTCGCGTCGGCTATCTCACCAAAGGTGGGCGGAGCGACCCCCACTCCTATCCTACGAAGGAGCGGGGCTTCCCGCCGACTGAGCTAATATCCATCTCAACTGCACACGATAAAAACACTAACCCCTAATACCACTCTTAACTAGTAAATTAACTGTGTCTAAGCTTAATATTGACTCTATGTTATTAAATACTCGAATTTTTGCTACCTTACTTGTGGCTTGTACAATGCCATTTGTCACTGCATCTAAGGTATTACCTCAAACCGCACCATCCTCAACTAGACTTCCCAGTACAGGATTGAGAACAACAGATCAGGTTTTGGATCAAGTCTGCAATTTTCTGAAAGCTCAAAAATCCTTCACCGTGGAAATGGACATTACCTATGATAATGTCTTGGATTCAGGGGAAAAAGTGCAGTATGCTGCTTATCAAAAAGTTTGGGTGAGTAAACCTAACCAACTGAGATCAGATTATAGGGGGGACCAGCGCAACAACAGTTTTTATTACGATGGAAAATTCTTAACGTGGCAAAATACATATCTGGATTTTTATGCTACCAAACCAGCAGCTTCCACCATTGATCAAGTAGTTAAAAATGTTGAACTAAAATATGGTTTGACTATTCCCCTGTCTAACTTATTTGTGGATGATCCCTGTGCTAAGGTAACTTCTGATATTCAAAAGTCCGTTTTTGTGGGTTCTAACCTAGTAGATCGGGTTCCAGCATATCATATCCTCTTTATTGGAGAAGATCGAGATTGGCAAATGTGGGTCAGCCGAGCGCGACAACCTCTGCCTTTAAAAATTGTGATAACCTACAAAAACCTGCCTAGTAGCCCACAATATACTGCAATACTATCAAAATGGAACTTTACGCCTGAGATTCCTGCTAAGACATTTACCTATGAACCTTCTGAAGAAGCTATTGGTATTGAGTTTTTGCCAGCGGAAAATATTAGTGATGCAGTCGAGAAATAGTCAATGAAAAATTTTTCCCGTCGTCGTTTAGCAACTCTGTTTAGCTTACTGTTATTTACCACTTTATTGCCTCTGGACATTGCCTTTGCCCAACTGCGCGGAGGAGTGGGTGGTAGAGGTTCTCGTAGTCGTGGTGCTTCACCTCGTATCAATAGTAATATAGACTTGCAAAATCGGGGTAATATTAGTTCTCCTTCTAGAAACCGCTCTCAGTATCAGCAAAATCGGCAAAACACCCTTCAAAACCGTCAGGGCGAACGGACAGAACGGCAGGGAAATAGGCAAATAACCCAACAGGATAGGCAAGGAGAACGCAGCGAACGGACCGAAATTCGCCAAGGAGAACGCACCGAACGGCAGGATAACCGACAAGATTTCATCGACGACAATTATTACCGTGGTCGCTGGTACGGTGGTGGTTGGTATGGTGGTGGCTATTACGTTCCTCCTGGTTGGGGATGGGTCGGTTTTACCACTGGTTTAATTATTGGTGCTACCATTGCAACACCTCCCCCCTACTACAGCACTATTTATGTCGGCTCAACTACCTATATCTATTCTGATGGTATTTTTTTTCAACCCAGTGGCAGTTCTTATACAGTTGTCAGACCTCCTGTGGGTGCAGTGGTAACTTATTTACCAGAAGGATGTTCAATGATTCAGATTAATAATTTGAATTACTACAATTGCAGCGATATTTATTATCAGCCTGTGTACCGAAATGGGAGCGTTGTTTATAAGGTGGTTGATTTTTGATGTGAACTACCAGACACTCAATACCTCCTCCGATTCTAATATCGATCGCAATCTTAGATAAAGATATAATTACTGTAGAACTCGATCTCTAACAAAATACATGGCAGTAGAAATTCAGACTGAAATACAACAGGCTGTGGAAAGTCGTCGCAATTTTGCGATTATCTCTCACCCTGACGCTGGAAAAACCACCCTCACCGAAAAACTATTACTCTACGGGGGTGCAATTCATGAAGCAGGGGCGGTAAAAGCAAGACGAGCGCAGCGTAAAGCTACTTCAGACTGGATGGAAATGGAGCAGCAACGGGGAATCTCTATTACTTCTACTGTGTTGCAGTTTATTTATAGCGGATTCCAGATTAATCTATTAGATACCCCTGGACACCAAGACTTTAGTGAAGATACTTATCGCACCCTCGCAGCAGCAGATAATGCAGTGATGTTGATCGACGCAGCCAAAGGTTTAGAGCCTCAAACCCGCAAGCTATTTGAAGTCTGCCAAATGCGATCGCTGCCGATTTTTACCTTTGTCAATAAGTTAGACCGCCCAGGAAGAGAAGCCTTAGAATTGTTAGATGAGATCGAGCAAGAGCTAGGAATGCAAACCTATGCTGTCAATTGGCCCATCGGAATGGGCGATCGCTTTCAAGGGGTCTTTGACCGAGTTCATAAACAGATCCACCTATTTGAAAGACGCGCTCACGGAAGCAAAGCAGCCCAAGATACAGTAATTGATCTAGGCGACCCCAGAATTGAGGAATTTCTCGACCAAGAGCTTTATTATCAGCTAAAAGAAGAATTAGAAATCTTAGACGAAATTGCTCTAGACTTTGACTTAGAACAAGTCCATGCTGGAAAAATGACCCCCGTATTCTTTGGTAGTGCTATGACTAACTTTGGGGTAGAGTTGTTTTTAAAATCTTTCCTTGAATATGCCCTAAAACCAGAAGCGCGTAAATCATCCAAAGGGGAAATAGAGCCTACTTATCCCGACTTTACAGGATTTGTTTTTAAGCTCCAAGCCAACATGGATCCCAAGCACCGAGATAGAGTCGCTTTTGTCCGAGTCTGTACAGGGAAATTTGAAAAAGACATGACAGTAAAACACGCTCGCAGTGGGAAAACTGTCCGCTTATCCCGTCCCCAAAAACTCTTTGCTCAAGGTAGAGAATCTTTAGATGTAGCTTATCCTGGGGATGTTATTGGTTTAAATAACCCTGGAGTATTCGCGATCGGTGATACTATTTACAATGGGAAAAAACTAGAATACGAAGGAATACCCTGTTTCTCTCCTGAAATCTTTGCCTATATCAAAAATCCTAATCCTTCTAAATTCAAACAATTTCAAAAAGGTATTACTGAGTTAAGGGAAGAAGGCGCAATTCAAATAATGTATTCTAGTGATGAATTTAAGCGCGACCCCATTTTAGCTGCGGTGGGACAACTGCAATTTGAAGTAGTACAGTTTCGCCTCCGTAATGAGTACAACGTAGAAACTACTCTAGAACCCTTATCTTACAGTTTAGCTCGTTGGGTTGCTGGCGGTTGGGAAGCTATAGAAAAAGCAGGTAGAATCTTTAATACTATGACAGTAAAAGATAATTGGGGCAGACCAGTATTACTGATCAGAAATGAGTGGAATTTGGGTCAAATTAATGCAGATCACCCCGAATTAAAGCTTAACTCTACTGCACCCGTTGGTTCTGGCATCGAACCAGATTAATTGACACCCCCCCATTAAATTAATAACTCCGCGTTTGCTACGTTTTTAATTTTAGTGGGGGATTCTTGTTTCAATAAGCAGTTACTAGGTCAAACAGTGTTAACTGTAAAACCCCCGCACCTCGCTCTCCACAAGCAATTTGATTACTCACGGGCTGTCCAACCGCGATTCTTCCACGTTGTTCAATTACTAATGAAGCTGCTACATCTCTTGGAAGAACTGTATTGCAATACTGACATTCATGTATTCTTTGGTGTAATAATTTTTTGCCAGTATATAATCTACAGACGGGGCATTCTTGTGAGCTAAAGTCTTTATTTACTTTCTCAAAGTATTTCCCTCTTTTCCAAGCTACAAAAGGTAATATTTGATTGATAAAACTTCCAATTCCAGAATCAAGAGATTGTTTCCTGAATAAACCTTTTGACCAAGAATTAAAGTTAATATCTTCAACAAATATATTGTCAGCTTGACTACAAAGATGATGAGCAAGTTTCAATAACCAATCAGTTCTTGTATTTGCTACTTTTTCGTGGAATAAGGCAATTTTATTCACGGATTTTAACCAGTTGTTTGAACCCTTAATTTTATTCTTAAGCTGTCGCTGAAGTCTTCTCAACTTCTTAAGTTGATTTCTTAAGAATCTAGGACTCTTGATTAATTTTCCATTACTTAGACCAATAAAATTTTCGATTCCTGCGTCAACTCCTAATGATATCTTGCCAGGTATAGGGTCTGGCACAGTTTCAGTAGATTGAAAAACAATCATTAAATAATAACCACTAGCTCGTCTAACAACTTGAAATTGTTTAGGCGTAAAACCCATAGGATAAGGTCTAGATTGTCTGATTTTTATCCACCCGATTGAAGGTAGTTTTACTCTTCCGTTATCTAAACAATTCTTAAGTAGTTGGGGAAAAATAAAACTCCGAAATCTGTTTTTGGAACGGAATCTAGGGAATCCTCGTTCTGGTATTTTGAAAAAATCAGACCAAGCTTTATCTAACCTCTTCAAAACTTGTTGTAATGCCTGAGCATTTACCAGTTTTAAATGAGGAAATTTCTTTTTAGCTTCAGTTAAAGCCTTTGCTTGATTTTTATAACTAGGAAAGGTCGCATCGGCAGGAATTATATATTCAGAAACTATCGAGCAACGATCAATTCTTGATTTTCGCGATTCTAACCAAGCTTTGCGTTCCCCATGAGCGAAATTATAAACGCTGCGACAAATATCTAAATATTGGTCAAACTTTCTGATTTGCTGCTTAGTTGGCTTGATTTTGTAGCGATAAGTAAATGTAATCATTGCTCGACCTGTTTATGATACTGTAGATTACAGTACAGCTTATCGCTATGTTATGTCAAGTAGCTATAATAAAGGTTTTAGGTCGGTATATAAACTTAACGCACATATGGTCTTTGTTACCAAGTACCGTAAAAAAGTCATCGATCAAGAAATACTTGAAAGACTGCATATGATTTTTAAAGAGACTTTAGATAAATGGGGATGTCAATTAAATGATTTTAATGGGGAGAGTGACCATTGCCATTTGTTAATTGAGTTTAAGCCTGATGTTCAATTATCAAAGTTAATTGCTAATCTAAAAACAGTAAGTTCGAGATTAATTCGTAAAGAATATCCCGAACCCAGTAATAAATATTTTGATGGAAAACCTCATTTTTGGACAGGGGCATACTTTGTTGCTAGTTGTGGCGGTGTAACTGTGGAGCAACTTAAGGCTTATGTGGAAAAACAAAAATCTCCTGATAAATAAGGATGCTACGCAGTTTGTTTTTGCTTTTGATTCATCTCCCACTAACCAAGCGCGGGTTTAGATGGGAGTCCTCTCAAAAGATTTAAGATAGGGGAGAAGCTCAAACAATAAAGTTTATGGGGGAAAGGCAAATATATAGTCTCAACCCCATTACGCAAAGACATTTATTCTTCAAAACCAATTCCAATGCCAAAAGTAACTTACAAAACAAATTTGGTAAATGTTGATTGGACAGAGATGAAAACAACGCTACATAAGGACGCATTTGACAATGGACGAAGCCCTGAGCAACTCAAGATATCTTTTGAAAATAGTTATGCTACTTGTATCGCCTATGCAGATCATTGCATAATTGGTACAGCCCGTGTTTTGTCCGATGGTGTCTGCAATGCTTATATTGTAGATGTCTGGACACTTACTGCTTTTCGCGGTCAAGGTATTGCACGCCAAATGATGCAAATCCTATTGGATAAGTTAAAAGGACAACATGTATATTTATTCACGGATGATACCCCTGAATTTTACAGAAAAATTGGCTTTAGTGAACAACCGATTGGTATGGGTCAGGTTATTGGTAGATGGCTGGTTAATGAGTAAGTAATTCTGTGGTGCTAGTTTAATGAATTATTCCTAAAATAAGTAAATAAATACATCAAAAAAGTTAGCAGATTCCGCTAATTCTAAGAGAATTAAATAAATATATCAAAATTATCTAGAGTGCGAAACTAAGAATTATGTTAGAAGTCGCCAATGATGGAAAAGAACCAGTCGAAAAATCTCAAGCTAATAATTTAGAGCAAAATGCTTCAGAAAATGGCAAAAAAACCAAATTATCAGGAAAAGTTAAAAAAGCCAAAAAATCTAAAAAGCCAAAAAAAATTAACGATAAAGTCTATGAAAAAGAACTAGCCAAGCTTCAAATTGAACTAGTAAAACTCCAAGAATGGATCAAACATGAAGGCTTAAAAGTTGTTGTGGTGTTTGAAGGAAGAGACGCAGCAGGAAAAGGAGGTACGATCAAACGGATCAGCGAATGTCTTAACCCTCGTATTTGTAGAGTTGTAGCTTTGGGTACTCCAAGCGATCGCGAAAAAACCCAATGGTACTTCCAGCGATATGTAGCACATCTACCTGCTGCGGGAGAAATGGTATTATTTGATCGCAGTTGGTACAATCGTGCTGGTGTAGAAAGGGTAATGGGCTTTTGCACCTATGAAGAATATAACGAGTTTTTGCGTTCTTGCCCTGAATTTGAATTAATGATCCAGCGCTCGGGCATTATCTTAATTAAGTATTGGTTTTCAGTCAGCGATGACGAGCAAGAGCGTCGCTTTCAAGCTAGAATTGATGATCCTACCAAACGCTGGAAACTCAGCCCGATGGATTTAAAATCACGGGAAAAATGGATCGATTATTCCAAAGCCAAAGATGATATGTTTGCAGCGACAGATATCCCTGGCTCTCCTTGGAATGTAGTAGAAGCAGATGACAAAAAACGAGCGCGCCTTAATTGTATCAGTCACTTATTAAGCGTCATTCCCTACAAAGATTTGACACCAAAACCAATCAAATTACCTCCGCGACAAAAAATCTTACACTACAAACGCCCACCAATAGAAACACAAAACTTTGTACCACCAGTATATTAAACCTTGTCTAATTTTTGTTGATTGTTGTGTCTCATAACTCTAAGAATTGCGATAACTAAGTACTTAGATAAAATTAAATTTACTGGTTAAGGTAAAAATTTTTATACAATTTAGAATTAGCAATTGGGAGTAACTGTGATGTGGATTTTGACTATCAGGATATTTCCTTAATTCTCCACGACTCTTGTTTATATCAAAATCATTTTCGTTATAGACTCAATCCTTTACAACCTAAAACCTGGAAAATTTATAGACAGTTTATTGATAATCATAATGTACTTGCTTTATCTCTTCATCCACCATTAAAAAGATATTGCAGCCAACAAGAATTAGAAACTGCATTAATTAAAATGCAGCATACTTTAAAAGTACCTGTCTATCTTGAAGTAATGCCTTCTCCTGAGTATTGGTGTTCTAGTATTACAACTCTAATAAACTTTCCTCTATTACTTGATGTATCTCATGTTAATATTTGGCATCAGGGTGATATCATGGCAACTCAAGAAACTTGCTTATCTTTTACTTAATTCCTTTCAAGTCCGTGCAATTCATCTAAGTCACAATGCTGGTAAAGCCGACAGCCACGACTTAATTCCTAATCATATTTGGTTTGAAGATTATATAAACGAATGGAGTCAAGATTATTTAGTAACTTATGAGAGCTTACCAGTCAATTATGCTATTTATGAAAGATTAGATAAATATAAAATTTAAAAACTACATTAAATATAGGAACAAGACCAATAAAATATTTATAACCATAATTAATTATATTTATTCCTTATGTCTTCTCAACTCTATAAATATCCTAGAACACCTCATTTAAGTTTTTCTCCAGGGGTGGGAGGAGATGATATCAAACTAGATAGTAATAAAATCTTTGCGAATTGTCAGGTAGTTGTTACAGAAAAACTAGACGGAGAAAACACAACTCTTTATCCCGATTATATTCACGCTCGCTCTTTGGATAGTCGCCATCATCCATCTAGAGCTTGGGTGAAAGCTTTACAAGCATCTATTAGTAATGATATTCCTTCAGGATGGCGTATCTGTGGTGAAAATCTTTATGCTAGACATTCTATTGCTTACTTTAATTTAAAGAGCTATTTTTATTTATTCGCTATTTGGAATAAAGATAATTATTGTTTGAGTTGGTCAGAAACTCAAGAATGGGCAGAAATTTGGGGTTTAGAAATACCTCCTGTCATGTATCAAGGGTTGTGGGATGAAGCCAAAATTAGAGCTATAGGAGAAAATATAAATTGTGATAAGTGTGAAGGATATGTGGTTAGAAATGTAGAGCAGTTTCATTATGATGATTTTGCCAACAACATAGCTAAATGGGTGCGATCTAATCATGTTCAAACTGACGAACATTGGATGTATCGGGAAGTTGTACCCAATGGAATTTTAAAGGGATGAAGGATGAAGCATGAGGGATAAAGAAGAGGTTAAGAGGAATAATAAATGATAAATAAAATAGTTGAAGGAGCAACCCCAACTATTGATGAGTTTGTTAGGGGTTTAGGCGATCTCATCCCTTTACTAAAAGAGTATAAATCTACACCTCAAGATTCAGAATGGCACGCAGAAGGAGATGTGCATATTCATACGGGGATGGTATTAGATGAAACCTATAAGATTTTAGCAACCGAAGCAACTCATCTTAGTAAAGAGCGTCGTCTAAGTTTAATTCTAGGGGCATTGTTACACGATATTGCTAAACCTTTAACTACTAAAGAGCAAGAAATTCAGGGTATAGTTCGTACTGTAGCACCCAGACACGCTAGTAAAGGACGCTCTTATCTCGCACCCAAGTTAATGGGTTTGGGTTTACCCTATTGTGTAGTAGAAACAACATTAGGATTAGTTGGTTATCATCACGATCCTAAACAGTTAGTTACTAAAGATAAAACTCTAGGAGAATACAAAAGAATCGCCCGTCTAGCAGATCCAGAATTAGTTTACTGGTTAGAGTTAGCAGATATCCGAGGAAGAGAATGTAGTGATCTTCAGCAGCAATTAGAATATGTCGAAATGTATGGCTTGTTTGCTCAAGAATATCAAGCTTGGGAACGTTTTGGAGCAGAATATCAAGCTTGGCGGGAATATTTTAATCGAGAATTAGCTGATTGGGATAAAGATACTCGGGATCTGATTTTTACTAATGCAATTTCTCGTTGGGAAGCAGGAAAAATCTTCTCTCCTGAAGAGGAAATTGCTCGCTCTTATTCTTATCGAGATTCATTTCCTAAAGTAGTGTTAACTTTTGGTGTAAGCGGAGCGGGTAAAAGCACCTGGATAGCTACAAATCTTCCTGACTATACAGTTATCTCTCTCGACGATCTTAGAGAGAAAATAGCCCATTCTCGCAGCGATCAATCTCAGAATAGTAAAATCGTTCATATAGCCAAAGAACAACTTAAAACCTTGCTTCGCAGTAATAGTAAAATTGTTTGGGATGCAACTTCTTTAAGAAGAGATTTCCGACAACAAGTAATTAGCATCAGTCGCAGATATGGAGCATTAGTTACCTTAGTTGTTTTTCACTGTCCAGAAACAGTATATTTTGAACGCAACCGACAACGCAGTCATAGCATCCCTGAAAATATATTAATCAGACAATTACAACAAATGGAATTCCCCGAACTTGATGAAGGCGATCGCGTTATAGTTGTAGATGAAACAGGAAATACTCTAGCTAGTTATGGCAGTTGTTCATAATTAACCCCAAAAAATTCCCCCTTTCTTAAGGGTAGGGCTGTTTCAAAATGCGAGCTTGTTAAAGATTTTGGATGATAGGGAGATAGGGTAGTGAGGAAATGGGGAAATAAAACATAATTTGCTTAAAAATAAGCCCCGATAAGTTTTTAAAACTTACTCATTTTTCTGGTAAGGAAGGAGCAAAAAATTAAAATACCAGCCTTCATCAGTTAGCAGTAAGAGCCTAACAATTAAATGAATTAGTTAAAAGGCTGGTATTTTAATAAAGCGCAAGTCCCTAAGCTCAACTGAAATGACCGCGAGACCCGCTTCTGGCTAGGAAGCCTCTCTAATCGCGGTGTTGACTAACAATTCCTTGAGCGACAAATTTATAGTTCAATAAATTTTGCTCATATATCGAGTATTTGCCGAAAATACCCCCTATTTCCCTATCTCCCTATTTCCCCACCTGTCTCATACTAGAATGAAACAGCCCTACCCAAGGTTTAGGGGAGTGGGTGCAAGAAATCTAATTTACTACTTCTCCATTACGTCCTAACTTTTGCTTCGACTGCTGTAAATGGCAAGAAACTGACGAATAGCCCGCTCTTTAGTTAAATAGTCGCGAATCCAGCTACCTAAAACCGTCAGACGATTGGCTAAACCTGGAAGATAATATAAATGAATGCCCAGCCACAGCAGCCAAGCGAAAAAGCCTTTTAAGGGAATTTTGCCGAACAGGTAAGCAACTCCTGCATTGCGAACAATAATCGCTGCCGTTCCTTTATTAAAATAGTCAAAAGGTTGGGGCGGTAATCCTTGAAGCTGTCGTTGTAAATTGCGAGCTACCGTAGTTCCTTGTTGTAAAGCTTCAGGAGCAATGCCTAAAAGCGGTTCGCCGTTTTGTTTGACATAGGCAACATCCCCCACAGCGTAAACCTCGGGATAATTTAATAATTGTAGAGTGGAGTGGACGCACACTTTATCTTTTTTGGCTGTGGGTAATTCGTCATTAGGTTGAGGAATATTGGCTTCAACTCCCGCCGTCCAGATAATCGCTTCTGTTTCTATAATAGTACCGTCATCTAATTCGATCGCTCCTGGCATAACCCAACTGACGCGGGTTTGAAAATGAATTTTGACTCCGCGACGGCGTAATTGTCTGGCAGTATATTCGCTCAAATGAGGGGGAAAATCCGCCAGCAGCCTTTTTCCCGAATGAATTAAGATGACTTTGACTTGTTTTGGGTCGATGGCAGGATAATCTTTAGCCAAAGTCCCTTCAATCAGTTCAATTAAAGCTCCTGCTAGTTCTACTCCTGTTGCACCACCACCGACGATGGTAAAAGTAAGCAGTTGCTCTCGTCTTTCCCAGTTAAGACAAATAGAAGCACGTTCAAAATTACCGATAATGCGATCGCGCAACCTCACTGCATCGTCTAGAGTTCGCATCGATAGAGAATATTGGGGTGCGCCATCTACACCGAGAAATTGGGCTTGACTGCCCGTAGCTAACACTAAATAGTCATAGATAATGCGTTTATTCTCGGTTTTAATAGTTTTAGCCACAAAATCGATCCCTAGTACTTCTGCTCTTATAAAGTAAGTATTAGGCAAAGAACGCAGATATTTACGCACAGGATAAGCGATCGTCTCAGGGGTCACAAAACCAGTTGCCACCTGATAGAGTAAAGGAATAAAAGTATGATAGTTATTGCGGTCGATAAGCAGTATTTCTGCTTTAGCCTTAGCTAATTTGCGGACGGTTCTAAGTCCTGCAAAACCAGCCCCAATGATTACTATTCTGGGTGTTGACCCAGTTTGACACAAGGTAGTAAGGGGAATCAAGGGAGCTTTTTGGTTTAATTTTTCTACTTTGTTGTGTGATTTAGCCACAATTGCCAAAAATAAAATCCAAATAAATTTGCTGAGAGAAAATTTGAAATTTGAGAAGATAACTCAACATTTTGTCAATCCGAAACCTTTGTACTTATGTACTAAATATCTCAAGTGGGAAAGGGATTACTTGCCTCTGGGACAATCGTTATTTAACACGGCGACCAAAACGTAAGGCGATCGCTCCAGAACCGTATTGAATTACCATTAATAAGCCTCCAATGATTGCCAAATTTTTCAGAAACTGAATGGACTGGTTTGGATCGGAGAAGTCACTATGAAAAATTAATGTCGCTGGGATGAGAAATAAGGCTAAAGCTGTTGCTCCCCAGCGCGCTTTAACTCCAAGCAAAAGAGATATGCCCCCTAGAAATTGTACGGCAATCGTCATTACTAACAACAGATCTGTGAAAGGGATACCATGAGCAGCCATATATTCTTGCGTCCCAACAGGGTTCAGAATTTTGCTGATTGCTGTCCATATAAATAAAATTGATAGAAAAATACGTGCAATCAGGGGAAATTGATTGCGGGTAGCGTATAGTTGCGTTCTAGAATCAAACTTTTCACGACCTTCACTCGAATCGGTAGTATCAAAAATTCTTGGTCTCATAATTATTCTCCAATGTTTATCTAGAATTAATTTTTTCTTGTAAATAATTTTGATGAAAAATACGGAGGTAAACTAGTCATTAAGTTTTTTATTAAGCATCAAATATGGTTGAGTTGACTATTTTAAAATTACTTTTATTTATGATTGTTTGTACATAAAATTTTAGGAAATTAGTAAAAAAGTTAACTAAAAAAATAAAAAATCAATTAATTTATGATAATATAATAATTTTCATTTAATTAAAGCCATTGACTCTGTTATTCATAGATAACATCTTTTCTGTGTTTAAGTTAGGAGCAACAACTTAATACTGAAGACCATCCCATTATTTTTACTTCCTCTTATTGGTGCGCTTCCTAGTGTTTCTCGGCGAGTGTTGACAAGATTGATTAGCGCGAGTTCCCCTAAGTTCAACTTTAACTTGCTACAAGAGAAGTAATATAGAAAAGTAATTAAAAAATTATTAATAATTTTCTCTTCTAAATTCCCAATCTTCACTAGTAAAAGATTAAATAACTTGGGAAACTAGAAAATGAAGAAATTGCTTCTTATCTAGGAAACAAAGTACACAAATTTCCAAGATTTAATTCAATTGATTCAGAAATGCAAACACCTCTATTAAAATAGCAAACAATCAACACAAAATTATTTTTTCTTGATGGAGAGTCAAATGACCTACAAAAACGCGGTTTTGGATGACAAAGAACTTCAAGAGGGTTTAAAAGGGATTAATCCTAAATTTGGTGAATTTGTTACTCGTGTAGCAGGGGAAGCCTGGAATCTTCCCTTAATAGATCAAAAAACCAAGGCATTAATTACAATTGCTGTTGATGTTGTCAATCAAAATCATACTGGTTCTGGTAATCCTTTTCCAGCACACGTGAATATGGCTCTTAAACAAGGAGCTACGCGGGAAGAAATTGAAGAACTTTTGTTGTTTCTGTGTGTTTACGCAGGCTTCAATAAAGCTGCCGGTAGCTTTGGAACCCTTAACGAAATTCTGACCTAAAAATTTCATTAGTCTGTCAGTTAATTGAATTTTAGTTATTCAACATCAACCTCTCAAACTCTAAAAATTTACTAGTTTATGCCATGCTCGAACAAACACTAAATTTTTCCTCCTCAAAAGAGGATAGCGAAATGCTTGGAAACTCTAAAAGAATAATTAACCAGCGAATTAACTATTATAATGATTTAGCTGCTGATTATTCTAAACCAGGACTTGTTTCTAACGAACTAGGAAAGAAACTGATTGAGAAGGCAGAAGAAATTGTGGCAATGAAAGAAGAGACACTGCCACCAATAAGCCCTAATTACACCCTAGAACAAATTGAACAAGAAAATAAGGAATGGTGGCCCACTCATTGTGAAGCCTTGAGACAGGGAAGAGGCGATATTTTAACTGGAGAATATCGCGACGATCTTGTTTATTTCTGTCAGGATGGTCCTTATCGTGGATTAGAACAGCAAAAAGAGCGCGAGCAACATTGGTGGGCATTGATTGCACAACCTGAAGTCACCATGGTTTGGCCAATTGTCATGTTTTATGGCGAATTTACTTACTTTGAATGGAATTGTGTAGATGATCAGACTAACGAAACAATAGCTAAAGGGAATGTGACTTGGGTTCGTCGTGGTCATCGAGGTGCTTGTTATCTCAAAACCGAGCAGTTAACCTTCTACCGCGATGTTTTTGCTCCTCTGGAACTGCTGAAATTAATCACTACTTAAGTTTTGTAAGAGGTTTTGGAAAAATGCACTCTGTAATGACAAAGTCAGATTATGCCATCCGCGATCAAAAAGGAAAAGTAGCCTTTTATGTTCCTTTGTGGAAGCGAGAAGGACTCCAGCTAGAAGTTTTTGATGACTACTGGCGAAATGTTCACGGTCCAGTTTGTGCTAGGCTACCAGGTCAGTACCAATACTGGCAGTTTCACCTGGAATATAACCAAGGGTATATGTGGCCAACCCCCGAAGGCATAGAAACCTCTTTGCCATTAGAAGACCAATTTCACGGCATTGCTGAATTAACTTTCACCAGCGAGGCAGACCGTCAGACTTGGTTCAACTCGGCTACTATTTTGATGGATGATGAACACAACATCTTCAGCAAAGCAATTGGTTACAATACTAGCCCAGGTAATTCTAAAACCTATGTAGATCGCATTGAAATAGGAGACCCTAATGGAAGACTAGATGTTCTGAAATTCCATGTTATGGTCAAGAAAGCTGATGGTGTTAGTGTAGATGCCTTCCGCCAATACATGAAAAATAGCTTTGCTGGATCTATTATTCAGAGCAATTCAGTGCTAAAATTCCGACTGCATTTGTTTGAAAAAATAGACAATTCACGACCAGATGCTGCGGGAGTTTCCCATTTTGAACCTTTAGAAAAGCAATATCAGGCTGCTTTTGAAATCGCTTTCTCCAATCCTTTAGAAATGGAGAAGTTTTTTACCTCGACTGAATACACAACAATAGTAGAAAATCAGGCTAAGTATATTAAACAAATCAGTCCATTTGTTGAGCGAACTGCCTACACTTTTGTCTACGATGGTCAGAAAACTTTAGCCGGCCAAAGAAGTTCCACGGTTGCAGAATTGATTACAACCGTCGGAGCCGTCAATCAACTGCAAGAAAATGTAGTTGCTTTGATGGGTAATTAAGCTTTTCTTCATCAATTCAATAGCCCTAGCTGATTGAATTCAACTCCCTAATATATTGTTCCTTAACTTATCTATACCTAGCAATCCTGCATAAGTTGTGAAACTGTTTTTAGGGTCACAGGAACTAGGGAGTTGTTAGTAAGAAGTAGAGAAAAAGCTACTCAATCTTACGAACTCATTAGGATTGCTATGACTTTACTAGTCAAAATCTAAATCAACACAAAACCTTTGTGTTTTAAACCCAAATAATTTTGCAATTTACAAAGAGAGGAGAACTAAAATGACTCAGCCTACAATTGTAGCCAAACAGCCTAGTGTTTTAGAACTAGAGCCAGGAACTTACTATTTTTGCACCTGCGGGAATTCTGAGGATGGAGTTTTTTGTAACGGCTCCCACCAGGGAACTGGATTAGCACCAATGCAGTTCACCGTAGAGGAAAAACAGAAAGTTGCACTCTGTAAGTGCAAGCACAGTAATAATCTCCCTTTCTGTGACGGAGGGCACAGCAAATTATAAACACAAACTAGCCTGATTTGAGCTAGTTAGTTATGTTGAGCCAATCTCCCCTTTTCTAAAGGGGAGATTGGTTTTGTAGTTAAAAAACTGCCCCTCAATGTTCGTAGCTGGGATTGCCCTAGCTGTGGAACAGAAGGGATTGATCGTGATAAGCTTAGACGCACTTAGTTAACCTATAATGAGTGAGAGAAAATAAAACAGCGGTGCCACAGGCAACCGCGTAGCGGGTCGCGAAATGCCTACTAAAAATTTTCTTTCACCAGAAGAAAAAAAATACTTACA
>JASJCP010000138.1 GCA_030065935.1 Xenococcaceae cyanobacterium MO_167.B27
GATTATCACTTTCTTTTAAGGTTTTAATTAGTCTTTCTTTTTGCTCTGGAGAAAGATGATTTTTAGCTGGCATTTCTGTTGGGTATCGCTGATTTGTCTTGTCTTGATATTATACAATCTAGCTGCGTAGCAGCTTATATATCAAAATATTCAATTAGCAATCTTAGCTAAATATTCTCAATACAGATATTCAAGAGAAAGATTGAGAGATGCTTGTAAATGTGGAGAGCTTATAGCAATTGATGACTGGAAAAATAGTTTAGATAATACTGTGGAAAAATGGATTGTGAAACGTTTATTTGATGGGAAATATAATGTTAATGATGAGCGGTATATCATATCAGGTCAAAATAAAATCAAACATGATTTAGTTAGACTCATTGAAAAAGCATTTGATAATAGTGATATTCAAGTATCTAAGTTTCAAATTGGACAAGGATCAGATTATATTTGGGGTTTCGATAATGAAAGCTATGCTGTTAGTTCAGAAAATAAGTTATTTGTAATTACATTAGGTTGGGCTGATTAATTAAAATAAAAATTTAATCTTAGTGACATATATGAGCGATCGCGATTTTCAATTAAAGCCTTTGACCTCATCAGAATTTGTACCAGATATTAACATTGTAGGTAAAGTATCTAGACAAAATAATAATTTGATAATGAGCTACCTCCTTCAAGGAGATTTATCTATTATCGCCATTCCCTCCCTAGTAATAAATCCTGAACGCCTAGATGAATTGTGGCAAGAAACTTGCTTTGAGTTTTTCTTAAAAATTATTAATACTAGCAATTACTGGGAATTTAATCTTGCTCCTTCAGGAAATTGGAATGTTTATCATTTCGATGATTATCGTCAAGGTATGAAAAAAGAAACTGCTTTTAAAAATCTTCCCTTCAGCATAGAACACAATAATAATAGTTTAAAATTGCATCTTGCTCTGAACTTAGAGCCTATTATTAATACAGAACAGGATTTAGTAATAGGGATTAGTAGCGTTATAAAAACTCAATCAGGAAATATAAGTTACTGGTCATTAATTCATCCTCAACCAGAAGCAGATTTTCATAGTCAGGAGAATTTCCTTATCAAGTTAGAAGGTTAAGTAATAACTAACCACTAACCACTAACCACTAACCACTAACCACTAACCATTACCCATTCAAAAAAATCTAAATATTTATTTAATCTCGATCTCCAGACAAAATTATAAACTGGTTATGTAATTTACATTCTTTGCTGATTTTTTGAGCCACAATCAATGGGTAATTAATAAAGGAGAAACCAGAATTATCCTATTGGTTTATGAAACCTTTGATTATTGTTTGTGGTCTAGGTAGTATTGGATACAAAATATATAGCTTATTGCAACAACAAGGGGCGGAAGTAGTAGGGATAAGCGATCGCCAGATGACTTTGCACGGTCAAGAAAAAGTTATTATTGGTGATGCTCGTTCTCCTGCTATTCTAGTTAAAGCAGGAATTAGAGATTCTCACACTCTGGTTTTAGCCAGTAATGATGATTCTTTTAATTTAGCTGTTCTGACTCAGGCGAAAATCCTCAATCCTCACATTAGAATTATTAATCGTCTATTCAATCAAAGCCTTGGGCAAAGATTAGACCGTACTCTAACAGAGCATTTTACAATGAGCGTTGCTGCTCTGGCTGCTCCTATCTTCACCTTTGCAGCTTTGGGAAATCAAGCTATCGGACAATTACAACTATTTAATCGCACTTGGCCCATTCATGAAGAAATCATAGATCGATATCATCCCTGGTTAGGTAAACCCTTAGCAGAGCTTTGGGAGAATTCTTCTAGAATGCTGATTTATTATCTACCAGTTAGGACAGAAATTGACTTGGTTTCCGCAGTTATTAGCGGGAAAACATTGGAATTAGGCGATCGCCTAATTCTGGGCAATAAACCGACATTTCGCCGTAAAAAACGCTTTTGGTGGCAAAAATTAATTAAAGCCATTACCAATCTCCCTCTTTATCAACGCTACACCAGACCTGTAATTGTAGTAAACCTATCTTTGTTAGTGATGGTGTTTCTCGCCACAGCTATCTATGTCAGTGTCAATCTCAATACCTCTGTAGTAGATGCTCTTTACTTTTCTGTAGGAATGATTACAGGTGCGGGAGGACAAGAGCAGGTAGCAGAACAAGCCCCCGATACAATTAAAGTATTTACTGCCATTATGATGATTGTAGGAGCAGGTGTGATCGGAATTTGCTACGCTCTGATTAATGATTTTGTCTTAGGTAGCCGTCTTAAACAAGCTTGGGATGTGGCTAAATTACCCAAAAATAATCATCATATTGTTTGTGGACTTGGCGGTATTGGAATTCAAATAATAGGACAACTTCAAAGTCAAGGTCATGAAGTAGTGGCGATCGAACCAGACCCCAATAACCGTTTTATTCACTGCGCTCGTTCTCTAGGCGTACCAGTTATTATCGAAGATGCAAGTTTAGCTACCACTCTCAAAGCAGTTAATAGCTCCAAAGCCCATAGTCTAATTGCTGTCACCAGTAATGACATGATGAACTTGGAAATTGCTCTTTCTGCTAAAGCTGTCGCACCCTACATCAAAACAGTTGTTCGCTGTAATGACCCTCAATTTGCTCAATCTATGCAAGAGGTATTTCAATTTGATAATGTCTTATCTCCCTTGGAGTTATCAACCTACACTTTTGCTGCTGCTGCTTTAGGAGGTAGAATCTTAGGTCACGGTATGACTCAAGATTTATTATGGGTCGCTTTGGCAACTCTGATTACTCCCAGACATCCTTTTTGTCACCAACTTATCAAAGAAGCTGCGATGCAAAGAGACTTCGTACCCTTATATCTAGAAAGAAACGGACACATAATCCGTGGTGGGGAATTATTAGAAACTAGTCTCGCTCCTCAAGATGTTTTATATCTTACAATCCCTGCTACTGGTTTACAACATTTGTGGCGCAACCCCCCTTCGGAAGAATTTGTTTTTAACTAAGTGACTTCCTCCCATCGCTAACTGCAAGCAGTATAGCGATGGCTTCCCACTCTCGCAAGTAGGCACTTACTGCCCTACGCGGATTATCTAGATATACAGCAACCGTTGGATGCCATATGTCCCCGACTTCTGCGATAAATTTGACAGTCACGACGAGCGCTACCCAGAGCGCCTTACGTCGGCGCGGGGGGAGAAGTCCGCTTTATAGGCTTTATCGTCTGTATATAAAGTTGAATTGCTATGTTCTGAAGCGGACTTCCCGCGCTCGTCAATTTCTTTCCCCGCAAGTCCTGCGGTACTACTATCAATCTTTTATTCGATTTCTAATCTATTTCCCTAGTTATGTCGCCCCTGAATTATTAGAAGACTTGATGGTGGTGGTACATTGTTTTTCCTGTTGACTTCTAGTAGCTAATTTATTATACATACTTATACAAAGCTTAAAATAATGTGTAAGTATGCGCCCTCATGAGTTGGCAAAAGAGATCGGAGTATCAGTTGAAACACTACGACGTTGGGATAGAACGGGAAAATTAAAAGCAAAGAGAACTCCTAGCAATCATCGCTATTATACAGAAGAAGATTTAGCGCAAGCAAAAGGACTAAAACCTATATCAGAAGAAAGATTAATTAAGGTTTATTGTCGCGTTTCATCTCAAAAACAAAAGAGTGAATTAGCAAATCAAAAAGCAGCAATGGAGCAATTTTGCTTGGCTCGTGGATATGCAGTAGATGAATGGATAGAAGAGATTGGAGGCGGTTTGAATTTTAAGCGGAGAAAATTCTTGGGTTTAATTGAAGATGCACTTTCAGGAAAAATTCAAGTAATGGTTGTTGCCGACAAAGAAAGATCGTCTTTGTCGCTTTGCCTTTGACTTAATCGAACAACTACTTAGCAAGAGAGGATGTCAGATAGTTGTAGCGAACGCAGAATCATTATCTCCCCAGGCGGAGCTTTTAGAGGACTTAATGGCAGTGGTACATTGCTTCTCATGTCGTTTATACGGAGCTAGAAACTATAGAAAAGAAAAAGAACAAGCTATAAAACAAATATTAAACATACCTCATGAAACTATGTTAAAATTACCAAATAAACTTCAGTGTTAAATCATGGTTGGCAAAGGACTTCGAGTAGGGATCGAAGCGAAAATTAAATATAGTCCTATTCTTGATGCCCTTGGAGATAAGTACGAATCGATACGTCGTACTGGCTTAAATGATATGCAGCGAGGTATGAGGGAAAATGAGATTGAAAAATCATATCAGTCTCGTTTTAATCTTCAGTGGGCATGGGCTGATTCTATTGCGACGGAGGTCAAGCAAACTTATTCTCAGTTAACCCATGCCAAGAAATTAAACATATCTCGAATTAAAGAACAAGTTAAAAAGAAAATCAAGAAAGCAAAAAGTATATTTAACAGTTTATCTAAAGTTAAAAATCCGACAATTAGGCAGCAGAATCAAGCATTAGGTTTAAAATCTAAACTACTTAAAATACAATCACTGAAAAAGGAGTTAGCCCTACTAGAATCTACAGATAGGCTACACATTTGTTTTGGCTCTAAAAAACTATTTGATGCCCAGTACCATTTAGAAGAAAATGAATATCGCCATCATGATGAATGGTTAGCTGACTGGAGAAAAAAACGAGGTGGTAGATTTTATTGTGTTGGAAAATCTCAAGTTGGTGGCGGTACGATGATTAAAATATTTCATATTATTAGAGATAATTTTAAAGCAATTGTTACCTTGCCTCGTTTGATGCAATCAGAATACGGTCGTGTTTTAGAAATTCCCTTTCAAGTTACTGAATGTCGTCGTCGTCGCAAATCATCATTGCTTTATGCCTTAGAACAACAAAAGCCAATTACAGTACAAGTTTTCAGAAGAGAACATAAACAAGACCAATGGTACATTCATCTAACTACATATGTTCAAGAAGTACCAGTAACTACATCTTTTGCTAATGGTTGTATTGGTGTTGATTTTAACCGAGATAGTGTTGAATGGGCTTATGTTTTAGCTGATGGCAATATCAAGAAGAAGGGCAAATTTAACTTTAAATGGAAAGGATTTAGCTCTGGTCAAAGACAAGTAATGATGCGCGATTTGGTAGTTAAGCTAACAACTATAGCATTTAATTATCAGTGTCCAATAGCTATCGAATCGTTAGACTTTTCTAAAAAGAAAGCATCACAGTCTGAAGCATCAAAAGCCTATAATTCTATGCTTTCTAATCTCTCAACTAGTATATTTAGAGAGGCGTTAACTTCTAGGTGCAAGCGGTATGGGATTGGTTTGTATTTAGAAAATCCAGCTTTTACCACTGTCATTGGCATGATTAAGTTTATGGCAAGATACGGCTTAAATTCGGGGACGGCAGCAGCTATGGTAATTGCTCGTCGGGCAATGGGTTATAGCGAACGCGCCCCACAATGTCTAGTCAGACCAGAGGATTTGGCTAGACATTCTTGGACGACTTATCTTCGTGTTTCGCGATATCTTAAATCTAACAAAGTTAGACGTTCACAACTTTTTGATTGGATGAAAACCCTAGAGAAAGTTCTTGTTATTAGTGATAATGATGAGACGAGTTTCCCTCTCTCTTTTGCCAGTAGCTAATCAGATCGTAAAACAGGGAAATCACCGAGTCCCGATCCTAATCATTGCACTACTTATGTAGAACTTTGTTTAGGTTTTCAGTAGGTGCCGTGAGACTTCTTGTGGAACAAGTTAATCCCAAGGGTTGAATTAATGCACAATAATTGTATTTCTCTCAGGACGGGAAATTACTCCTTCTTGCTCAAATTGATTGAGTATTTTAGTTACTGTTATACGACTGACACCGATTATTTCTGATAATTCTTGATGAGTAATATTAAAATTAATTGATTTATCTGGGTTGAGTCGCTCGCTGAATTTATTGGCTAACCAATCTAAAAGTAACAATAGGCGTTGAGGTGCTTTCCCAGTACGAATGATATTACTTAATTCTTTAACTTGCTGTCCATAACGAAATACAGCAGGTGATAATTTTTGCCAATCTTGAACGTAAATTTTCTCCGCTCTTACAGAAGTAACACACTCAAGTATGCAAAGCCTGTTACCAGATAAAGGCTTCCCTACAACATCTTTTGCTCCCCAATAACTTAAGGTGACATTTTTTCCTTTCTCGTTGATGGTAGAGCTTTTCACTACTCCGTCTATAATCAACCATAGATACTCAGAAGATAAAGGTAATTGTTCGTTGGCATAAAACAGTTGTAAATTCTCTTCAATAGCAGACACTAGCATAGGTTCTGGAGTAATGAATTAATGAGTTTCCCTACAACTCCTATGTCTGTATCTGCTGTTGTATGCGTTTTATTTATGTAGGTTTTACAAAAGTTTAGTTATTGATAATTCGTAAGAAAGACTACTGTTTAGTCAGAGTTTTTCCCTAAAACTTAAATCTTAAGCTCTGGATGAAAATAGTAAATTCATCGTGATATATTAATTAAAATTACAAATTAGATTCTAGGTATTTACATAATATCCAGAATATGCGCTAACGTTATTTAAAAAGAGGTTATGTCTAAATGATATCTGTGGGAATGACCAATAATACTTTAGAATCTTTAGCGGTAGAGTATTTCAAGCGATCGCAAGGTCAATGGAAATCTCAAAGACGCTACTATATGCTGAATCAAGAACAAGAGCCTCAAGAAGTAGAAAGCCTACTAACTATTAGATTTTTAGAGCCAGACGCACCAGAACTCCTAGAATTAGCTCAACTACACCAACTACAACCCAAATCTGCTCTATCCTGTGGTACAGTAGTAAGCTGGGAAAGCAACTACACTAACCAAGAAAGAAAAGCGAATTATGGCTCTACTATATTCGGTATTTTAGGAAATAAACTCTATCGCGATCGCGGTTTTGCCACCTCTAAACCAATTATTGCGATTTGTTCCTTCAATAATCCCGATACTCTATGCTTGCGTACAGAGTACAGTGGTTCTGTGTTTGAAGAAGAAGTAAAACTCATTGGTAAAAATTATCGTACCCGACAAACCATTATTTCTCGCGCAGGACAAGAGATTACCATTGGTCAGTATTTAGAAAAAAGAATTTAATCAACTTAGCCAGACGAAACATTTATTTTTTCCTTCCGTCATAGTTAAAATCATAATTAACTCTATGACGGGTTTTTTATATATATAAAAAAATTTGTTGAATTATCAGGAAAATTTATGATGTCACACAAATTCAATCCTCTAAAATCCTCTATTGCTACTGCTACTTTACCCCTCACTATGGCTTCTCTAGTCTTAGGTGCAAATAGTGTTAATGCTGCTCCTTTTCCCTCAGAACTATCATTAAATAGCAATAACTTCGGACAAGCATTAGTAGTGAGTCAAAATAATTCTCAACCTCCAGAAGTAATTATTGACCCCAACCCTGGTACCAATCCTAACCCCTCAACAACTGTAACCAAAGGCAACTCTGATACTAGATTCGGTTGCGAATACGTTAACGGCGAATATACCGTAATGTACTATCCTGAAAGTCAACCACGACGTTCCTATCCTTGGGCTGTTCCTGGTCAATTAGGAGGCGGTTGGTCTCCCCAAAGACGTTGTAATGAAATCACTCGCCGTCTCGAATCTTATCGGGAAGATGGATTAATCGAAATGAGTACAGGATGGGAAAACGGTTACGATACCATCTGTGTAACCACCCTAGCCGATCCCACAGATTGTCGTATAGTTTTAACTGTACCTCCTGGTCAAGACCCCCAACTCACTCGCGACCTCATTTTTGAAAATCTCCTAGTTGCTGATGATGGACAACAAACCCAAGGAATTTATACCTTTGGAGAAACTGGTAGTAGTAACAATATTCTCAATGATATTGGTCAACTTTTAGGAGGAAACAAAGCACCTAGTAGGAATTCTGGCTCTCCTAACCATATCGACTTGCGACCTTTCCTGGATCCTGCTGATGGAGGTACTGGTACACAGCTAAAAAGAAGTCAATCAAGAAGGGTAAGATCTATTAATAACAGCAATTCACCAGAGAAACCAGCAATATTCCGCTAAATTAGTTATCAGTTATTGAAAGGTACAGGCTATAGGTTATGGATTTTCTGTTTGCTATTCCCTATTACCTATTACCTGTTCCCTATTCAAAAGTAATCAGTTATCACTTATCCAGTAATCAGTCATCAGTAATCAGTCATCAGTAATCAGTTATCAAGTTATCAGTTATCAAGTCATCAGTCATCAGTTATCAGTTATCAGTTATCAGTTATCAAGTTATCATCAACCACGCCCAATTCCCCAATGCCCCAATTCCCTAATCCCCATTCCTCACACCCCTTACCTAGACTCTGACCAATACTAATCAAATCCCGCCCGATCTACCTCGCCGATATAACAACCTTGAGATACATTTTCTCCATTTTTAAATAAATCTGATACCAGAGTATCAGACTCGATATCTCCCATAAAATTAAGCTTTAACTCTGTAATAATATTCCGCCTTGTCGGTTCATTATCTCTTTTGCATTGAATCGAAACTTTATTCCCTGCTTGATTGCTAAAAGCCTCATCAAACTTATTTCTAATATCATTAGCGGTAATATCGCGCTCAATATTTTCAACAAATAAATTTCGCACCACAGAGTTATTAACTTGGTCTAGCAAGTCAAGAGATTCTTGATAATATTCTTCTGGTGTAGCACTATAGCAAGTACCATGTTTATACCACTCATGGAGATGCAGACCTGATTGGTACCCTGGCATCTTAACTGCTAACTCCTTTTTAAGCCCTTCCGATAGTTCAATATCTGGTAACTCAAACCATCTTTTATCGCGGTCAATTCTTTCGATTGAGTCACTTACACCGCAATACACATTATCCCTTGGTTGAGGCCATAAACCGTGTAAGCTAAAGTTGGAAGCATCAAAGCGACTTTCAGTTTGAGTGAGACATTCTGGCTTGTTGGGACGAGTTTCACAGAATGCTGGTTGCCAACTAATAGCTAGTAAGTTATCGGTACTTTTAGGCTCAGTAGGTTCGACTATAGAAGTTCCGACTAATTCTCCACAATTGACAGAAACCCAGCGTGCAGAAGGGCTAGCACTTTCAATTTTTAGGTAATAATAAGTTGCATCTTCTTTATTTTTGGCTGTGACTGGATAGATGGTATCGGGGGTTGTTTGTATATTACCAGGGTTAGTTCTTTTTCTAATGGATTGAAAAGCGGAACAGCTTGCGGTTGCTTTAAATTGCTCGTTTAGCTTGATGCTAGCTTGGGCTGGAGTTACCCATAAATTAAAGCTGAACCAGAAGACCAGTGTCAATAAAAATAATCTTGGGAAAATTAACATGATTATTGTTAGTGGTTAGTTGTTAGTGGTTAGTTATTGATTACTTCTTACTTAATCGTAAGTTGTTTTGTTGCTCAACAATTTCTAAGGCTTTGGCTGCTGCTTGTTTTTGGGCTGACTGTTTTCTTCGACCTTTTCCAATAGCATATACTTTATTTTGGATCGATACTTGAACTGTAAATTCTTTGTTATGATCTGGACCATTCTCATAGATTATTTCATAGATCGGATATTGATTATAGTTAGCTAATGCCCATTGCTGTAATTGATTTTTACTGTCATTAAATGTTTTGGCTTCAGAACGTATTTGCTCTTGAACTAATTTTTTGGCTAATAATTCAAATAGAGGTTGAATATAGTGACTTACTGCTTCAATTCCTGCATCGAGAAAATACGCTCCGATAATGGCTTCAAAGGTATCATTGAGCAAAGAAAGGTTGTCTCTTCCTCCATCTTTTTCTGCTCCTTTCCCTAAATACATGAGCTTTCCTAAACCCATTTGCGCCCCAATTTTACCCAATTGTTGTTCATCTATCAATTGGGAACGCAGACGAGTTAATTTGGCTTCGTTCATTTCTGGGTAAAGTCTATATAATAAACCTCCTACTACAAATCCTAATACTGCATCTCCCAAAAACTCTAACCTCTCATTATCTCCTTCCACTTCGGGATTTTCATGGGTGTAGGAACGATGGGTTAGTGCTAATTGTAGTAATTTGCGATCGCCAATTGGAGGTAATTCTAAATTCATAGCCTTTTATACGTGTCAAAATATTAAGTTTTATTACGAACAGCATAATTTCCAGCTTCATTTCAAGAGTAATTAATAGCAAACAAACCAAAGATCAAAACCGAGGGCTAAAGTCCGAGAAGATATTCTTAGATTCAGGTAGAGCCAATGCCTGTTAGTTATATATTTGACCACGAACATAGTAACTTCCGTCAGGAAAAACTAAAGCAACTTTTACAACAAGCTAAAAAGCAAGCTAAGTTGGAGCAACAAGAAAATTTCCACATCACAGTCGAAGAAATAGTCGATCTAGTTTTATGCTCTCGTCCTATTTGTCGTCTATATAATGGTCAACCATTATTTGGCATCTATCTAGAGATATATGACCAGGTTAGAGGCGAACTTTTGCCAACCATAACAAAACAAATTGAACAATCTAATCAACTCCCACAAACTCACCAATGGCTTTATTTTTTGCAAGCTTCTGCCTTTCAATCTGTGTTATATGATGCCAATTTAAAAAAATTAGCATTAGCAGCACAAAGCACTCCTCCTAATAGTGGACTGAGAAGTTATGCTCTTAGAGAATTAGTTAAGGCTATCAAATTATCTCAAAAACTAATTAGGATTCGTCAACAAGAATCCTCTTCTCAGTTTGAGAAACTAATTTATGAAGAAGCAGTTACAGAGACTTTAGCCTATATCTGTACTAAAATTGAGCTTTACGACTCCGAAAGAGGTAATAAAAAGTTTATGAACTGGGTTAATTTCAAACTTGAAAAAACTTTAATTCAATGTCGTAATCAATACAGCAATCCTTCGACAAGGGAGCTATATTCTGGGTCAGATTTAGAAAATATTGTTCATCAAAAAAATACCCCCAATTTATCAGAATTGTTATATCAGTATATTGAACAAGACTCCAATAATATGTTTAAATCAGTGTTTATTAAGGGTAATCCCCAGGCTAATTTTCAGCAAATTGCTCTTGCCAGATTATCAGGACATTCTTGGAAAGAAATTGCTCAAGAATTGAAGTTAAGTGTTTCAAGCTTAAGTAGCTTTTTTCAGCGTAATTGTCGAAAATTTAAACCTTTATTTGAGAAGGAATTTAAAAGTTAAAAAAATTAATATTGAGAATAAAAAAAATGAATTCTAGGCTCAATCCCGATACTTTTTTAGTATCTTTAACATTATCTAGTCGCATCAAAGCGGAAAATTTTTCTCGCAATCAATCAAGTACCCAAAAAGCCCAACAAGTTTATAAAAATACTTTAGCTGTATTGGCAGTAAATACTTATTTAAATTATTCAGGATGGGTAACTAGTTTAAAGACTAGTAATAGTTGGAATCCGATTATGCAATCTTTAATGGATATAGGGGATTTAGATATTCCTGAATATGGCAAAGTTGAATGTCGCTTAATTGACTCTAATGCCAAATATTTAGTGATTCCTCCTGAAGTAAGAGAGGATAGAATTGCTTATATTGCGGTAGAGTTAAAACAGTCTTTGGAATCAGCTATAATTCTGGGATTTATGCCAGAAGTCACTGAAGATACAATATTACTTTCTCAACTTAGGTCGATACTTGAACTACCAGCTTATTTACAAAATTGGAAGCAAGAAAAAGAACTTCATAAATTACTAAATCCTTCTATAACTAAACTTAAACAATGGTTGATGGGGATAGTAGAAGAAAATTGGCAAACTATAGATGAGGTATTTTCTCTTTCCCCTAGTTTGGGGTTGAGAAATGCTCAACAACTACGAAGCAGTCTGATTACCAAAGAAACTTTAAATGAAGCAGTAAGTAGAGTCAAATTACTCAACTTATCTCCAATTGAGCGCAATAAAAACATTGCTCTTATTTTGTGCATACAGGAACAACAAGAAAATCTAGATATATCTGTAAAAGTATGTCCGACTAATAGTAATACTTATCTTCCTAAAGGATTAGAAGTTTTTATTTTGGATGAGGAGGAACAACCTGTAATGCAGGCTCAAGCTAATAATACCAGAACTATTGAGTTTCGCTTCAGTGGGGAGTCAGGAGAATACTTTAGTATTAAAGCTTGTTTAGACGAGAACACCCATGTAGAAAGATTTATCATTTAATACTTATCATCCTCCGCTTTTCGGGAGCTTTGGCGATCGCATACCTCAAAAACTAAAATTAACCAGTAATTTAAGGATTTAAGATTTAATCTTGAGAACTTTTGCTAATATTAGCCTCAGAGAGGGCAAAGCTAGTGAGAGTAGTAGTATTAAAAATTGACGGGGAATTTGAATCCGGATTTAACGTTAATCTGCAAATCGGATTTGAAGGGGAAGGTTTTGACATAGAAGTATCTGGAAAACTACCTCCAGGAACACAATTATTAGAATACTTAGAAGAGTGGCAAACTCAGTATCGTCAGCTAGATTTTAGTAAGCGAATCAAACCTCAAGGAATATTCTATGATGGTTCGATTAATATTTGGCATCAGATAAAGATACAGGGAGATAAACTCAGAGAAGAGTTCCAAAAATGGTTACAAGCTCCGAGTTTTTGTAAAATTGAACTAAAACTAAGAGATACTCTCCACCTTAAAGAGCCTATCAGATTGATTTTGTGTAGTGATAATCTGCAATTACATCAGCTTCCTTGGAATACTTGGAATTTTATCGAATCCTATGAACAAGTAGAAGTAAGTGCGAGTAGCTTAGACTTTGAGCGAGTCCCTAGATATCCTTCCCAGACGAAAACTTCTCAGGTGCGAATCTTAGTAGTTTTGGGAAACAGTGTCGGAATTGACCTTAAAACTGACTTGGCAATTTTAACTAGTCTTAAAGATGTAGAGTATCAAGTTTTAGTAGAACCCCCACGCCAAGAATTATATAATCTCTTATGGGAAGAACCTTGGGATATCGTATTTTTTGCAGGACATAGTGAAACAATAGAACAACAAGGAGTTGTCTATCTCAATAGCAATGATATTTTAACTGTCGCCGATTTTAAATATGCCCTTAAAAGAGCGATTAATCAAGGCTTACAATTAGCTATTTTCAATTCTTGTGATGGTTTGGGTTTAGCTTTTGCTCTTAGTCAAATGTCCCTACCTCAAATTATCGTTATGGGAGAATCTGTCCCAGACAAAATTGCTCAAGAGTTTTTACGTTATTTACTTTCTGCTTATGCTGGAGGATTATCTCTGACTTTAGCAGTAAGACAAGCTAGAGAGCGTTTACAAGCATGGGAAGGAGACTATCCCTACAGTAGTTGGCTACCAATAATTTATCAAAATCCTACTGTCGTTGCTCCTCGATGGAAAGATTTAAAGCACAATAGATTAAAAACGCTAAAAAGGCAGTATGTAGCTAAAAATAGCCTTAAAAAAGCTAATTGGTCGCAAAAAACCAAAATGCTTTTAACCACCAGTGCGATCGCAACTTGCTCCATATTTTCGATACAATCTTGGGGATGGTTACAATCTTGGGAATTAAACGCCTTTGATTATGCTATGAGTTGGCGAGGGGAAGAAGCTAGAGATGATCGCCTGTTAATAGTGACCGTTGACGAGCAAGATATTAAATATCAAGAGCAAAACCAACTTATCGGGCGTGGTTCTTTAGGAGACTCTGCTTTATTAAAGTTATTGCAAAAAATTAAACCTTTTCAACCTAAAGTAGTTGCTTCTGATATTATTCACGACTTTGATTTTACCCCAGAATTAGAGAAAGTTATCTCATCTGAGAATAATTTTTTTGGCATCTGTCGGATTAAAAGTCAAGCTTCTGGAATTATAGGAATTAATCCTCCCAATATTCCTCTGCAACAAGTGGGATTTAGTAACATTACCCTAGACTCTGATGGAGTAATTCGCCGACAAATCCTAGGGATGTCTCCTGATAGTGTCTGTCAAAGTAGTTATTCTTTAAGTCTGCGTTTAGCACTCCACTATCTAGATTATCCTCCTACAGAACGCAAAGGAGATATATTAAGGATAGGCGATCGCGTTTTTCCGCGCTTAAAATCTTACAGTGGCGGTTATCATCTTCCAGAAACAGAAAGTTTAGGCTATCAGATACTACTCAATTATCGCTCCAAGCAACCTCAAACTATTCCTTTAAGAAAAATTCTCAACGGAAGCCAAGATGATAAATTGTCAGAGTTAGTCAAAAATAAAATCATTATCATCGGAATTAAAGGATACAACTTAGACCGTCACTACACTCCCTACAGTCATGGAAAACAATCTCAGAAAATACCAGGGGTGATAATTCAGGCTCAAATGACTAGTAACATTATTAGTGCCGTATTAGACAATCGCCCACTGATAGGGTGGTTTCCTCAGTGGGTTGAACTACTCTGGATTGGTATCTGGTGTGGAGTAGGAGGAGCAATAATGGTGATCTTGGACTCTACTCGAAGTAGGGCGGGAGCTTTTGGGATAACTTTTACAGTATTAGGTATTAGCTTTTATCTGTTTTTTTCTGTAGGTATTTGGCTAAGTGCGATCGCACCAGCTGGCGGAATCTTAATTTGTTATCCGTTATATTCACTCATAGGTCTCCAGGTCAGGGGTCAGGGGTCAGGGGTCAGAGGTCAGGGGGAATAGTGATTGGGGAATGGGGAATAGGTCTCCAGGTCTCCAGGTCAGGGGTCAGAGGTAATGAGGATTGCTAACCATTAACTACTAACTACTAACCACTAACCACTAACCACTAACCATTAACTACTAACTACTAAGTACTAACTACTAACCACTAACCACTAACAGCTTTAAAATAAACAATAACTAAGAATTAGCATCCCTTAAACCGAATTTATGTTTGAGCAAATCCCCAGGAAATATTCTGTTAATTGGATCACCAAAATCGCTGAAATTCCCCAACCAGAATGGGATGCTTTAGCCAAACCCCTTGCAACACCATTTTTAGAATGGGAATGGCTGAATAATATAGAAACTTCCCGTAGTGCAATTCCTCGTACAGGTTGGCAACCTTGTCATCTGACAATGTGGCGTGATAAACAACTTATTGCTGCTGCACCCTTATATATTAAAGGACATAGTTACGGAGAATTTGTTTTTGATAGTCAGTGGGCAAACCTTGCTTACCGTTTAGGAGTAGAATATTACCCAAAGCTCTTGGGAATGACTCCCTTTACTCCTGCGCTGGGATATCGATTTTTAATTGCACCAGGAGAAGATGAAGACGAGATTACAGACGTGATGGTAGCAGAGATTGACCGTTTCTGCGATCGCAATCAGATTTCGGGATGTAACTTTCTCTTTGTAGATTCCCAGTGGCGCAATACAATGGAGAATCACGGCTACAGTAGTTGGTTACACCATAGCTATATTTGGACAAATAGAGACTTTGAAAGTTTTGATGACTATTTGGGAATGTTTAAATCCAACCAAAGAAAAAATATTAAACAGGAAAGAAAAGCCGTTACGAAAGCAGGGTTGGAGATGAAAATCTTAACAGGAGAAGAGATCGATCCTAGTCTCTATCCTCTGATCCACCGATTTTACAGTAGTACTTGTGATAAATTTTATTGGGGCAGTAAATATCTAACCCGTCGTTTTTTTGAACAGCTTTATCCCAACTATAGCCATCGCGTATTATTAGCTGTAGCTTATCCAGAAAATAACCCCAAAAAACCTGTAGGATTATCTTTTTGTCTATATAAAGGTAAAAACTTATATGGGCGTTACTGGGGCTGCTTTGAAGAATATAATAGCTTACACTTTGAGGCTTGTTACTATAAACCCATTGAGTGGGCGATTAATAATGGTATCACCATGTTTGACCCTGGTGCGGGAGGAAGCCACAAAAAAAGAAGAGGTTTTCCTGCTACACCCAACTATAGCTTACATCGTTTTCGCGATCGCAGAATGAGTCAAACACTCAGAAATTATATTGCTCAAATTAACGACATGGAGCAAGAAGAAATAGAAGCAATTAATAATGAGTTACCCTTTAGCAAAAAAGAAATCAAATTTAATATCTAACCTGAATAATGGACTTAAAACCACAATTACAAATTCTGATAGATGACGCACCTAATCATGGATTATCCAGTGTTGTTATAGAAAAAGCGATCGCACCAGTTTTAGAAATATTAGCTCAACAATTAGAGCATTTAGAATACTATATTCTACAAAATTTATCAGATGAATGGGTTGTATATAGTATTAGCGAACAAGATCAAAATCAATCTCCCAAGAGAGTAATTTATGTCTTTAGTGCTGTACAAGATGCAGGTAGTTTCCAAGGACAACAAGACCCTAATATAATAGCTGTTCCTCTCCCAATTACTCATATTTTGTTTAGACTATTTTCTCTATCCTCTATAGATAGCATGGTCTTTTTTACTCAACCTGGTAATCTCAACACAGCTATAGAACTTAAACGGAGCGATCTACAAAATCTGATTCAACAGCAACTTCAACAACTGGTAAACATTACTAACGATATCGCTTAAATCACTAATAACCTAAGCAGTAATTAGCAAGAGCGGGACTAACGACTAAACACTAATACAACCGAGATTTTTGATTTATGCCAGAAGTCTAATGTTAATGCGTTTATCTCAAGGACATCTTAATTTACTAGAAACCTGTCCTCCTAGATTTCAACAGACATATCTAGACAATATACCTTCTTTCCCTACCCCAGATGTAGAAGAAAAACTCAACTGGGGTAGTCACTTTCATCTCTTAATGCAACAGCGAGAACTAGGATTACCCATAGAATCTCTACTTCGAGAAGAACCAGAATTAGACCAGTCTATCAAAGCCTTAATCCAAGCTGCACCAAACATTTTAGACCAAGACCATAGTAATAGTTGGCGAGACCCAGAACATTCTCGAACTCTCAGTTTTGGCAATTATTTACTAACAGTGGTTTATGACTTATTAATCGCCAGTCAAAATCAAGCTCAAATTATTGACTGGAAAACCTATTTACAACCTCCCAATAAAATTAACCTAGCTCATAACTGGCAAACTCGCCTGTATCTATATGTTCTAGCAGAAACTTCCGAATATGTACCCGAGCAAATATCAATGACTTATTGGTTTGTAAAATTACCACAACAGCCTAAAAAATACAGCTTTACTTATAGTTGCAAGCAACATAATCAAACCAAACATGATTTAACCAACCTACTGACTAATCTAGATCAATGGTTAACAACATCAGATTTTCCCCATAAGGCTAATTGTGAAACTAATTGTCCTTTTCGGAAATTTATTCTCGACTCACAAAGCAATACCCCAACAGAAAATATTAACTCTATAGAGTCTCCATCTCCTCAAGATAATAATTTTTTAGACTCTCTAGACGAGATAGAAGAAATTTCCATTTGAGATAGGGGGTAATTGGAAAGCAGAACAGGACTATCTAGACATATCTACTTACTTGCCAATCACCATAGTCAATGAAATCCTCACTCATTTGAACCTCCCATCGGTAAACCTAGGGATTCCCGCTTCTTAACCTCATAAATACAGTCGGTAAGCTGTAGCGACATTATTAGAATTACGGAGTTGAAATTTAAGCCAACTCGCGCGGACTTCTCCCCCCGCGCGAGTTGGCTTTATAGTCTGTATATTATAGAGTTGAATTGCTGTGTTCTGAAGCGGACTTCCCGCGCTCGTCAAATTCAATTCTTGGTATCTCAGCAATTATTATGACTCAACACTATAATACCAATTGCCAACATTACTGCTACACTTTCTCCCCAGTCCTCCCGTTAGTCAAAAGTCGCCAACTTAAATGGAAATGGTATAAATTGTTGGGTGTTCTAACCATGAGTGGAATATTAACACTGTGGTTTCCAGGTTTTAGTGGAAAAAACTCGCAACTTCTGGCTGAAATTACACCAGATACTAGTTTAAACTCGGAAAATTCTGTTGTCACCCCTGGTACAGTAAATGATCTGCCTGCGGATATCATTGAAGGGGGAGCAGAGCGAGGAGCTAATCTATTTCATAGTTTTTTAGAATTTAGTGTCAACGAAGGACAGCAAGTTTATTTTCAAGGGAGTGACTTTCAAAATATTTTCAGCCGTGTGACAGGAAATGACCCCTCTAATATTTTAGGGACACTGGGAGTATTGGGGAATGCTGACTTGTTCTTAATTAATCCTAATGGGATTATTTTTGGAGAAAATGCCCAGTTGGATGTTAATGGTTCTTTTATTGCCAGTACTGCGGATAGT
>JASJCP010000139.1 GCA_030065935.1 Xenococcaceae cyanobacterium MO_167.B27
CCATGCTCAATCTGCGGAATTAACTCAAGCTAAGAAAACTAACCCTTACTTGAAATCTGGTAACGCTCAAGCCATGCAACAAACATTAAGAAAGTTGGATAGAGCGTTCAATGATATGGCTCGTAAAGGCATGGGATTCCCACGTTACAAAAAGAAGATGAAATCTTTTAACCTTCTGAGTAACAAGTTTGAGATTAATGGTAATTACCTAAAGATGCCTCAACTTAAAAATATTAAGTTGAGAAAATCTAGAGAGCTTCCTGATGGTTTCTTGATAAAACAAGTTCAAATCATCAAGAAATCATCTGGTTACTACGCTAATTTAATGATTGAACTGGATGTTGATATACCTTCACCTACTCCTCACGGTCATGCAGTGGGAATTGATGTTGGTATTAAAAGTATGCTATCTACTTCTGATGCTTTGGTAATCCAAAGACCCTCTTTCTTAGACAAAGCACTGCGTAAGATTAAATTACTACAAAGAAAGCTTAAAAAGAAACGCATTGGTTCCTCTAAATGGAACAAATTACAGAAAAGAATAGCCCTATTATATGAAGCAGTAGCTAATAGAAGAAAAGACTATCATTTCAAACAAGCTCATCAATTGTGTGAGGGAGTAGGAATGATATTTGTAGAAGATATTAACTTTTTTTCTTGGAGTAAAGGTATGTTCTCCAAACAATCCCTGGATATGGGACTAGGTCAATTCTTCCAGATATTAGAGTATGTGTGCTTCCTTACAGATACCTTCTTTGCGAAAGTAAATAAAGATTTTACATCTCAAATCTGCCCTAACTGTGGAACTCACACTGGAAAGAAAGAACTTTCTGTAAGAATACATTTTTGTCCTGAGTGCGGATACGAACAGGATAGAGATGTAGCGGAGGCACGAAGTGGTATGTAATAGGGGTCTTACTGCGGTCGGTGCGCCCGTGGTTAAACAGCCCTGTGATGGCGTTCTGGCGGGGGCAATAGCCTAGCTAAGAGTCTAAAAGGGAATCCCCCGATTTATCGGCGGGAGGTTCAAACACTCGGGACTGTCGTTACGAGGATTATTGACTAGAGTAGTTACGGGATATGCTTTGAGCTTGTTTGAGGTGTAAGGTTGTAAAAGTGGTTGTAACAATTCTGGTTGTTGCACAGTCGGATCGAGCCATAAATCGTAGTCATTAGATTCTAAAATAACTGGCATTCGCTTATGAATTGGCTGCATAATTTCATTGGCTTCAGTAGTAATAATGGTGCAGGTAGCAATGGTTTCAACCTCTGGAGATTGCCAGATTGACCATAATCCAGCCAAAGCAAATGGTAGGGAATCTATCTGTTGAATATAAAATGGTTGTTTATGATTTTCTTGCTGCTGCCATTCGTAGAAACCCGAAGCAATAATTAAGCAGCGAGAATGATAAAACGCGTGTCTAAAAGAGGGTTTTTGAGCGACTGTTTCCGCTTTAGCATTAATCAACTTATTGCCGATGCTTCGCTCTTTTGCCCAGTGGGGAATTAAACCCCAACGTAACCATCTAAATTCAGGCTCGCTCTCAGGAGCGGAGCGCAGGATTGTCCCCACCCCTTGAGTTGGAGCAATATTATATCTAGGTTCTAGGTGAGGGACGTGAGCCAAGTTAAAAGCTTTGGCAATGTCCGAACTGGAACTGGTTTGAGTAAATCTGCCACACATGGAATTTTTACATACTATTGTACTATAAACTTAGACTTTCACCTCTAAAACAATACAACTGCTTATTGTTTGAATACATCAAGATTTAAAGCTTGTGGTTCTCCCATCCATGAAGCATAATCAGTGTGGTCTTTAAGATCGTTTCCTGTTAAAGGATGAATCAAAATTGTCAGACCTTTTCTATTGAGAGCCAACCAGGTCAGTAAATCTGTATGATTGCTGCGATCAAAAGCAAGCTGACAACTCCAACAAGGATGGGGTCCAACAGGCTTACGGTGTACACGACCTACTGTCACTGAAAATCTTGTCCCTGCTTCTTCACACAATAACTGGGCTTGCTCAACGGTTGATTCGTCAAAATAAACGTGGGCGTGATATCCCTTAACTAAACTAATGTTTTGAAATTCCATTTTTAATTTTTCTTTATTGGCGATCGCTATCTAGTTAAACACCTTTATGAGTTGATGTATTTATAAGTTTAGAAGAAGAGATCAGAAACAAGAAATGAGGAAATAAACCTAGATTGGTAGTTATTTCCTTACCTCCTCACGATTCCTAACTCGTTGCTTTCCAGGTTAGAATAGCCTTAAAGCAATAACAGGGCGATCGCAACTCAAGAAAATCATGGTAGAAAAGATCGGCAATGCTTCAGAAAAACTGCTACTAAAACCAGGTACTCTTTGGGAAAGATTGACCCAACAAACAGAATATGCTCGTCAAACTGGCGCACTACAATCAATTGTTACCGACTTTCAATTTATCCAACAAGATGATATTGCTTTTCTGGTTCGCAGTGTCTCCAATTTAGCTAGAAAACAAAAAGCTCAAAAGCAACAAAAGCAAAAAGAAATCAAGACTGGTAAATATTTCGATCCTTTTCTCCCCTATGAAGAAGATTTGTTTGTCAGCGATATTTCTCCTACCCATCTTTGCCTACTGAATAAATTTAATGTGGTAGAACATCACTTACTAATAGTGACTCGTGCTTTTGAAGAACAAGACGAGTTACTAAATATCAAAGACTTTGTAGCATTATGGGCTTGTATGCAGGAAATTGATGGATTGGCTTTTTACAACGGTGGTAAAATTGCTGGTGCTTCCCAAAGACACAAACATCTACAGCTTGTTCCTCTTCCTTTCATTCCCAATACTGACATAGTTCCGATTCAACCAGCTATCGATCAGGTAGTATTTACTAACTCTGTTGGTACAATACCCAGTTTTCCCTTTCTTCATGCGATCGCCAGAATTCAAATTCCCAAGCTCGATAGTCCTCTAGCTGCTGCTAAAGTAATGCTAGATTGCTACTACTCCTTACTAGAAACAGTAGGTCTATCCATAGACCCCCATAACTCTTTACAACTAGGAGCTTACAATTTATTAGCTACTCGTAACTGGATGCTCTTAGTTCCCCGTAAGCAAGAAGCTTTTGCCTCTATTTCCATTAATTCTCTAGGTTTTGCTGGTTCTCTGTTTGTTCGCGATCGCACTTCTTTAGAATTATTACAGGAGTTGAGTCCGATGGCAATTTTAAATGGTGTAAGTGTCACTAAAGAAGTAAGGACTGAGGAGTAACTCAGATCTTGCACCTAATTTTTAATTGATCTGTGATGTTTGGCAAAAGGCAAAAGGCAAAAAGGACATAAATTGATTGAAATTGTGGAGATTATTTAGTTTTTTAGGACTGGTGCAAGATATCGGAGTAAGGAAGAAGGAAAGAAAAACTATGGTAGGTTGTAATCTATAACTGGCAAATTTTAATTTTTAATTTTATGAAAGTAGCAATCACTGGTGCAACAGGATTTGTAGGTACTCGCCTCGTTAAACAATTAAATACCCAAGGTAATGAAATTTTAGTTTTAACTCGCAACAGTTCCAAAGCGCGAAAAATCTTTCCTAGTTCTGCTTTCCCTAAACTAGAAATAGTAGAATATACTCCAACACAATCAGGAAGTTGGCAACAAGCTATCTCGGGGTGTGATGCTGTAATTAACCTCGCTGGTGAGCCGATTTCAGAACGTTGGACACCAGAACATAAGAAAGCTATCCTCGAAAGCCGTCAATTAGGAACAAGAAAACTCGTAGAAGCGATCGCCCAAGCCGAAGCCAAACCCCAAGTCTTAATTAGTGGTTCAGCCGTTGGCTACTATGGTACAAGCGAAACCGCAGCTTTCGATGAAACCAGCACTTCAGGAAATGACTTTTTGGCTCAAGTCTGTCAACAATGGGAAGCAGAAGCGGAAAAAGTCAAAGAATTAGGAGTAAGATTAGTCATCCTGCGTATCGGTATTGTCTTGGGAAATGGGGGCGCGTTGGGTAAAATGATCAACCCCTTCAAAATGTTTGCAGGAGGACCCATTGGGAGTGGTCGTCAGTGGTTTAGTTGGATACATCGAGACGATCTAGTAAATTTAATTATCGAAGCTGCTAGCAAACAAGATATGGCAGGAGTTTATAATGCTACTGCTCCTAATCCTGTGAGAATGAACGACTTTTGTCAAACTTTAGGAGAAGTAATGAACCGTCCTTCTTGGTTGCCTGTTCCAGATTTTGTCCTAGAACTATTATTAGGAGATGGTGCGATTGTAGTTTTAGAAGGTCAGCAAGTACTACCTAAAAATACTCAAGCTCTAGGCTTTCAATATCAGTATCCCAATCTCAAGCCAGCACTCCAAGAAATTGTTAAGTAGTTACTAAGTTGCTAATTTTTACAACAATGAATCCATCAAATTCATTAGCTTAATACTGTCTTCTGATAAATCCTCAGTAGCATTTACTGCTAAATTCTTTTCTAACAAGCCCTTGAGAGCGATCAATTTCATACTATTTTCTGCTAAAGTTTCGGCGATCGCATCTCCTGCTGGTAAATAGCCTACTGCTGCTAAATCCATCAAAGCAGAGCGACGTAACTGTAAATCATCTCCAGACAAAGCTTGAATTAACAAGTCTCCATATTTTGCTGCTTGAGTCAACTGATACATAGCTCTAGCAGCAGCATATTTTACTTTATCTACTGGATGCTCAATAAAAGGCTTAATTAGTTCTATAGCTTCTGTCGCCCCTAAAGTTCCCAAAGCCTCGATTATAGCTTCGTAGGGCTGGACTAAATGAGGTTTTCCTGGGACAAACTGGGCTTTTTCTAATCCCCCTTCTAACAATTCCATTAGATAGGGAACACAACTAGTATCCTCCAAACCTTCTAATGCTTGTGCTGCTGCTTCCCTCACATAAAAGTCAGGAAACTGCAAACAGCGAATTAGAGCGGGTATGGCTCTTTTATCTCCCAATTTTCCTAACGCCCTAGCAGAGTTACGACGCAAAGGATAACCCCCATCAGGAGCGCGATCCGATTCATCTTCTAAAGCTAGTAGTAAAGCATCAATGGCTTTTTCCTCTTTGACTCTAAATTTTCCTAACCACCAAGCAGCATAGTATCTTGAACCTAAATCTTCTTTCTGTAGCAAATTGGCGATCGCTTGATCTACAGTTAGTGGTTCTGCATCAGTAGAGTCTAAACTAATTTCTGAGTCCCTCATCTTTGATTCCTCATCCTTTTTCTATAGTCAATTGTTCTGCATCAGTAGAGTTTGACGTTCTCCCCTCCGTAAAACGAAGGGGATTCACTATATCACTAAAGTGGCTTCCTCTTTCGACGAGTCGGCTTACTCGGTTGTGTTTCCACGTCCAAGCAGAGGTCGTTCTCTCCAGAGGCGTTGTGGATTTCGGTGCGCCCCACCGTATCTGATAGCTGTTTCAAACTAGTATGAAGAATGTTTTTTGCAGCGTTTTCATCCCTGTCTGCGACATAGCCACAAGTATGACAAGAGTGTGTTCTGGTACTTAAAGTTTTAACCACTGGTTCGCCACAGTTTGAACATTTAATACTGGTATAACTGGGATTTACTGCAATAACAGGCACGCCATAAACAGCACCAAAATATTCTAGCCATTCTCGGAATCTGTACCAGGATACGTCATTAATTGATTTGGCTAGTTTGTGATTTTTAACCATATTACGCACTTTTAGATTTTCAACTGCTATCAAGTCGCTAGACCGAATGACGTGTTGAGCTAATTTACATACCCAATCGTTACGCCTGCGTGAAACCAATAGATGCGCTCTACCTAATCTATTTCTGGCTTTGGCTCGATTTTTACTTCCTTTTTGAGTTCGAGATAGACGACGCTGTAGTTTTTGAAGTTTTCGTTCATCTTTTCTCAAAAACCGAGGATTATCTACTTTTTCACCAAAATTGTCGGTGTAGAAATGGTTTAAACCCACGTCTAAGCCTCGCTGCACTCCTGTTAGTTCTTTCTCAATCCTCCTCTCTTCATCTATTAAAAACTGAGCATAATAGCCATCATGTCTTCTAACAACTCTTACTCTTTTGATTTGAGCGAGTTGATAAAAATGCAAGTCGCGACTACCCCAAAGCTTAAAATTGCCAGCTTTAAAACCATCGGTGAATTTTAAATAGCGTCGGGACTCACTTAGTTTCCAACCGCTAGTTTTGTATTCTACTGATGCTCTTACTTTATACTTGGCAAACTTGGGAAAGCCCTGTCTTGGTGCGCGTTCCCAAGCCAGTCCGTTGGGCGGGTTTCCCGACTTGAAGGAACTGGCGTTTGCGCCTGACGGCGACGCGGGGTCGCACCGCTTTTTTCCTTTGATTTTTGCTCTACAGTTGCGATAAAACCGCTCAATAGATGCCCACGCTCTTTCTGCATGGGCTTGCCGAGCCATTGAATTTAGCTTCTTCGCCCAGGGGAATTCAGGATTATCCGCCAGAACTTTGCAATATTTATAGGCATCGTTACGGCTTTTGACTTCTTTGTCTAACCAAGCGCGAATAACAGAATTCCGCACAAAACGACCAGTACGAATAGCTTGGTCTAGCCGTCCATACTGTTCTTGTGTTCCTTCTAGTTTCGCCTCAAAGACAATCATTTCTTATCGTTTACACTGACGATAAAATTATAACCTATAGACTTGCTTATATCACCGCCCTAAAACGACGGTGCAAGAAGCTCGCGAGTGGTAAACTACTTTCTGAGTCCCTCATCCTTATATTTGACTATAACCCTCTTTTGTCACTTTCGGAGACTGCGATCGCTAAAACCATTACACTAAGGTTAATTGACAGAATCCGCTATAATTCTTAATTGTTATTAGAAAATAATAAGCGCGATTGTAGTTGAGACAAGAGTTTCAGAACGAAAGAAATGGCAAGGGTTTTCCCAGACTGACAAAAGAGGGATAAGTACCTAAGCAGAATTATTTGTATATTCCCCAATTCCCCAATTCCCCAGTCTCCCAGTCTCCTTCCTCCTACATTTTTCTGGTTCAAAGTTGTTCATAATTCAGCAAAAGAATAACTATATCCATCTTTACGATGAACAGGGATAATATGGTTTCTTGAAACAGAAGCTATGGTTTTATCTGGTCTTCTAACCTCAAAATTACCTTTAGACCTAACGGTCTTAATCCTTATATTTCTTAGCCCTGCGTTTTTTCCCGCTATTACGCTAACGATATCTCCAGTATTCCAATTTAGAACTTTTTGCTTTGGCTTATAGCCTTTTCGAGGAAACCCATACTTATCCATTTGGATAACTTGGCGGTTGCAGTGACCTTTACAAGTGATTAGTAAGGGTTGATTGGTTAAAACTTTTAGTTGTGGTGTTTCTCCTACACAAGCACTATCAAGCCAATGAGTTTTAGCTAAACCCTGTTGGGTTCGATTAAATTTGGTCTGTCCTCCCGTACCCGTGGTTACAGGCAATCCAATTTGTTTTAAACTATTAAACAGTTTCCATCTAGTAGAATTTACAGCAGCAGCATCTTTTAGTGGTACTTTGGCTTGAGCTAATATCTTCTTAAGTAAAGATGGTTTTTCAGCCAAAAAATCCTTGATATCTTGATTGGATTTAGCTTGATTACAAGGAACACAAGCAATGCAGAGGTTTGATACTCGGTTATTACCGCCACGACTACGTGGAACAATATGCTCAACTTCTAAAAGAACATTTGTCTTACCACAATAGACACAAGTAAGATTAAATTTCTCTAATAGATATTGTCGAACTTCGTACTGGTAAAGAGTTCCCTGTTGATATTGAACCCCAGAAATTTCAGGGTCAACTAATTTTTGTGTATCAAACTTAACCAGTTCTTGAGCTATAGACCCAATAGGACAAAACTTAATTAATCGTTTTGTCCACGTGATAGTAGTTAAGACTCGATGGTCTAAACTCGGAGGTAGCCAACCAGGAGAACGCGCTTTGTTCAAAAATCTCGGCTTTCTATATCTTGTTTTGCGACTCCTTCTATTACGACGAACAGCCCTTCTATCTTGTAGTCTGAGTTTAATCTGTTCTCCTCGATGAGTTAGCTCTGCTGCCCAAATAACAAGATTGTTGCTCAATAAGCTTATCCCTGTAGTTTTAGCCCCAGGATCGATTTTAAGAGATAGTTTGTTGGGATTAACATCTTCTATTTTTCTTGAGAGAATGATTGTGAAAGGATAACGACGATACACCGCAGCTAACCCTGCATCAAGCAGTTTTCGTGCTTTAGCTGGATGAGTTGGTTTTAATGGTGTTCTATCGCTATCAATCACAAATACAAAATTTGACATATTTCAGTCTGTCTTCAATTAAATTGAGTAAAGTTGGCATCGTTCATGTTATTGGTCGGTACTACTGAGATATTGCACCATCCGCCATCAATCACCAAGAAATAAATTTCTTGGCTAATAGCTCAACTCCTCTTAAGAGGACTTCAATTTAGTTTTAATCACAGTTATAGTCTATTTGAATAGACTTATTATATTAGCCTGAAACTTCAGTTTTAGGCGGTATGGGTTCGAGGTGCAAGATATGAGTACTATGTAAATGACACTGGTAGTCGAGAAAACCTTGCCCCTGTTTAATCATCTACTTTTAGAGCTTGGAGCTTGCCACGTACCCCAAGGTAAGAACTTTAACCCTTACCAATAACGGAGTCCAAGAGAACTAGAACTTGACTTACCAGTCAAAATAGATAACTTTGACGCTTGTTTTTGGTAAGTCATCCTTTTAAAGACAACAGTACCCAGAAAAGTAAACAAATACTAGCCTGTTGCTGGCATCCGCATACCTTTCTGGGTAGTGCTTTTAAATGTTAGATATCCTACTCTTAATTTCTGTAAATCAACAATAGATTAACCGAAATTCAGCGAAAAATTGCATTTTAGCTACTAGCTAAGAGCGTTAATAGCATAATCTAAGTAAGAATTAGCTTCAACAGCAGGGTCGCCTTGAAGACCGTGGTTAGCTTTGATGTATTTGAGAGCTTCAATGTACCAGCTAGGAGAGAGTTCATAAGCACGGTTGATTTCATCTAAACCAGCTACTAAATACTCATCCATAGGACCAGTACCACCAGCTACTAGACAGTAAGTCACCATGCGAAGATAGTAACCAATGTCACGAGAACACTTAGCTTTACCTTCTGGGGTAGAGGCAAAGTTGGGACCTGGAGTGGTATTAGTATAAGGATATTTGCTATACACAGCGTTAGCAGCACCGTTAATTAAGCTTTGAGAGCTACTAGTTAAAGCTTTAGCAGCTTCTAAACTCGCACTAGCTTGACGAAAACGACCAAAAGCAGTTTGAATTTCAGTGCTGCTTAAGAAACGTCCTTGAGAATCTGCTGCTGATACAGCTTCGGTTAGAGGGGTTTTCATAGTCCTAAGTATCTCCCTATTTTGCTAAGTTTTTCTAAAAAATTTTTGTTTTGTTGATTGAGCTATCAACAAAATACTGGCTCAAATTACGCAACCGCAGCAGCAGCGCGATCAAAGTAACCAGAGATTTCAGAAGCTAAGGCACTGCAATCACCACGAGTGATACCATTGGGGTCGTTAACGATAGCTAAAGCAGCAGCTTTCATTTTTTGAACACCAACAGCTACGGAAGCACCAGGAGTTCCCAAAGCTAAGTAAGTTTCACGCAAACCATTGAGACAACGGTCTTCTAGTACACTAGCATCACCAGAAAAGATAGAGTAGGTGATGTAACGTAAGATAATTTCCATATCGCGTAAGCAAGCTGCGTTACGACGGCTAGTGTAAGCATTACCACCAGGAGCAATCAACTGAGGCTGTTCTGCGAATAAAGCACGAGCAGCATTAGTAACAATTGCAGAAGAGTTACTAGTAATACGGTTTACAGCATCCATGCGTTTGTTGCTTTCTGCAACCATTGCACTTAGAGCATCTAATTGAGAAGTGGAGAGGAACTCACCACGAGCGTCAGCTTGGGACACTACTCTAGTAAATGCGTCGAACATCTAATTAATCTCCTACTCGATATAAATGAGTTTAGTTGAACTTCAAAAAAGAATCTTAACTTGACTAAATTTGACCAATGGCTAAATTTAGTTTTGAAGCAGACTTCCAACCTTAATGAATTTGTTAGAGCTTTCTTAATTTTCGGTGCTTAAGATAACATTTTTTAAGCTACCTTAGAAAACTTTACACTTGGGTGGGAAACCAAGGAAAACGCTCTGTAAGAAGATCGTTTTAGGGGTTGCTTGCCAGCATTTACCCCCTCAGATAACTTTTATACAATGACGTTGAACTATTATTTGTTACGTCTTGTTAATTTTCAAGTATTTACTTGGTTTCCTCAACCAGCCTAAAGACTGAGTGACTACTCCCGTGGGGTAAACCCACAGGGGCTTCCCTAACTCACGATAGGGTATTCCTGCACCACGCCACTTATCTAGAATTTGTTGGTACAAACGATGATGTATCTCCCACCATTGATTCCCCGACAGTACGACAATTTTACAGGCAATTTCTTTGCCCGAAAGTCCTTCGGTACTACTATCAATCTTTTATTCAATTTCTGTCTATTTCCCTAGCTATGTCGCCCTCGCTTTTCGAGTATTTGTCCTTGGTCGAGCATCTAGGTTGGGTAGTTCCCAATCCTGGGTCAATAATGGTTGTTACCTTGCGCCCAAAATAATTATATAGCAGCCGAAAGCCTTAGTAAATAAAGATATGGGTCAAAACTATAAACCTATGTCCAATAACTTATCGCCCTCGTTTTCTCACCGAAGGTGTGGGTCGCTCCGCACCCCATGAATCAGGTAAGATTCCCACTCGCATTTTAACTGATTTACCCAGGAGAAAAACCGACCGAGCGTGGCAAGCCTATAAAGCATTGTCGAAGCTAACCTTACTCCCAATAGGAGAAGCTTTCTTGCAGCAATAAGTAGAAAACGGTAGTTAAAGGCTACCGTTTTCTCCAGATTTACCAGGAAATAAATTAGATTAACCCAAAAAAGTAGGTAATATCCATTTTTGCTACGTTTTACTTCAAAATAATGCTACTTGATTCCTAGACTGGCTTACTTGCTCAAAAACTACTGCTAATCTCCTTGGTGTAAAATTTAGTCTTGTTATCAAGCCTACAAAAATTAGGCTGGGGAAAATTTCCTCAATTGTAGTATCGTAAAAAAATTTCAACAAACCTTAATATTTATCAATAAACCAACTTATTGCCTAATGATTTGTCTTAGTCAAGACTTATAATTTACTGCTAGAATTGAATACTATGGAGAAAGTAAGTAATAGCTTTCGCCACCTACAAAGACATCTAAGTGTAGATAGGGAGTGGGTTTAGCCCGCTTTTTTTATTGTTTGTTCCCTCTAAATGACTCATCCTTTAGTCCCTCAAATCATTAATTTAGCAACTCCTATTGCCCAAAAACTCAACTTGGAAGTGATAGATGTAGTGTTTCAGACCAACAAAAATCCTCCAGTATTGAGGATAGATATTAAGAACACAATCCAAGATACAAGTCTTGAAGACTGTGAACAGATGAGTAAAGCTTTTGAAGCACAGCTAGATACAACAACCTTGCTTCCTGGTGCTTACGTTTTAGAAGTTTCTAGTCCTGGGATCAGTCGTAATCTGACCACAGACCGAGAATTTATTAGTTTCAAAGGATTTCCGATTATTGTTAAAACCTTCGCTCCCTACAAAAATCAGAAACTATGGAGAGGAAAACTCCAAGGAAGGGATGAAAAAAACCTCTATCTTAATCAAAAAGGTAAAACTGTTACTATTCCCAGAGATTTAATCGCCAAAGTTCAAATAGACGACGCTAGCTAACAGCATCTATCGTTGAACCACCAATAATTAATAACACTTAATCATTTAATAATTAGCCCATTATTTTGTTAGGAGTAAAATTTATGACCCTAGTCAGTCTGCCTGGTCTTGGGGATATGATAGAACAGATTAGTGAGCAATATAATTTGCCTTCTAATTTGGTACAAGAAGCCCTAAAAGAAGCTTTACTTAAAGGATACGAGCGTTTTCGTCGGACTAAAGAAGGTTCTAATCGTCAATTTGCCGACGAACATTTTGATAATTTTAAAGTCCAACTGGATACAAACGCAGAAGGATTTTTGATTCTCACCACAAAAACTATAGTTGATAAAGATAAGCAGGATATTATTGACGCTGACCTAGAAATACCCCTGCAAGAAGTTCAGGAACAATTAGGGGACTCTGATGTTCAGATAGGAGACTCGGTGTTAGTAGATGTTACTCCAGAACAAAGTGATTTCGGTCGTATGGCTGCTATTCAAACTAAACAAGTTCTACTGCAAAAATTACGAGACCAGCAACGCCGACTAATTCAAGAAGAATTTAAAGATTTAGAAGGTACAGTGCTTCAGGCTAGAGTACTGCGGTTTGAACGACAGTCTGCTATTGTTGCTGTCAGCAGTGGTTTAGGACAGCCAGAGGTAGAAGCAGAGCTACCTAAACGAGAACAATTACCTAATGATACCTATCGCTCCAACGCGACTTTTAAAGTATATTTAAAAAAAGTTCGAGAAACTCCTCATCGAGGACCCCAACTCATTGTTTCTCGTTCTGCTGCGGGATTAGTTGTAGAATTATTTAGTAATGAAGTTCCAGAAATAGAAGAGGAAATTGTCCGCATAGTTGCTGTAGCTCGCGAAGCAAATCCCCCTTCTCGTCATGTAGGAGTGAGAACTAAGATAGCAGTAGATACTTTGGAACGAGATGTTGACCCAGTAGGAGCTTGTATCGGAGCAAGAGGCTCTCGCATTCAAGCAGTGGTTAACGAGCTTAGAGGGGAAAAAATTGATGTAATTCGCTGGTCACCTGACCCAGCCACCTATGTTGCTAATTCTCTAAGTCCTGCTAGAGTAGATCGGGTTTTACTAGTAAATACAGAAGAAAAACAATCTCTGGTCTTAGTTGCAGAAGATCAGTTGAGTTTAGCAATAGGTAAAGAAGGACAGAATGTTCGTTTAGCAGCACGTTTAACAGGCTGGAAAATAGATATTAAAGACGCTGCTCTCTACAATGAAGATGAAGCATTACCCAATGATACTACTGCTGAAGTAGAAGGAGAATCAGAAGAACCATTAACAGAACCATCTTCCGTAGAAGAAGATACAGAACAAGGAGTTACTACAGAGACAGATACTTAATCTTTCTTGATAATTTAGCAATTGGTATTTAACTACTGATTGCTGCCAATTTTGGTCTGGGAAAATCAACTTTCAATTTATGAAACCTAATTATCGACGTTGTGTCAGTTGTCGCCAAATATTGCCCAAAGAACAGTTGTGGAGAATTGTTAGAGTTCATCCCTCCCATTCTATTGTTTTGGATGAGGGAATGGGTCGTTCCGCTTATATCTGTCCTCAAGCAGATTGTCTGCAACAAGCACGTCAAAAAAATCGCTTAGGGCGATCGCTAAAAGCTAAAATTCCTGATCAAATTTATCAATCTCTTCAACAAAAACTTAAGATAAATTTAGAACCATAAAAATCCAAATAAAAAATAACAGTTCTGTATTTTTTCCTAAAATATAAATATAGGAGGCATAAATTATCCGTCTAAGGAAGTGCTTTTACGGACAAAGTGAACCAAATCAATCATAGTATAACTTTATCAGTTACAAAAACCATGATGAAGGAAAACACCAACCTAAAAATAATCGAAAAATCGAAGTAGTCATTAGCATTAGGGGGCATAGTGGATGAACAACGGAAAAGTAAGAATTTACGAATTATCAAAAGAACTAAATTTGGAAAACAAAGATATTAAAGACATCTGCGAACAACTCAATATCGCAGTCAAGAGCCATAGCAGTACTATCACAGACTCTCAAGCAGACAGAGTCCGAGGTATCGCAGCAAAATATACACCAGAGAAAACCATAGACCGTCCAACTACCCAAAACCCAAACCGAAAAAGTAAAGGCAAAATTAAACGCAAGCAGCAAATATTAGCAATTCACCATAAAACAGATAATTTGGAATCAGCTTCTCCAACTCAAGCAAAATCATCATCAGCATCAAGTCTTGCAGCCCCTCCCAAAAGGCCAGTTAGACCGCAAGCACCCGTTTCATCTAACCCTGCAACTAAATCGCCTGTGCCACCAACTGCTAAACTTCAAGCACCGCCAAAACCACCCCAAACTATTCCTAAGAAAGACAAAGCAGAGAAAACCCCCTCTGAATCCTTAGAGCCGAAGGTAGCCCGTGATGAGACAGCCCAAACCAACTCAACAGTAGTAGCAGACAAGCCAACTACACCAAAACCTCAATTGATCGCCCCGCCTTCGCGATCACAGCCTGTCAAAGGTAAAGAAAAATCCTCACCTGTAACAGAATTACCTCAAGTTACACCACCCAAGGTTACTATTGGTGCCAAACCCAAAACCGCCAAGGTAGAACCCCCATCTCCCAACAAACCTGAAAAAGACAAACCCGCTCCCACTCTACCAAAATTACAAAGACCCCAAAGAGTCAAACCCACAGAGGAGCCTACTGAACCAGATATTACCACTACTCAAGAGCCTGATGTGGACTTGGTAGATGATAGCGAACTCGAACTCGAAAAAACTGGCAAAAAAGCCAAAAAAGATAAACTTAAACGTCCTAATCCACCCCACAAAATTAAAGGAAAAGTTTGGGAGGATGAAGAAGAAGAAGATAAACAAGGCAAATCTGGTAAAGCAAAAGCTGGAGCTAAAGCCAAACGCCGTCCCAAACCTCTTATTGACGAAGAAGATGAGGAGGAATTGTTCGCAGAGCAGAATAATAATCAAGCTGACACAGCTATTAGTATTTCCATTGCTCGTCCACCAAAACCTAAAGAGCTACAAAAACAACCCAACCCAGTAGCAGCCAAAAAACCTCGTAAGTCTGCACCCAAAGCGGAGAAGACTACCAAGAGTGACAAACGTAACCGTCAAGTGGTAACAGGGCCTCCAGAACAAATTACCTTAACCAGCAATCTGACTGTTAGGGAATTAGCGGAACTCCTAAATACCCCTGAAACAGACATTATTAAGAGTCTTTTCTTTAAAGGTATCGCGGTTAATATTACTCAAACTCTGGATTTAGATATCGCTCGTACAGTAGCAGAAGAATTAGGAGTTGCGGTAGAAATTCCCGAAGCGAAATCCGCAGCTACCAAAGAAACAGAAATGCTAGATGCTGAGGACTTAGAGAATCTTCAGCTCCGTCCTCCCGTAGTAACCATTATGGGTCACGTGGATCACGGTAAAACTACTCTCCTTGACTCTATTAGAAAAAGTAAAGTCGCTCAAGGAGAAGCAGGAGGAATTACTCAGCATATCGGTGCGTATCATGTTGATCTAGAACACAATGGCAAAGAGCAACAAATCGTTTTTCTAGATACTCCTGGTCACGAAGCATTTACCGCAATGCGAGCCAGAGGAACAAGAGTTACAGATATTGCTGTATTGGTTGTAGCTGCTGATGATGGGGTACAACCTCAAACCAGGGAAGCAATCAGCCACGCTAGGGCTGCGGAAGTACCTTTAGTAGTAGCAATTAACAAAGTTGACAAACCAGAGTCTAATCCTGAGCGCATTAAACAAGAACTTACCGAACATGGTTTAGTCGCTGAAGATTGGGGTGGTGACACCATTATGGTTCCTGTCAGTGCCTTAAAAGGAGATAATTTGGATAATCTCTTAGAGATGATTCTGTTAGTAGCAGAAATTGAAGAATTATCAGCTAATCCCGACCGTTTTGCTAAAGGAACAGTAATTGAAGCTCACCTAGACCGTGCTAGAGGTCCTGTGGCGACTCTCTTAGTGCAGAATGGTACTCTACGGGTGGGTGATAGTATCGTTGCTGGTTCAGTATTGGGTAAAATCCGCGCTATGATTGATGATCGCGGAGATAAAGTTGAAGCAGCGACACCATCCTTTGCAGTGGAAGTATTAGGCTTAAACGACGTTCCCGAAGCAGGAGACGAGTTTGATGTCTATCCTACTGAAAAAGAAGCTCGCGCCCTAGCAGATAAGAGAGCGGATGTACAAAGAGATTCTCGCTTGCAACAAGCTATGTCTTCTCGTCGTGTAAGTTTGAGTACCCTTTCTGCTCAAGCTCAAGAAGGAGAACTCAAAGAACTTAATCTCATTCTCAAAGCGGATGTTCAAGGTTCAGTAGAAGCTATTTTAGGTTCTCTGCAACAATTACCGCAAAATGAAGTTCAAATTCGAGTCCTCTTAGCTGCCCCTGGAGAAGTTACTGAAACTGATGTGGACTTAGCTGCTGCTAGTGGAGCGGTGATTATTGGTTTTAACACAACTCTAGCCAGTGGTTCGCGACAAGCTGCGGAAAATGAAGGAGTAGATATCCGCCAGTACAATATTATCTATAAATTATTAGATGATATACAAGGTGCAATGGAAGGTCTGCTGGATCCTGAAGAAGTAGAAGAATCTTTAGGTGAAGTAGAAGTAAGAGCCATCTTCCCAGTAGGTCGTGGTTCTGTAGCTGGTTGCTATGTTCTTTCTGGTAAAGTCGTTCGTAATTGTCAGATGAGGGTTCGCCGTGGTAAACAAGTGGTTTATGAAGGCAGTCTGGATTCTCTCAAACGGATGAAAGAAGATGCCAAAGAAGTCAATGCTGGTTATGAATGTGGTATTGGCGCAGCTAAATTCAATGACTGGAAAGAAGGAGATATTATTGAAGCCTACGAAATGGTCTTCAAGCGTCGTACTCTTTCTGCTAAGTAGCATCTATTAGTGTTGCTAGTTGTTACTAGCTATTAACAACTATGTGGGGACGTTCTATGGAACATCCCCACATAGTTATATCAAATTGCGCTCATATCTGCTACAAATAAGAAATGCGATCGCTTTTAGCAAATTTCCTGCTTGATTATAAACTTCCAAGTAAAACTACTTATATTTCATCCTTTACTTTTTAGGACTACCAATTTGTACTATTAACGTCATTAAGACAAAGGCAATTAAACCACAAACGATACTAACAATTACAAACCATGTAAAAGGATGAAGTTGATTTGATGCTTCTGGTTGCCAAGGGAAATAGATGGGATTATCTGCGGTTACTTGCCCTGAACTTGATGCTACTATTCCACCTACGGCAATTCCTGCACCTAGGGAAGTGAGAGTAATTTGTAATTGGCGATCGCGATCTGCTTGGTCTATTTCTACTCTTCCTCGAATCGTTTTTAAAGCTTGTTCTAATTGTTCGGTGCCATGTTTAAAATATCCTAAATCTGCCTGAAGTTGCTCTGTAAATAACTGACAGTCTTTTTTCACAAATGTTTCTAAAAAGCTGATGTTATACCCAGGGAATTGACTAGATATATTATTTAATTCTCTTTGATAGTTTTTAATGTTAATTTCAATAGTTAATGGTTCTTCCGATTTCATTCTGCCAATCAATTGGCGATCGCTAAATATCACACAAGATAAAAAAGAGAAATAAAACTGTCAAACCTATATATAACTTGACTTCTTAAGATTTTTCTTATAGTCTAAATCTTGATAATAGGAAGCTCCATGATTTACTTTTTTATTTAAATGGCATCTTTTCCCCAACTTAATATATTTGAGCAAATAATTGATTTACCAGAATTTAAGGTTAAAAATTATCGGTTTATTAAAGGATTCGGATTAGTTCTTATTGTAGAAAAGAAAGAGAAAAAAGCTTGTTGTACGTCTTGTGGGAAAAAGAGCGACAAATTACATCAAAATTATCGATATTTAGTCAGAGATTTACCAATTATGAAACATGATGTATATTTAAAAGTAAATCGAAGACAATTTAAGTGTTCTCATTGTCAAAAACCTTTTACAGAACATTTTGATTCTATCAAAAAAACTAGAACTTATACAGAAAGATTGGCTGAAAAAATAATTGCAGAAGTAGTGGAAAGTGATGTCAAAAATGTCGCCCAAAGAAATGGGGAACCAATGATTGAAAATTAGTGGGGTCTTTATTAACCGATAACTGAAGAGCTTTGACCCTTAACTAAAGTATTAAGACCCCACTAATTTTTTTATCTTTTTCGGTTGAGTCAAAAGGAAGTAGAAACAATATTAAAAGAAAAATTCGCAGAATTGAAAACAGATAAACCAAAGCAACTAAAAAAGTTAGGGATAGATGAGAGAGGAGAAAAAAATTCAGGGGGTCTTCAGCAATTAGATGGCTGCACCTACCCAT
>JASJCP010000140.1 GCA_030065935.1 Xenococcaceae cyanobacterium MO_167.B27
CCCCCAGTAATTCATCGTGATATTAAACCCAATAATATAATTTATAGCGATGAGGGAAAAATCTATTTAGTGGATTTTGGTGCAGTACAAAACACTTATTACAATAGTCTGATGCAGGGTAGCACAGTAGTAGGAACTTATGGCTATATGGCACCAGAACAATTTAGAGGCAAAGCAGTAAGTGCCACAGATTTATATAGCTTAGGTGCAACTTTACTGTATCTTTTAACCCATCGCTCTCCCGCCGAATTACCCCAAGATACTTTAAAGTTAGATTTCCGAAACTCTGTAGCTATTTCAGAAAGCTTTGCTGACTGGTTAGAGCAGATGTTAGAGCCAGATACAGAGGACAGATTTGCAACGGCGGAAGTAGCATTGTCTAAATTATTTGCTAGTAAAAAACTTAAGCAGAAAAGATTAATTACTAGCCTGAGTCTTGGGGTTTTAGTAGTAAGTGCAATTTTCGGGTTGAATTCTGACAAATGGTGGTTTTTAACCCGCCTAGGTTTTTATCCTGATAATATGTGTTCTTCTGAAGTTTTGCAACGTTTTTTCGAGCAAGGAGGGGATATAAACTATATCAGTACCCAAGAAAAAATTGCTATTTTCAATTGCATTTTTAAAAAATATGATCCTACCGAAACTTGGAATCATAAAGGTGTAGCTCAACTATTAATAAACGATGGTGCTGATGTAAATACCCGATATTACTCTCGTAAAACTCCTTTATTTTGGACTAGGAATAAAGATGTAGCTCAACTGTTAATAAACAATGGTGCTGATGTTAATGCTCAAGATAAAGACGGTCAAACTCCTTTATTTGGGATTGAGAATAAAGATGTAGCTCAACTTTTAATAAACAATGGTGCTGATGTTAATTTTCAAGATAACTCTGGTCAAACTCCTTTATTTGGCACTGGTAATAAAGATATAGCACAACTATTAATAAACAATGGTGCTGATGTTAATGCTCAAGATAATATGGGTCGAACTCCTTTATTAGAAGCTGCTTCTTCGAGACGTATCGATATAGCTCAAGTGTTAATAAACAATGGTGCTGATGTTAATGTTCCAGATAATATGGGTCGAACTCCTTTATCTATAGCAGTACTAAAATTTGACCAAGAACTTACAACTTTACTAATTAACAATGGTGTTAATAGTAATTTTATGAATTATGAAACTATAAGCAGAATATACGGCTTGAATATAATAGAGTCTCAAAGCATCAAGAAATTTCTGGAAAAATATCAGTCTATAAAATAGAGATATCTAATGAAAACTACTACAACAATAGGCGATCGCTACTCAATTGAGTATAAACTAGGTCAAGGTGGGAGTAGTATAACTTATGGAGCAATAGACAACAAAACTAATCAACAAGTAGCTATCAAAGCTTTATCTTTAAAGGGCTTAGAAGACTGGAAAAAAATTGAGCTATTTGAACGAGAAGCCAAAATCTTACAACAGCTAAATCATCCAGCAATTCCCAAGTATATAGATTACTTTCAAATAGAAACAGAAGGTAATGTTTATTTTTACATCGTACAACAGCTTGCCCCTGGTCAGTCTCTGGCTCATTTAATAAGTGAAGGATGGCAACCAGAGGAGACAAAAGTTAAAAATATTGCGGAACAAATATTAGATGTTTTAATCTATCTGCAACAACTAACCCCACCAGTAATTCATCGTGATATTAAACCCCAAAACATTATTTATCAACCCGATACAGGTAAATTATTTTTAGTAGATTTTGGTGCAGTACAAGACACTTATCACCATACAGTTATGGGTAGTACTGTAGTAGGAACTTATGGTTATATGGCACCAGAACAATATCGCGGTGGTGCAGTATTATCCACTGATTTATACAGCTTAGGCTGTACCTTATTATTTCTCCTAACTGGTGAATCTCCAGCAGAATTACCACAGAAAAAGCTAAAAATTAATTTTAGAAATGCGGTAAACATCAAACGGGATTTTGCCAACTGGATTGATAAATTAATTGAACCCAATGTTAATAATCGCTTCCCCAAAGCGGAATCCGCCTTATTAGTATTACACGAAAAACAATCCCTAGAAGATTATCACAATGAAGCTATAGTAAAGCCACGATATAGCTCGATTAAAATTAGCCAAGACTCAAAAAAATTAATCATTGATATTCCCTCATTTGCTGAGAGAAAGCGTGTTAGTATAGCATTTTATTTTTGGCTGTTGTGGGTAGGTTTATCTATATTAAATAGAGTAGCTATTTTGTTATCTGCTATTTGGATCGGCAAAATTTATATAATTATTTGGTTTTATAACGTTATTTTTCCTGATAAAAAAAACAATGGGTTAATAATTCAATATTTATTTCTAATTTTATTTATCGTGGCATTTATGTTGGGTCACAGTCTCTCCATACCGTTATTTTCTATGTATTTGATTATTATAGATACATTTTTAGAATTTATTTTACAGCAAAACTTTGTTAGACAATTACTATTGGCATTATTGGCTACTCGAATTACATTTAAAAAATACAAGGGAGATTACTTTACTATTGCCCGAAAAGCTTTCAACTTTTGGCATAAAAAAAATTTCAAGTATATAACTAACAACACACCCTTACCAAGAGTTTTTCTTACGCCCCAAGAACAAATATGGCTGCAAGCAGAAATAGATAGATATCTTAAAAACAAAAACTAAAAAATAATCTTCTTAAAGCCACCAAAATTTGTAGGGTGGGCATTGCCCACCCTAATACTTAGTCGCGACTGTTAAGAGCAATTAAAAGACGCAGAATGAAAACAAACAAGTTGATGTAAGTCAGATACATAGAGAGTGCAGCAGGTAAATACTGCTCATCGCGATAAGCACGGGGTAAGATATAGAAATCTACTACCGCAGAACCGACAAAAAGAGCAACTCCAATACCTGAAATACCAATTTCTAACCAAGAAGGTGTATATACGCCAAAAACAGCAAATAATAACTGTCCGACTAAAACTACTAACAGCGCAATCACACCCAAACGAACAGTTTGTGCTAAAGCCAAACCATCCTCATCGCTGAGATTAGAGCCAATATTGCGTCCCACTATGAAAGTAGCTCCACAACCTAAAGCTGCAATACCCACTCCTTGAATGCCTACTCCAGAAGTACTCAGACCAACATATACCAAACCACTGAGAGTATATCCAGAAAGTAAGCTATAAAGAGCTAGTAGAGGTAGAGCAGTACTGTTGTCGCCTTTTTCTGCAATCCCACGAGCGACGAAGAAAAGAATAAACTCAGCAATCAGAGCTACCCAAAAAGTGGTCATAAATATTTCTGGGCGAGAGCCAATTACTCCCAAACCACCATAAGCCCCCACGGCGGTTAAAACTAAACCACCACCAAGATAGGGTAGAGCATTAGATATGACATTAGGTCCTACTAAAGCTTGTCCTTTAGCTTCCTTGATTGCTTGTCTAAAGTTGCTTGTATTACTCATGACAATGTTTATTGAAATCTCTTTATATTGTGTCTTAATCACTTATTTGTGATCATAATTGAACGCCACATTAGGAGAATAGGTGGATTACCGTATTAAGAGAGGGATGAGGGATGAGGAATGAGGAACAAGGTTTAACCTTTGATGGGAGTTATTGCACTCCTTCTAAATTGAATAAGAAAGGAACACTACTGTTAGAGTCTCCACTCATCACTAAAACTCTCGGCATTTGCGCTCCTCCTTCTCGCCAAGCTTCAATCGCTTCTTTTTGCAGTACCAATTCCCCTCCTTGGGCTTTTAAGGTTTCTGCTAGAAGTCTTTGAGCTTCTGCTTTACCTTTGGCGCGGTTAACTTCTGCTTGGGCTTGTTGTTCCGCTTCTCTAGCTACATAAACCGCTCTACGGGCTTTTTGTTCCGCGATTTGTTTTTCTTCTACTGCTTTAGCAAATTCAGGGGAGAAGTTTAAATCGACAACACTAGTATCTAATACTATGATGCCGTATTTTTGGAGACGATCGCCTAAAGCATCATCAAAATCTTCTTTTAATTCACTACGTTTGGTTATTGCTTCCTCTACTGTCCTTCTTGCTGCTGCAATTTTAAAGGATTCTTGGGTTTGAGGGGCGATAATTTTAGCAACGATATTTTGTAAAGTTCCTTGAGTTCGGCGAATTTCTACGACTTTTACAGGATCAAGACGGAAATTGATGGCAAATCTGGCTTTTAAATCTTGTAAGTCTTTGGTAGAACTTTCTGCGGGAACTTCAAATTTTTGAACAGTTACATCATAAACATCTACGTAGGAAACTAAGGGAGGGCGTAAATGTAGTCCTTCTAACAGTACTCCATCTTGTGCTTTACCTAAAATACTAAGAACCCCTGCTTGACCAGGGTTGATGATGATAAAAGCATTAAAACCGACTAAAACAATCAAAGCAGCAATAATACCAAATACTAGGGGTTGCCAACTTTGAGATGATGGATTATTCAAACTAAATGATCTCCTCTTTTAATTGCGTCTTACTATACTTTTCTATTTCTTTTTCCGCGAGAGGACTCTCGTTAAAGCGAGTGCGCGTCTTTTGCGGGAGACGGGGCTTTTAAAGTGCTGAATTTATTTCAGTATGCAGCCCCTCATAAATCGCGGTTAGTTTGTCAAATATATTTTAGCCAGATTACATTTTCTACAAACATTTGATCTGTGTGTAGGTTAAAATCTAACCATGCTTATAACTTACGAGTATAAACTAGAACCAACTCCAGACCAAATAGCATACATTGAGAACACCCTTGATGTATGTCGTTCCGTCTGGAACTTTGCCCTTGCATATCGTAAAGATTGGGTTCGTAGTCGCTCCTCAGCGATCAATGCTTGCTCGATTAAACATGAATATATCATGTCAGTTGATGAGCCATTCCCCGATTACCATAAACAAGCCAAGTATTTGACTGAAGCTAAAAAAACTAACGACTTTCTAAAATCTGCCAATGCTCAAGTTTTACAACAAACTTTAAGGGTATTAGATAGAGCTTGGGATGATATGAAGGCTAGGGGATTTGGAATGCCAAGGTTTAAAAACAAATATCGAATGCGGTCATTTGTTTTTCCTCAGTTAAATAAAAATCCTGTATCAACATCTTTTATTAAATTACCAGGCTTAAAAGAAGTTAAAGGTCGAATGTCTCGTCCGATACCTGATGGTTTTGTTCCAAAGCAAGCAAGGATAGTAAGAAAAGCATCTGGTTATTTTGTGATGCTATCACTTAAGTTAGATGTTCAAATTCCCAATCCTTTACCTCATGGTCATCCTTTGGGTTTAGATTTAGGGTTCTCTAAGTTTGTAGCCACCAGTGATGGTGAAGAGATTAAGCGACCTCGATTTCTAAAAACCATGCAGCGTAAGCTTGAATTGCTACAACGTAGGTTAAGAAATAAGCAAAAAGGGTCAAATAATCGACACAAACTAAACCAGAAAATAGCTAGGCTACATCAACGTATATCTGATACTCGTAAGGACTGGCATTTTAAATTGGCTCATCATCTGTGTGATGGTGCAGGAATGCTGTTTGTGGAGGACATTAATTTTGTTGGATGGCAAAGAGGGATGCTATCATCTCATTCAGCCGATGCTGGTTTTGGTCAGTTCGTCAATATTTTGCAGTGGGTTGCACAAAAGACAGATACCTACTTTGCTAAGGTAAATAAAAATGGCACGAGCCAAACTTGCCCTAACTGTGGCACACATACAGGTAAAAAGACTTTAGATGTCAGAGTTCATAGTTGCTCCCTCTGTGGTTATATAACCACAAGGGATGTAGCAGCAGCCCAAGAAATCAGAAACCGAGGAATAAAGGCGGTCGGGCAGATCGTCTCAGAAAATGTCTGTGGACTGGAAGCAACGGGGAGTATTGGTCACGATGCTCTAGTTGGCACGGGACGAAGCAGAAAAACCAATTCGTGAGATTTGGAATCCCCCGTTACAATCAAAGATTTTTAACGGCGGGAGAGTGTCAAGGAAGAATTAGTAGCTTACAAGACTAATAATCGGTAAATCGGGTAATTTTTGTCTCCCTGCTAAAGCCGTAAGTTCGATAATAAAAGCAAAGCCTAAGACTTGTGAACCAAGTTTGTCTAGTAATTCTGCGGTAGCTCTGGCTGTACCTCCAGTCGCAATCAAATCGTCAACTATCAATACTTTGGCTGAAGGCGCGATCGCATCTTGATGAATTTCTAGTTGATCTGTACCGTATTCTAGTTCGTATTGTATGCAATGAACCGCAGCAGGTAGCTTTCCTGGTTTACGTACAGGAACAAAACCAGCATTGAGATGATAAGCTAACGGTGTACCAAAAATAAACCCCCGAGACTCCATTCCTACTACATAGTCAGGGAATAAATTCGCTTCTTGACACTTTTGAGTTAAAGTATCAATGGTGTAACGTAATCCTTGAGGATCGTTAAGAAGAGTTGTAATATCGTGAAAAGTAATGCCAGGTTTGGGAAAATCAGGGATATCTCGAATTAAAGATTTTAGTTCCATAAAAAAATGCAATAGGTAAATAATTATTGAGCTTTAAGAGCTTAACTTCGTCATCATACCTGCAAAAAGTTTGTTACTCTCGATGAAGATAAAAATAATAATTAACCGAATATGGATTTAATTTTAGAATGAGCCAATCTGCAAGTATAGTATCTGATTCTTATCCACCTTCTCAAACTGTACCCGCAATCTTAAGTCGTTTGCCCGATATTGCTTCATCGGTAACAGAATGTTCTGCTCGTACTCAACAAGAAATTGACTTACTCCTACTAGCAATTGAAGCTTTAGAATTAGGAGCGTCAGAAAAAATGCTAGCAACAGTAAAAAAGCTAGAATTAGAAGAAATTATCCCGAATAGAGTGGCTTTGTGGCGTATTCGCTCTAGTAATCCCTGGAGACGCTCTTATACGAGAGATTTTCTCACTTTAAACCAAGCTAAGGCTTTAGTGATTTTAATTGGCGATCGCGCTAAACAGTTAATGGTGTTAATTCGTCAATTGTTAGTAGTTCAGCAACAGATGAAAGCCAAGCAACTTCCTTTAGAAAATCATTTTCGTCTCTCAGAATACCTAGAAAGATTCCGCGCCCACTTCCGCAGTCGCATGAATCCTCGACGCACTAAAGTATCTTTATTATTAGCTTCCGAAGCAGAATTAAATGATTTAGCAATGTCTTATCTGGAGAAATTATTATTCTGTACGGGAACAAAAGGAATGGAAAGAGTCTGGTTTAGCTTGTTTGATGGAGAAGTCTAATTTAGCTGTAATTTTAAAAGATGAGTATTAGAAAACAATATAGTCTGCCCAACTGTAATTTGATTTTAGAAGGGATGGAAGATGTTTCCGAGTCAGAAAGCAATAGTGTGAGTAATCAAATTGCAATTCTGATTAATGCAGAATGTCATTTTGTCGGTTCTAATCAGTATCTTAGCGGGGGAAGAGTTTTTCTGGAAAATTTAGCTACTACAGTTAGCAACTACGCCCAAGAATTATTAAGTGGATTACCTCGCCCCCACAGTAAACCCCAAGAATATCCCCAAATACGCCTAGAAAATCTGGCAGAAGATGATATTCATCGTCTCACCCTAGAACCAGAACCAAAGAGTGAAACTCAACCCGCAACCATTGACCTTACCACAGTACAATTATTTGACTTAATAGAAGCAGTAGATCAGTTTTTTGCCGATGATACTGTTCTCCCTAATCTCACCCTAGAGTTGGAATCTGTTAGCAAGCGTTATCGCCCCTCAGAAGAACCCCTGGTAGATCGCGCAATTCCCTTTGTCACTGGTACAGCCAGTTTGGCGATCGCAGCAGCCATTTTCTGGCTCATTCCACCGCCACCAATACCACAACCAGTAGAATCAATCCCAGAACAATTACCAGTGGAAGAAGTTATACCCGATGAAGATAACACAGTAGTTGAGTAGAGATATTTATCGTCGTAGGGGCGCAAGGCAGGTGCATCGCCCCTACTAACTTTAGGCTGAGGGAGCGTCAATAGTATTAGTTAACATTAATCCTGCTGCCCCCAAAACTACAAAATTAGGCAACCAAGCTGCTAGAAAAGGTGATAACACTCCCTGAATTCCCATGGAACCCGAAATAAAGGAAAACAGGTAATAGAAAAAAATCAACCCAATACAAATACCAAAACTCATCCCTCTACCAGCATTTTGTGGTTTAACTCCAATAGCAGCACCAATTACGGCAAAAACTAGACAAGCAAAAGGAAGAGAAATTTTTTGTTGAATACGAACTTTTAACTTACGAATTCTTTTACCTTTACCACTTAACTTCACAACATTAAGATATTCGTTAGCTTGAACTAGGTTCATTTCGTTATAATCTCGACCTCTTTTTGTCAAATCTAAAGGTGCGCTAGGTAAAGCTAATTTCTGATGTTTAAAGCGAACAATATTTTGATAAGAGCCATCTGCTCCTAATAAGTATATCGTACCATCATAAAAATCCCAGATGTTTTCTAAGATATTCCAAGTAGCAGAATCAGCCACAATAATTTGACTAACAGAATTTTGAGAGCGATCGAGAATTGTCAGATTTTTCATTCTCTCCCCATCAAATTCTTCTGCATAAAATAATCTGGTGAGGACATTTTTTTCATTACCATCAGATGTAGTTACGTCATCATATTCAGGATAAAGAATATTGCTTTCTCTAAAACTTGGACCCGCTCGATCTAAAGCTGTTTTTAAAGTGACTGTAGCTTGATAATTAGCAGCAGGAGCAATAAAATTATTAAAGCCAAAAGTCATAGCAACTATTAAACTACTAAAAACTATAGCAGGTAAAATTAGACGATAAGTATTGATGCCAATACTTCGTAAAGCAATGAGTTCACTATCATTAGAAAGTCGGCTATATGCCATTAAAGTTGCTAAAAGTACAGACATGGGAAAAGCTAATACAATAAATTCTGGCATTTTTAAAATGAGAATTTGTACAGCTATTACTAATGGTAATCCTGATTCTGTAACTTTTCTAACTAGCTCAAATACTGTTCCAATCGACAAACCTAAAGAAGTAAAAATCCCCATCCCAAATAAGAAAGGTAAGATTAATTCTTTAAATATGTATAAGTCCATGATCGATAAAAACGATCTCAGAACTTGATTGTTTTTCAATATCTTATGTTTCATAATTAATTGATCTTGAATCCAGGTTTATATCAATTTTCAGAATCATGACGTACAGTTTAATATCCTGGGAACGTGGGTATCCGCGCAAGCCTTGCGCCCTGTTAGTGGTTAGTGGTTAGTTGTTAGTAGCATCCAGATTCTTACAGTGGTTTATTTTTCTGAATTTTGAGGTATCTCACCAACTGAAAAGATAGTAACATCATACCGAATTACTAAATAGTTGCTACTTTCCTAAGCCAGCATCAACCCTCCCAACTTTAGTTGAGAAGCTCATACCGTTTTTATTTAAGGAAAGCGTGACTATGGGGGACAAGGAAGACAAGGAAGAAAAGTTAATTTCAAAGTGGGAAAATTTCGACCCGTCAGGAGCGTCTTCCCTTGAAGCGTTACTCATCAACATTATGGGCATCTGCCTTGCGGATACTGATTGAAATAGCTGTGAAGAGCGCGTATTCTGAGCTATAGAGCGACCCGCGTACTCGAAGAGCGTCGAAGACTAGCGGTTGCCTTCGGCACCGCATCTTGAGGAGAAATCAACCACGGCTGTTGTTGTTGGGTTTCATCCTTCCACCCAACCTACTAGCTTTCTGAACCCTGACCCCCCGGGAGGAGACTTAATATATCTAGGTATTGAACCGAAAAGAGATCGACTGTGTAATCAAGTCTCCTTCCCGCCCCTGACCTCCTTAAAATTTCTCTCCAATATTGATGGTGCGAGATTTTCCTTGACGAGTAATTATGACATTGCGCTCTTTGATGGCTTCTAATTTCCAGCCACTATCATCAATGTTTTCTCCGAGAACAACTTTTTTTGTACCACCTTTACCCTTAAACATAGCTGTAGGTTTTTCGCCCCATTCCATTAAACCTACTAGAGTGTAGCTTCGTGATGGTTTAACAGCAGGTATCCCATCTGATGCTGGTGATGAAGCGTCAGAAGATGGGGAAACAATGGGAGAAGTTGCAGCATTTTCTGACTGTGGTTGAAGAATTTTGGTAGCAGGTGTAGTTACAGTAGCAATTGGTGGTGGTGGTGGTGGTAAGGGAATGGGATCGACTTTTTGAGCCTTGGGGGTAGGATTGGGAGTATAAATAGGAACATAAACGATATTGGTAGCAGAATCCTTATTAGATGAAGTTTTGATTGCTTCTTGTCGAGTGAGTAACTTGCGATCTATTGTAGAGAGCGATCGCTCTATATAATCCAGAAATTCAGCATCAGCTTGAGAAACAGTCTCTTGACGATTATTAGATATTAAACCCAAAATATCGGCTAATTTTAGGTTTTTATAGCCCAAAATACCCCATAAACCCCATAATAAATAACCACAGGCAGCAGTAAAAAATATTTTATCCAAGTATTTACCATTCCCACTGTGAGAGGAGGAAGAATCATGACTTCTATCAAAAGCAACAGAAGATAAGTCTAATTCGGAGACAGCAGGATTTAAGTCAAGTTTGTACCATTGAGTACTAATAGTAGCTGGTGCAGATATTACTAAAGATGATGAGTTCACTACTAAAGCAGATGAAGTTTCAAGCTCCCCCATCAAATCCTCTGTTTCTGGTGAAGTTTTGGCATCTTTTACGGAGGTTGTTGCTTCTGCTTCCAATACCTCATTTATATCCTGGGATATGGTTAGAGCAGAAATAAAAGAAAACTTTTCTGTATTTTGCTGACTGCTGATCTCTCTAGACATGAAATATACACGACTTGCCTATACCAGATCGAAGATAAACCTAAGTAACCTAATGAGACTATAGTAATTACTCAGAAATTTAACTGAACTTCTTGGTCTGTCTTCGTAAAATTACTGAGAATACATTTCAAGCATTTTATAAGGTCTAGTTTGCTATGCTTTCGGGTATAAACTAGGGAAAGATGGAAAATTGTCACGATTATCTATGAGCAGAAAAAAATTCGCCATGCTCAGTGGTTACAAAAACTTAGGTAACACCAGAGATTGGTTATGGAAGCAAACCCCTCATCATTTTGGAGTCTGGAAAAATATTCAGATGTTGGCAAATGTTTCTGAGCCTGATTTTTTACTGCTCTATCAATATAATTTTCATCAACGTCGCGCAAAACCTTCTGGTTGGCGTAAGTTTTTATCAAAACCCCCTCGCCAAGAAATAAAAGTCCCCAATCTCATCCAACAAGTTCCCCAAGAAAACACTATTTTTCTGTTACGAGAACCACCTTTAGAGGAAATTGTCAAAATCAATCAGCGAAATTACCAACTAGCTAGTCAATATTGCGGTTATGTTTCTGGTCCTGATGAATTTGCACCTACTCCCGATTATATGCCAGCAATATGGTATGTTAATCTACCTTTTTCTGAGTTAGACTCAGGAAAGATCCCAGAAAAATTGCAACCTTGTAGTTGGATCACATCAGGTATTGCTCGTACTCAAAATCACCGCAAAAGATTAGCTTTTCTGAAAATGCTCCAAGATAGTGAAGTAAGTTGTGATTTCTATGGACGAGGTTTACCAGACTGGTGTAATAGTTTAGGTTCGTTAGATAATAAATGGAATGGAATGTCTCCCTATTACTATAATCTGGCGATCGAAAATTACGCAGAAAATGAGTTGTATGTTAGTGAAAAACTCTGGGATTCACTTTTAAGTTGGTGTTTACCAATATACTATGGTGGTTCAGCAGCAGATAAACTTTTACCACCAGGTAGTTTTTTAAGACTTCCTAGTATGGATGAAAAAGGAATCGCTTATATTAAAGAAGTAACAGCGAATCCTGATGCTTGGCATGAAGCAAAAGATAAAATTGCTGAAGCTAGACAAATTATTTTACATGAGTTGAACTTATTAAATTGGCTTGCTAACTTTGTCGAAAAAGTCTCGTCTTGATCAAAGTTGACCTTAACCTTAAATTAATCGCAATACTTACAGTTTATGGATGGGATTTGTACTTTAGGAAACGATCGCGTTTACGATCAAATTATTGCTTTACTCAATAGCATCGAAGTCATAGCAGGAAAAGATATGTCTGTGTGTATCTATCCCTATGATGATAATACAGAAAAATTAGCTCAAGAAGTTGCTAAAAGACCCAATGTACAGCTTTATGATAATGTTGATTCGATCCAAAAATGGGATAAGTATGTACGTTCTATTTGGGATGTTCATCCTACTGCTAAACAGGTATGGCAAAAAATAGACAATGAACCCTATCATCGTGTTGGGACTCATCGTCGTTATTGTGCTTTTGATGCGCCTTTTGACCGCTATATTTATATGGACGCAGACACTTTATTAATGAGTCCAACAGATGCAATTTTTGATCTTTTAGAAAGTCATGATTGCATTGTTTACGATTTTCAACACAAAGACCCGACTCATGTTTATAATGTTAAGTCTCCCAAGTTAGAGACTATCTTTCCTTCTGAGAGAGTTGAGCAAGAAATATTTTGTTCTGGGTTTTATGCTTCTAAAAAAGATTTGTTTACTCCAGAAATGAGAGAAGATTTATTATCCCATTTAAAACAAGGAGAAGCAGAAATTCTTTATCCTATGGCACCAGACCAAACTATTATTAATTATATGATGATGCGTTCTGGCTGTTCTGTTTATAATCTGGCTTTAAATCTTCCTCCAGATAACCGCACTGGCTGTTGTGTTACCTCAGAGCATTTTCAAGAAAAAGACCATATTTTATACGATAAAAACAATCGCTTAACTTATATCCACTACATCGGATTATCGTCTCGGTTATTTAAAAAAGTATCAGAAGGAGAAAATATTACTTTCCCCTATCGAGATTTATTTTTATACTATCGCTATCTTCATGAACCAGAAAAATTACCTAAATTTACCACTAAACCCAAAGCTTACAATAGTCAACCCAATTTCTTACAAAAGATAACTCGCAAATTAGGAATTTCAAGCAAGAATAAATAGTAATTAACAATGAATAAAAAACGTGGTATTTATATCACTGCTAACGATAAAGTCATAGAACAGGCGATCGCCTTAATGAATAGTATTAGAGCCTACGATACAGAAACCCCTGTAGCTCTAATTCCCTATGATGAAAACTATCATTTAGTCGCCAAGACTCTAGCAGAATCTCATGGAGTTAAAGTCTATGAAGATTTAGAATTTATTGAACGACTCTCCCAAAAACTTTACGATATTTTTGGAGAAAACTTTTTTGACAAACCGAATAAACTACGAAAACAAGCTTGTTGGTTTGGCGAGTTTGAGGAATTTCTTTATATAGATACAGATATAGTTGTCTTTGACAAAATTATTGACTTTCTCAACTATTTTGATAATTATGATTTTATCTGTTATGACTATCAACACAAATCAGGATTGAAAAACATTTTTACTCCCAAAATTTTAGAAGCTGGAATAATTCAAGAAACCGACTTACAAGATACTTTTAATAGTGGACTTTGGGGTTCTAAAAAAAATATCATTACAGAAGCAGAATTAACTAAGATTTTCACAGAATGTGCTACTCATCCAGAATACTTTGATTTCTCCCAAAAAGTATCAGACCAACCCATATTTAATTATATGGTTCTGACTCGTATCCAAAAACGCTTTAACATAGTAAATAGAGAAGGAAAAGCCCCAGGAAGTTGGGCAGGAAGCGGACATTTTGAACAACAAGAAAATAAACTATTTGACCCCAAAACAGGACAGCAAGTACAGTATTTACATTGGGCAGGAATTAAAATTAGACCTGGTTGTCCTTATTGGAATATATGGAAACATTATCGTTATTTAGGCGATCCTAATCCCCCCGCCGATCCTCCTCCAACTCCACCACAGAAAGAAAAAAATATCTTACAAAAAATTTTTAAACGGGGATGGAAGAAATTGAATCAGTAATTAACTTATCTCTTGTTTCTCAAGATGATGCAGGAAACAGAGAAAGAAGCTATTTTACCAGAGGGTTATCGGTGGAATGATTTAGTTAGTAAAGAAGGTATCGAGCAACTTACCTTTTATCGTGCCTTACTATTAAAACTAGGTTCGGAATCATCTAACCACAGAGTACAGGCTATCTTTGCTAATGCTCAAACTGCTCTTAAAAAACCTAAGAATCTAGCGACATTAGTAGCCAGTATTGATTCTCTGAACCATTACCCGATGAAATTTTAGATTTATTTGTTTGAATTTTAGATTAAAAGATTTTTGATTATCAAAGAGGTTTTATGGAAATTATTTTACAACCAGAACTAGAGCAGTTTATTCAAGAAAAGATAACAAGTGGTCAATATCAGTCAGTAAATGAAGCTGTTAATGCTGGATTAAAATTGTTGATGGAACGAGAGCTTATTTATCAAGGACGTTTTGCCGAACTCAGACAAGAAATCATGGTTGGTATTGAAGCATCAGAAAGAGGCGAGGTTGTAGATAGCGAAACTGTTTTTAATTCTATTCAACAGAAACTAGAACAAGAAATTATTAATCGTAGAGGTAAATTATGAATAATCAAAATCTACTTGAGCGCATTACTTTTAATCCCCAATTGCTTGCAGGTAAACCGATAATTCGGGGGTTAAGAATCTCCGTAGCAATGATATTGGAACTGTTAGCTAAAGGAGCATCAACTGAGGAAATCTTAGAAGACTATCCCGAATTAGAACCAGAAGACATACAAGCTTCCTTGTTGTATTGTGGATTTTAGATTTGGGGATTTTGGATTATGAATACAGAACAACAGTTAATAGAAAAGTGGCGTAATCTACCTTTAGATAAACAGCAACAGGTTTTACAATTTGTTGAATCTCTCAATAAGCAAAAGCAACCCAAGCAAACAGAATTAGGACAACGCTTACGCCAGATTAGAGCCAAGATAGTAGCTTCAGGCGAACCTCTGTTAAATCGAGAAGAAATAGAACAAGAGGTTATCAACCGTAGAGGTGGGTTACAAAATATCAGCCAATGAACATAACTTTTATTGATTCAATTGAATAGCTATACCGCAATACCGCCATGAAATCAATTTCATGGCTCAAAGACCAAGTCGGTTTAAACCGACTTAAAATATTAGACGGGTAATTTATACCTGGGCTGAATCTGGAGTAATATTAGAGCGCAATCAAATTAATATGGCTTTATGGCGTTTATATTATCATTTGGTTTGGGGAACGAAAAACCGACAACCGTTAATTGATAGTAAACGCGAAGCTAGACTTTATCCTTATATTGTTAGCAAGGCTGATTCGTTAAATTGTATTATTCATGCTATCAACGGTATAGAAAATCATGTTCATGTCGTTGCTTCTATTCCTCCGAAAATAGCGATCGCAGAATTTGTTAAACTGATTAAGGGTAGTAGTTCACACCACCTAAATCAAAATTTTCCTGACCAGCCTAAATTCTTATGGCAAGAGGGTTACGGCGTTTTTTCCTTGGGTGGTAAACAATTGGATAGAGCGATCACATACGTTGAAAATCAAAAAATTCACCATCAACAAAATACAACAATTTCAATGTTAGAACGAATTGACCACAATAACGATCCGCCTCGAAAACATCAATTATCCAAAAAACCGTTACAAAATGATTAGATGGTTTTACCTTATAAATCACCATGAAATCAATTTCATGGCTTAAACATCAAGTCCCCTTAAGGGGACTTAAGATATGAGACAGAGAATTTGATTCTCTGGCTCTAGTTATTGCACTGGGAAATAAGTTTCGGATAGGTCAGAATTTTGATAGATAGATGTTGGTTGTTCAAGGGTGAGGAGAGATGGAATGGTTTTAGCCAGAAATCACCATGAAATCAATTTCAGGGCTTAAACATCAAGTCCCCTTAAGGGGACTTAAGATATGAGACAGAGAATTTGATTCTCTGGCTGGCTATGGTTATTGCACTGCGGAATAAATTGGGGATACATCAGAGTTGTGATAAATAGATGTTTGTTGTTCAACGAATGGTTTGACCCAGAAATCACCATCAAATCAATTTCAGGGCTTAAACTCGAAGTCCCCTTAAGGGGACTTAAGATATGAGACAGAGAATTTGATTCTCTGGCTCTGGTTATTGCGCTGGGGAATAAATTTTGGATAGGTCAAGGTTTTGATAGATAGATGTTTGTTATTAAAGGAATGGTTTTACCCACAAGACCGCCATGAAATCAATTTCAGGGCTTAAACATCAAGTCCCCTTAAGGGGACTTAAGATATGAGACAGAGAATTTGATTCTCTGGCTCTGGTTATTGCGCTGCGGAATAAGTTTGGGATACATCAGAGTTGTGATTGATAGATGTTTGTTGTTAAAGGGTGAGGAGAAATGGAATGGTTGAACCCAAAAATCACCATGAAATCAATTTCAGGGCTTAAACATCAAGTCCCCTTAAGGGAACTTAAGATATGAGACAGAGAATTTGATTCTCTGGCTCTGGTTATTGCGCTGCGGAATAAATTTAGGATAGGTCAAGGGTTTGATAAATAGATGTTTGTTGTTAAAGGGTGAGGAGAGATTAAGTTGACTAACAATATTCCTTCTGGGTGGTTAATTACGCAATTAGAAAATTTTACAGATATTGTTTTAGGTCAGTCACCACCTTCATCAACATACAACACAGAAAAAAATGGTCTTCCTTTTTTTCAAGGAAAAGCTGAATTTGGCAACCTTTATCCTACTCCCCAGAAGTGGTGTGACAGTCCGAAAAAAACGGCTAATCAAGGAGATGTCTTAATTTCTGTTCGCGCACCTGTTGGTTCTACGAATATCTGTATAGAAAAATCTTGTATTGGCAGAGGATTAGCAGCTATAATACCAAATCCTGTTGTCTAAACCCACTTATGATTTACAGGTTAAAACCTGCTTCTATACATACAAAGTCTGCCTACGCAGACTACAAAAATAAAGGGGGTCTGAAAATCGGATTTAGTATAAGAGGATTAGAAGGAATTGAAACTTTGTTTTTAATTCACTTGATTCGTACTTTTGAAAGTCAAATTTCCCAAAAAGGGACGGGAACAACTTTTAAAGCAATATCAGGTAATATACTTAGAAATCTTGAGTTTCCCCTACCACCCCTCAACGAACAAAAACGCATCGTCGCCAAAATAGAAGCCCTACAAACAAGAAGCCAACGAGTAAAACAAGAACTAGAAGCAATCAAACCTCTACTAGAACAATTCCGTCAATCTGTTCTGGCTGCTGCTTTTCGTGGTGATTTAACCAAAGACTGGCGGGAACAAAACCCAGATGTCGAACCTGCTGAAGTGTTGTTTAAAGATTCTGATGATTTAGTAATTTCTAATAAATCTATTCCGAAAACCTGGATACATATAAAACTCAATTCTCTAATTAATAAAATACAAGCTGGTAAAAACTTCAAATGTCCTGAAATACCTGTTAATCAAGATAGGGTAGGCTTAGTTAAAATTAGTGCTGTGACATGGGGTAGATTTAATCCTCAAGAAACAAAGACTGTAGATGATAAGTCCCAAATAAATCCAGATTTATTTATTAACAAAGGTGATTTTTTAGTTTCCAGGGCAAATACGATTGAATTAGTTGGGGCATCTGTAATTGTAGAAGAAATCAATTACCAGATAATGATTAGTGATAAGGTTTGGAGAATAGTAACTAACGAACAAGCTAATAAAAAATATATTGATTTTTTCCTTAAATCAAAGCGAGGAAGAAAAGAAATAGAAACTAGAGCAACAGGGAATCAACAATCCATGAGAAATATATCTCAAAAAGCTTTTAAAGATGTTGTGATTCCATTTGCACCTCTCCCAGAACAAAAAGAAATAGTCCGCCGTATCGAATCTCTATTCAAACTCGCAGACAATATCGAACAACAATACCAACAAGCAGAAATAGATTTAGAAACCCTCAATCAATCCATATTAGCTAAAGCATTCCGAGGCGAACTTGTACCCCAAGACCCCAACGACGAACCCGCATCGGTATTATTAAAAAGGATAAGAAAGGAAAGAGAGAAGCAAAAAGCAGCCAAGAAATCTAAAAAGAAGTAGCTGAGTCGCTATCTCCTCTCGATTCTAGTTTTTCTGTTACACAAAACTTGTTCATAGTTAACTATGAACGGTTTGCTTCTTGCTTCAACCAAGGGAGTCGGCTCCTTCTTGTCCACAAGCGTAAATTCGGGTGTAACCCACCCTATTTTTATTTGAGAGCTTTGCTACTCT
>JASJCP010000019.1 GCA_030065935.1 Xenococcaceae cyanobacterium MO_167.B27
GACTTATTGGGCGCGTATCTCTAAATTACTGAAGGGTTGCCATCGGCACAGTTATTTTTGGCACGGGGGACGCTGCTTCGCAAGCAGCTTGTCCAACCGTGCCGGTGAGATGAAAGTCAGGGTAGGGGTCAAGCTTAATAACCAGAGTTCGACATCGAAAAGGAAGTTTTTAGGCAAGTCGTCAGATACTCCAGTAAACCCTAGTGGCACAAGTGCGCTTGGTGTCATGCCTACATAAGTTTGCCCAACTTTAAGTAGATTTTTTATTGCGCGCTTTCAATCATCTGTCTCTAATTTCATGAAAGTTGTCTGTCTTATAATATTAAAGAAAGCCATGGGGATTTTGTTCTAAAACCATAATTTCCTGCCTCAACTACTGCTAGCTCTAAGTAGTAAAACTTAAAAGGAGTTTAAGGGATGGATCGAGAAAATAGACAAAAAGCTGGAAAGTTTTGGGGAAATAGATTGGTTTTTATTGCTGGGTTAGCAGGAAGTTTGGCTTTATCATCATTGGCAGCAGCAGAAGATTATAGTATTTTTAGCCAAGATTATTTATCGCGGGATATTGAACGGGATATTCAACGAGAAATCGAGCGCGACATAGAAGAAGATATTAAACGAGACATTGAATGGGATCTTGAAAGGCAAATTGAACGAGATATTGAACGAGATATTAGACGAGACATCCAACGAGACATAGAAAGGGATATCGAGCGTGACATCGAAAGATATTTCTCGAATTAAGACTTACCTAGAACAAATGTTGGAGTTATCCAATATAAACCTCAATTACAAAAGAACATTAATTTGATTTTACTTCAAGCTCCTCTAAAATTTTTTGGGGAGAAGACTAGACTTGGAGCAACCTACTTAGCATTGGGGATAGGTAATTAGAAATTAGGCTCTTACTAACAAGAAGTTTATTTTTTACGGGAAGTTTACAATCGAAACATAAATCCAAGTAGTAATGATTGATGGATATTTTATTAGCAATTTGTTTGGGGATTCCTCTTAGCGCAGCTTGTGGTTTTCGAGTGTTTGTACCACCATTTGCTATGAGTTTAGCTGCTATTTATGGAGATTTTGAATTATCTCCTCAGTTTGCTTGGTTAGCAACTTATCCTGCTATGGTTGCTTTAGGAATGGCTACAGTAGTAGAGATTTTGGCTTACTATATACCTGTAATTGATAACCTATTAGATACCATTGAAATTCCTACTGCCATCGCGGTTGGAACAATATTAACTGGTGCTAGTTTGGGAGATGTGGATCCTGTTTTACAATGGACACTGGCTGTTATTGCCGGAGGTGGTACGGCAGGTATTATTGAAAGTGCTACTACTGTTACTAGATTAGCTTCTACAGGATTGACTGGAGGAATTGGCAATATTTTTTTAGCCACTATGGAAGCTTTGAGTGCTGCTGTTTTGTCAATTTTAGCTTTAACTTTACCTTTATTAGCTATGGGTTTGGTAATTGGATTGTTAATGTTGGCAATTGTTAAAATTATTAAGTTTTTCCCTTCTCTTATGGGCAAAATTAAAGGGAAATGAACCAGTAATCAGTTATCAGTTATCAGTATTGCCCGACTCCCCCAACCCCCAATTCAGGTTTAACTGCAAAACCCACCCCATATTGGTTAACCTAGAAAGACTGAAAGTTTACCGAAGTTAAATTTATCTCTATGGATTTACTGCGATCACTGCCTATTGGACTATACTTAGAACAACCTGTTACTTGGCTACATAGGATCGATCCGAGAGTAAAGCTAGCTTGGTTAATGACTTTTTTAGCAGCACCTTTATTAGCTAATCCCTATTGGCGTTTGGGTTTATCAGGGTTGTTGATGATTTTAACTATTTCTGCTGCTATTCCTCTAAGAGTTTGGCGACAACAAATGGGATGGTTACTCACTTTATCAGTACTGGTGTTTTGTATAACTGCGATCGCCCCTGATGGTTTAGCGGTTAAATCCCAACCTAGATTACCAGAGGTATGTTTCAACGCGAAGCAAGAATTAATTACCCCACAACTGACACTATCAGAAGAGTTAGAGTGTCACAGTTATCTACCACAACCCACCCCTTATAACTATGTGTTGGTAGAAACTACAGCCATCAATTTCCTACCTAAAATTACCATTACTCGTCGTTCTCTTGATGTAGCTATTCGGGTTGCAACTTTAGTATTTACTCTAATTTACAGCACTAATCTTTATCTTCTCACTACTGCACCAGAAGAAATTACTGCTGGTTTAGAAGACTTAATGAGTCCTTTAAGAGTCCTAAAAATTCCTGTTACAGAAATTATTTTAACTTTAACTCTAGCTTTGCGTTTTATTCCTCTAGTCTTAGAAGAAGTGCAAAACCTAGTACGTTCAGTAAGAACAAGAGCGATTAATTGGCAAGAATTAGGTCTTCGTCGCAGCGCACAAGTTTGGTTAATTGTAGCAGAAAAATTGTTAGAAAATCTTTTAATGCGAGCGGAACAAATTGCTATAGCAATGGATGTTCGAGGCTTTACTACTCCCAATGAACATAAAGTAGAATGGCATCAATTACGATTGAGATTGCGAGATTGGATAGTATTAGCTGGTCTGATTCCTTTCTGGTTAGCTCGTTTAACTTTCGGTGGAATTAGTTAGGTTACTTGCGCTCTTGCTACTTATTAATTTACCCTTCATAATCGCTATCAATTTCTATATCTAAAGTGTCTTCATCTACTCTAATATACAAAATATTAGGACGACAACATATTTGACAATCTTCTACATAAGACTGTTGCATTCCACCACTTATATCCACAAAAGTAGTATTAGGTTCACCACAGAAAGCGCAAAAATATTCGGAAGTAGTTTGCATAATAATCACAATTATCTTTCTTTAAGTTGTACTGAGCGATTAAACCAGTTCATAATTAGGGAAATAATCAAATTAATTGTGAGATAAATTCCCATCACAATTAGTAACATTTCTACCGATCGCCCTGTTTGATTAGAGATAGTATTAGAGAGGGCGTAAATATCGTTATAACCGATGGCGATCGCTAAACTAGAGTTTTTGGCTAAATTGAGAAATTCACTAGTTAAAGGAGGAATCATCACTCGTAAAGCTTGAGGAAAAATTACTAATTGCATTACTAAACCTGGTTTTAATCCTAAAGCTCTAGCAGCTTCCCATTGTCCCTTATTTACTGATTGAATACCAGCCCTTACTACTTCAGCAATAAACGCAGCAGTATAGACACTTAGCCCAATTAATATTGTGGCAAATTCTGGGGAAAGATTTACCCCCCCCGTGATAGAATTTTCCTCTAGTTTCGGGAAACTCCAATCTATAACAAAGCAAAATACTAGAATAGACGCGATCGCATTTACAGCAATTAAATTTAACCAAATTTGTCCAGAGTTTCCTGTTTTTTCGACAATGCTAATATGTTTGCGCCAAAAAACCACACTTAAAATTAAAGCAACTAGAATAAAAATCCATCCGAGCCAAGTTGTTAAACCTCCCACAAACCAAGGAATATCCATACCACGATTAGTTAAAAAGATGTTTCCCCCGACAACAAGAGGCGTATCAATTTTTGGAAGTTTTAAGAAGACAGCAAAATACCAGAGAAAAAGTTGTAAAAGTAAAGGAGTATTGCGTAAAGTCTCTACATATATTGTAGCTATTTGGCGGACTAACCAGTTATCAGATAGTCTTCCAATTCCAATAGTAATGCCAATAATTGTAGCAATAATAATTCCGAAAAACATTACCTTAATAGAGTTGATCAATCCTACTAAAATGGCGCGAAAGTAAGAGTCAGTAGGTTGAAAATCTATTGGGGGATTGCCAATGGCAAAAGAAGCAGGGCGAGAAATAAAATTAAACCCAAAACTAAATCCTAGCCTGCGAAAATTATTAACTAAATTATTTCCTAAAATAGCAATAATAATAATAACTATAATTAAGACTACAATTTGTCCTAAAATATTTAAGACTCTGCTGTCACGCCAAAAAGGTATTTTTTCTGTATTAGCCATTGATTAATAAGAGGCAAAATGAAACACTATCAAAAAGCGATAAGCTTAAAAACTGTAGGTAAATCTTTGCATAAAATTACCAGTAAAGTCGAACAAATTGTTACAGAATCTACCGTAGAAACAGGTTTATGCACAATTTTTGTCCGTCATACCTCTGCTTCCCTAGTTATACAAGAAAATGCCGATCCTGATGTTCTCAAAGATTTAGCTAACTTTTTTGCTAAATTAGTCCCAGAAGATTCTATGGCATATATTCATAATGCAGAAGGCGCGGATGATATGCCAGCCCATATTCGCTCCGCTTTAACCCATACTTCCGAACAAATACCCATTTCAGGAGGAAGATTAGTATTAGGTGTTTGGCAAGGAATCTATCTCTGGGAGCATCGTCAACGTAGTCATCAACGGGAAATTGTAGTGCATATCAGTGGTAGTTAAAGTAGCAAGTAGCAAGTAGTAATCTAAAGTTAAGTTAACCACTTACTAGCAATAGGCATACGCCAACCAGTACCAAAAGCTCGATCTGTTATCTTTAATCCTGGGGGTGCTTGTCTGCGTTTAAACTCAGCACGGGCAAGTAGTTTCATGACTTTCTTAACTACTTCTGCATCGAATCCTGACTCTATTACTTGTACTTCAGATTGATGCTGGCAAACGATGCGATCCAATATATCATCTAGTATCTCATAAGGCGGTAAAGAATCCTGGTCTTTTTGTCCAGGTTTTAACTCCGCGCTAGGAGGTTTATTAATCACGTTAACAGGGATAACCTCTTGTTCTCGATTTAACCAACGACAAAGATCGAATACCTTAGTTTTCGGTACATCTGCAATAACTGCTAAACCGCCATTCATATCACCATAAAGAGTACAGTATCCTACCGCCATTTCTGACTTGTTCCCAGTAGATAATAACAGATAACCAAACTTATTTGCGATCGCCATTAAGATATTACCCCGTATCCGTGACTGGATGTTTTCTTCAGCAACACCAAATTCTGTACCAGCAAATAAAGGCTCTAACAGAGTATCATAAGCTTGCATTGCTGCTTCTATAGAAATCTTATGACTGTTAATTCCCAAATTATTCACCAAAGCTACCGCATCAGTAATAGAATGATCCGAGCTATAGGGAGATGGCATTAATACCCCCAATACATTATCACATCCTAAAGCTTCAGACGCGATCGCAGCTACCAAAGAAGAATCAATCCCACCACTCAATCCCAACAAGGCTTTAGTAAAGCCACACTTCCTTGCATAGTCTTTTACTCCCAACACCAAAGCGGAGAATATTGCTTCTTCTTGACTTATCTCAGTCTTTTCTCTTGGGGGAGAAGTAATAGGGATGAGATTATCTTTCTTTTTGGGGGGGTTAAACTCTATAACAACTAAATCACTATCAAAACTCTTAGCATGAGATACTATTTCTCCCTTGCTATTACACACAAAACTATTACCATCAAAAATCAGATCGTCATTCGCCCCTACCTGATTAGCATATAAAATTGGTATCTGATAGCGAGTCGCAGCATGAGACAATATCTTTTCCCGTAGCTGCTGTTTTCCCACACTATAAGGAGAAGCTGACAAGTTAACTATAATATCTACCCCCGACTGCGCTAAGTCTGCAATAGGATTTATCTCGTAACTCCGTTTCCCCCAAAATGTTTCATCATTCCACAAGTCTTCACATACAGTTACTCCTATCCGATACTCTCCTCTACTATGTAAGTGGTTAGGGGTGAGGTTGAAACTATTACTGTGATTTCCTGGTTGAAAATATCTATCTTCATCAAACACATCATAGGTAGGTAGCAAGCGTTTGTGAAAGATTTGCTTAATTTCTCCTGCTTCTAATAAGGCGATGGAATTATATAAAGGTTTTTGTCCTTGGGAATGGGCGTGAGGATTTTCTGTTACAGTACCAACTAAGATCGCGATGTCTGGTGGTATTTGTTGCGCTATCGCTTCTAGTTGTTGTTGCATCGAGTCTATAAAACGGGGATATAGTAACAAGTCTCTGGGAGGATATCCACAAAGGGATAATTCGGGAGTAAGTAATAGTCTCACATCTTGACTTGCTGCTTGTTGTGCTGCGGTAATTATCTGTTGGGCGTTATGGATAATGTCGCCGATGGTTGGATTTAGTTGGGCTATGGCTATTTTCATGGTTTAATCTGGCGCAGAGGGGTTTATGGTTGGGTGTTTTGAGTGGTGGAGGAGGTTTGGAGTGGGTTTGATGTTTATGGTGTTGGAGTTGTGGGTTTTTTCTCGCGCAGAGTCGCAGAGTCGCAGAGAGATTTAGGGTTGGGGTTTATAGCTTGAGTGGGAGTTTTTTATAAGAGTTTACTAGCGTTGGTGAATGGGTAATGGCTAATAATAATACTGGTCGTCTCATCATTTCATTATTCAAAAATTGCTTTACTGTTGACACTTGACAGGATATTATATTCATAATGGAAAATAGTGCGTCCTGCGACCCTTTCTTAATTATTCAAGCTACAAAAAAATCAAACAAGGGTTGATTATTTCTTATATATTCATTTTTTTTAAATTACATCTCATCTGTATGTTTTCCCCAGTGCTGTAACTCTTCATTAATAAAATAGTTCACTAAATCCCGATATAACTTCTCCACCACATCAGGATGCAAATTATTTTCTTCTGCCCAAACTCTTCTTTGCTGTAACATCGAATTAAATCTATCTACACCCTTAACATCTTCCTTACTATTTTTAAACTTAGCAGCAGCTTTTACATACTCAAATCTTTTACCCAACTTAGTAATAATATCCCGCTCTAAACTATCTATAGCTACTCTGATTTCTTTAATATTCTGACAATCTTGTGGTTGCTTCATTTTATTGATTCTTTGCGTAAAAAAAACCAAAACTATAATACTAAACAAATAACCCCTCTTAACACCTCCTACTCAACCTCTTTCCACCCAACCATATACCCCTCTGCGCCTCTGCGACTCTGCGTGAGATAAAACAAAACTGATAAACCAAACAAATAACGTCTCTTCCAACCTCCTACTTAACCTCAAAAATCTCAACCATTAAATAAAAACTAAAGGCTTATCCTTAAAAGGCATAAAAGCCACCTTATCAAAACAATAAAGACTAGCTGGACGACCAGCACCACGACTTACTTTTACTCCTGTATCTGATAAAAATCCTAACTTCAATAACCGCGATCTAAAATTAGAATAGTCAGAAAAATTCTCCCCTAATACAGTACAATAAAGCTGATAAAGATCGTTCAGAGTAAACCTCTCTGGTAAAACATCAAAGGCGATCGGACTGTATTCTAACTTATTTCTCAAGCGACGATAACCATATTCTAAAATTTGATTGTGATCGAAAGCTAATTGCGGAACTTCTTTGACTTGATACCAAGCAAGATTGACTGAAGGTTTGGCAATTAATTCTGCTTCTTCATATCTGACTAAAGCAAAATAACTTACTGATAAATATCTTACTCCAAAGCTTTCTGGTGCTTCTCTAGGATCTCTTCCTGGGTCGCCAAATGTATATAATTGTTCTAGATATAAATTATTAACTCTAATTTTTTCGGCTAAAGTTCTATAAGCAGCTTCTTGTAAAGATTCTCCTTGACGCACTAATGTTCCTGGGAGACTCCACCTATTTTCATGGGGTTGTTCTTTTCTTTTTCTCAGTAAAACTAACAAGCGGTTATATTGAGTATCAACGGAAAAAATTACGTTATCAACTCCTACTTTAAAGTTCGCTAAATTTACAGTTTGAGTATCGGATTCTGTTTCTGTTTCTGAATTAAACTTCATAATTATAATCAAACAGCAGAATATAAATGTTTTCGCTTAATATATTGTTGAACAGCAGGGGTTATCACGGTTTTATCTTGCTCTAAACGATAGGCACTAGATGATACCCTGGGAGCATTTAGTGTCGCAATAGTACATCTTCCTCCAAGATTTTTTAAATCTTCTAAATCTGATTCAGTAATAGCATAACCAGGACGAGGTATAACTAAAATTTTTACTTGTTCTAATAATTCTTCAATACGATACCATTTAACTATTTGCTGGACTAAATCTGCACCAATAACCAAGGTTAATTCCGCATTTTTCCAGATTTTTCTGGCTTTTTGTACTGTAATCAAAGTTCTGCGATCGCTTATTGTTTGGTATAATTTAATATTGTGTTTTTTTGGCTCAATCTCATCAATTGCTACTTGCAACATTTCACCGCGATGCTCTAAAGTAGTCTGATGTTTTTTAAAAGGATTGTCAGAAGCCCACACTAATACCAAGTCATAATGTTCTGCTAACCACTTTAATATGGTTTGATGTCCTGCTGTTGGAGGATCGGCACTAGTACCAAAGAGTGCTATTTTTTTAATAGGTGATAGCTGATTATTCATTAGATCATTGCTTCTTTAATTGCATCAGATACTTTTATTGATATAAGATGGGGATTACTTATCTTACGAGTTTCTACAGGAAGCGTTGCAACAGAATTGCTAGTACGCTGACGAATAACATCTAAAGTTTCAGGAGAGTCTATTCTTTTTCCTTCTTTCATGACTAACTGTAATAATGGTGTTTCGGTTTCTGTCATTTCCTCTGTTGCTAAACTTAATCTATCTTGCTGTATTAAACCATTACTTATGATACGAAAGATTTGTTTACGCCCTGGATAAGTCACTTTGCTGCTAGACTTCTTCATAGTGGGAATGCCGTCAATTTCTACTAACTTGTACACTCCGTTAACAGGTGTACCCGTAACTAGTTTTGTTCCTACACCATAACCATCTATAGACGCACCAGCTTGTTGCAAACGCTCTATTTCCCACTCATCTAAATCTCCACTAGCAAAAATATCTATCTTGGGAAGTCGCGATCGCACTTTTTGTGATAAGGTTACTAAGTCCCCTGAATCTATCCTGACTCCTGTGACTCCTATTGTTTCTTGTTGGCTTAATCTCGTAGCAGCAGCTACCGTATCATAAGTATCTATTAATAAAGGTGCAGTAGGAAAATAAGTCTGAAAGGCTCTAAAAGCTTCATCTTCACTCCCTGATAAACCCTTAAACGCCATAACTAAAGAATGAGCCATTGTACCCCGAGGTTTTTCCCCTAGTTGTAATGCTGCTAACACATTAGATGTTCCATCAAAACCAGCAGCTAAAGATGCTCTCGCAGCCCACAAGGAAGCTTGGGGTGAAAAAGCCCTTCTTGTCCCAAATTCTAGTAATTTTGCAGTTTTTCCTGCTATATCTCTGATTCTGGCTGCTCTGGTAGCAATCAGAGTTTGATAGTTAATGGTATTTAAGAGATAGGTTTCTACTAGCTGTGCTTGCCATAGAGGTGCTTCAATTCTCAATATCGGCTCGTTGGCAAAGATTACTGTGCCTTCTGGTACAGCATAAACATCCCCTGTAAATCTTCCTGATGCTAGTAAGTCCCAGAATTTAGGAGTGGCATCCTTAAAAATAGCTGTTTTTTGCAAACTTTCTATTTGCTGCTCACTAAAGCTTAAATTTTCTAAGTATTCTAACCCCTGCTCTAATCCCATAGCAATCAGATAACCAAAGTTTTCAGGAAGCTTACGCACAAATAGTTCAAAACTCGCTCTCTTGTCTGCAATCTCTTCTCCTACATAGCAAGCAGACATTGTAAGTTCATAGAGATCGGTCAATAAAGAATAGTCTTGTGGTGTGATTATTAGTTGTTTTTTTGATATCATTATGTTATGAGGGGTAATCTAACCTATTAATGGTAAATTATACCATAAAAATAACAAAAGGTGGAGTAGACATAGCAATTAGCAAGGAGATATATCTAGTGAGCAATACCTAGTGGAATTATTCTTGCCAATGCAATTGTCGCAACTAATCGTATAATTTAGGCAAAATGTATAAATCAATTCTCCATGCTAGATTTTCTAAATCCTCTGCTAAATCGTCACCCAGAGAATATTAAAGCCTACGTTGAAATCTATACCTGGGCGACTTGTCCTTTTTGCATTCGCGCCAAACTACTATTGTGGTGGAAAGGTGTTAAATTTACCGAATACAAGATAGACGGTGATGAAGCAGCCAGAGATAAAATGGCGCAACGAGCTAATGGTGGAAGAACTGTACCACAAATTTTTGTCAACAATCAGCATCTAGGTGGTTGCGATAACCTTTATGAATTAGATGGTCAAGGAAAATTAGACCCCTTATTAGTTCAATCACCAAGCTAGGTTTAAGCAGATAAACGCCAGGATAAAGGATCAAGGATAAGGAAATAACCTCACTCCTCATCCTGAGTAATTCATCCCTCAGATAGGTAGGGATCAAGAATAAAGAAATATAAATAATACCAATTCTCGTGCATTTGCGATAGACTTCGGTTTTTTCAGGGTGTAGGGGAAGTAAGGATTCTGAGTTTTTTATTGATGAAAATATATTTTTCATCTCGACTCTTACTCAAAAGAAAGGGTATAAGTAGCATTACAAAATTATTTGTACATTTCCTATTGCAAGAGTGCAAGAAAAGCCTATTCCCTATTTCAACTATCGCTCTATTATGACGCGCTAACTACTTAAACTATAAAGACAAGCGCGAAGTAATTTCCTTACTCCTAATCCTGACTAATTCATCTTTTTTTTTGCCAGTATTCTATGTGGTTGACCAATCATCATATGCTGCTTGAACACTTATAGTGACGAAGTTTAAGCAGGCTTCCCTCCTCTTAAGACGGAGTATCTTCAACAGGAAATTTACTCGTTTATAGTTAATAGTCTCAACAATTCTACAGCTAATAGACCTGGCAAAATAAATGAGCAATAAAATCATAAAATCTCAGATAAATTATGTTATTATAGATATTTGATAAATCCAAATATTGGTTAGATTAAGTAGTTTAGAAAATAGGAGATTTCTGAGTAATAAACAATACATTTTTTTTACTAATTTATGGTAAATATTATAGGGAGACTAAGTAGTTATTTGTAACCCGTAGATGTCAAAGAGGTGTAGCTCAGTCGGGTTGGTAAAACATTAGGGGAATTTTTTGACACAGCTTAGATTCTGTTTTATAGTATTGCGCTTTGGCTGACGGGATTGGGTAAAAACACTTAAAAAGATATGTTTAATGATGTAACAAAAGGGTATTGTATAATTCCTCTGAAACAGTGTAAATAGCTTTCTCGTCAATAACATCCCTAGGTTATTCTCTGTTTTCTGGAGTAGTGCTTGAAAAAATCAGCCACAATAACGAAATTTTTTCACTAAGAAAGTTAGAGAAATTTAACAAAAAATTTAAGATGAGACTAGGTAGAGGAAAACAAAACAAAGCCATATCCTATAGATTTCAAATTCGCATTGTAGCCATATATTGCTTGCTAATTTTACTGTCTTTTTCCGTTGCAATTATAGGTATTCAAAGATTCTTACTGTTACGTCTTGAGGCAAGAGTTGAAGAAGCTCTGAAGCAGGAAGTACAAGAATTAGACATATTAGTTGGAGGGAAAGACCCAGATACAGCAAGACCTTTTGGGAACAATATTAGAGCGATTTTTAGTGTCTTTCTCAAACGCAATATTCCGATAGCCAATGAATATACAATTGCTATACTTCCAGAGGGTTTTTATAAGTCTGTTCCTGCCAATTTACCAGCATCAATTAACCCAAATTCAGCAATAGTCAAAGAATGGCAAAATCTTACTGTATCAACCTATGGGAGAATTCCCAATTCTCCTGAGCAAATTGTTTATCGAGCAGAACCAATCGAGATTGATGGTAGAATACATGGGGTTTTTGTAGTTGCTATAGCGACCAAAAGAGATCGCCAGGAAATTAACCAAGCTATCTGGATTATTGTCCGAATCATGATAATTGAGATTGTAGTTACTTTGTTCTTAGGTTGGCTCTTTGCAGGTAAGATATTAGCTCCTCTGCGCCTCCTAACTGTCACAGCTAGAGAAATTAGTGAAAGTAACCTAGAACAGCGTATCTCGGTTGTAGTAAACAATGAAAATGATGAAGTCGCCCAACTTAGCACCACTTTTAATCAAATGTTAGAGCGGTTGCAAAGGGCATTTAGCAATCAGCAAAACTTTCTTAATGATGTCAGTCACGAACTCAGAACACCTATTACCATTATTCAGGGACATCTAGAGTTTATGGGAGATACCCCTGAAGCTCAAAATGAGGCGAAAGAGATTATTTTTGATGAGTTAGACCGAATGAATCGCCTGATTGCTGATTTGATGTTATTAGCCAAATCAGAACAACCGAATTTTTTGCAACCAGAAACTCTCGAAATTAGTAATTTAACCCAACAAATGTACGTAAAAGCCAAGGTTATTGCAGAGCGGGACTGGCATTTAGAATCAGTAGGAACAGGCTTGATTGTGGCAGATCGTCAGCGATTAATCCAAGCTATTACTAATTTGGCACAAAATGCCACTAAACACACTGAACCTGAAGATAGCATCACTATTGGTTCTGCTGTAACTCAGAACTATGCAAAGTTTTGGGTTAAGGATACTGGAAGAGGTATTCCAATAGAGGAACAAGAGCGAATTTTTCAGAGGTTTCAAACAGGATCGAATAGTTACAACAAAAGTACAGGATTAGGGCTTTCTATTGTTAATGCGATCGCTAAAGCTCATGGAGGCAAAATTGAGCTATCTAGCAAACTTAATGAAGGCTCAAAGTTCAGTCTCATTCTACCTCTTAATGCCTTCCATTAACTATGTAGAGGAACCAGGAAGCAGGAAACACAGAAGACCCTAATTTACTTATTAAGATTTTTCTCATTCAAAATTCATTGCCTTTTTAAAACTTGATGGAAAACTATTAAATATCAAGTACAACAGCCTTTAACAATACCAAAAAGAATGCTACTCACTAGTTCTTCAGGAGGAAAAATCTTTAGGGGTTAGCAAGCAGTCTTGTGTTTTTCAAAAACTGAAATGATACAAGCACTAATCATTATCAGTAACTTGTTCAGCCAATCCCTCCAATAGCAGTCTATAAAGTAATTTCCCCTAATTCTTCCTGTTTTAAAATCTACAGTTTCCCATACAATACCTATTAACTAATGATGACTAAATCTCTGACCATCCCTAAAATCCCTACTAGTTTAAAATCCCCTACTGCTTCTACTAAAGTAATCTTAGTTCGTCACGGACGCAGTACTTATAATGAACAAGGTAAACATCAAGGTTGTAGTAACGCATCAGTTTTAACAGAAAAAGGTCAAAAAACTGCTTATCAAACAGGATTAGCTTTACAAGGCTTTAATTTCGATGCAATCTATACCAGTCCTTTAATTAGAGTACAGCAAACAACTGAAGCAATTGTTACCGCTATTAATGACTCCAGCAATAGTGTACCACCAGTAAAGAGCGATTCCAGACTGAAAGAAATTAATATGTCCTTTTGGCAAGGCTTAACCTATAAATATGTTAAAGATAATTTTCCAGAATCCTATTCTTGCTGGAAGCAAACCCCTCATCTTTTCTGTTTTGAACGGGAAGATAGTATCCATTTTCCACTGCAAGAATTAAACAAAAAAGTCAAATCATTTTGGGAAGAAATATTAGTTAAACATTGTGGTCAAACCATCTTAGTAGTTTCTCATGCTGGAACAAATCGAGCTTTAATTAGTACCGCTATTGGGTTAAGTCCAGAAAAACATCATAGTATTCAACAATCTAATTGTGGTATTAGTTTATTAGAATTTCCTGGTGATGGAAGTCTATTAGGTGAACTAAAATTGCTTAATGTTACTAATCACTTGGGAGAAACTTTACCCAAACTCAAAGAAGGTAAAACAGGGTGGCGATGGTTGTTGGTTTCGGAACAAACTACAGAACAAGATTGGTTAAAAGATTATTTAGATCAAGAAGTAATTGATTTAATCCTCAGCGATAATTCACATCAAAGTAAAACCCTAGTCCGTAAATGGCAAAACAACCGACGTAACACTTTACATATATCTGTTTCAGACCACAATTTTCTACAAACTTGGCAAAAAACTATTAGAGCTAAACAAAATATCAAAAACAGTCAATCTCAATCCGCTTTAACTACAGGCTTAATAGTAGTACAGCATAGTATATTGAAAGACATATTAGCCAAAACCTTTAATGTTAAAGCTTCCGTAAAAACCGAAACTAATCTTAGTGTAATTCACTATCCTCACAAGAACCATCAGCCAATTTTACAAGGTTTATTACCTACAGAATTTTTAATGACCATCTCAGGCAATACTGATAGTGTAGTTTATTCTCCCTAAATACTCTCTTTATTTGTATCGTTATAATGGTCAAGGTTTAGTTATTTACATTGCATCATAAGTGTTTTTGGTGATGTAATAATATTGGCAATTTTGGGAATAATTGTTATAAGTTAAGGCTTCGTGCAATCTTATAAATAAGATAGTGTGAAGGGATAACTTAAAATCTGATAAGATAAAGCCCCAAAAATTCCAACTACTGGACTATTTTTCTATCTCTAGTCTGGTTTTTTTTCTGATGGCGATCGCTCTTTAAAGTAGCCAAAATACAACAAGAATTATCTGACCCAGAAGGCTTTAATAGTTATCAAGAAGTAAAACTATGGCTATCTATTTGCCAAAATATTGAAGTAAGTTATCCGACATTACATATGAATTGGCTATAAGCGATCGCGCTAATCTTAATATTAGGAACAATCTGACAGTGCATATGGTTTTTGTCACCAAATATCGGCGTAAAGTTATTGATGCTCAAATGTTAGCTGAACTAAAGAGCGTATTTGAATCAGTATGTCTTTCTTGGAATTGCCAGTTAATTGAATTTTCAGGAGAATCAGATCATTGTCATTTAATCGTGTCATTTCCTCCTCAAAAAAGACTAAGTGATTTGGTAGGAAATCTTAAAGCTACTGCGTCTAAAGCTATGGGTCAAAAGTTTGAATCTAAGTTATCGAAAATTTATCGTAAAAAAGTTTTTTGGACTAGCTCATACTTTATTGCTAGCTGTGGCAGTGTCACTATCGATACACTTAAAAAATATGTTCAAAGCCAAGATTCTCCTCCTCCCCCCCAACCCTGACCGCAATTCATCCCACCATGGGACATGGGGGTCTTCTTGCGGAAGACAGATAATCTAAGTTTGGCTTTTGCTTATGTACACGCCTACGAACCTCGTGACGATGTCAATCTTATGGGTGCTACTGGTAGTGAAACGGCTAATGAACCTTTTGGTGATAGTGCTACTTCAAGCGATCGCTTCTGCTGGCAATTTAGCTGGCGAGTCAATGATCGTTTTGAATAGGGTGGATGGTTTGGTTTAGCCTAAGCTGAAGAGAAATCTAACAATGGTGACTAAGCCACTATTCTCAATGGTGCATTAAACTTTACCTTTTTTGATCTTTTTGTCGAAAATAATCGAGGAGGAATCATTATTGGAGTTCCACCCCTCGTTACAGATCACAGTGATGAGAGTCTGATTGCTTCAGAAACAGCCTTACATCTGGAAGCTTTATACCGAATCAGAGTTAATGACGATATAACCATTACTCCTGGTACATTTGTAGTCATCAATTCTGAGAGCGATGAAGCAGAAACCATCTGGCTAGGAACAGTGCGATTTTTGATGCAATTTTAAGCAGCCAAAAATTTTTGGTGTTTTTATGTTGCTTTTTTGAATAAATGTGTTATCTTAGGAGATGTGACTAAAAAAAGCTAACAAGCTTCTGGGACTGTAGTTCAGTTGGTTAGAATGCCTGCCTGTCACGCAGGAGGTCGCGGGTTCGAGCCCCGTCAGTCCCGTACCCTTTTAAATACTACGTTTTAGCGATTTGGGTTGACTTGGGTGTAGGGTTTACAAGTTAAAAGTAACCCAAATATAACCCGAGTTATACCAATTTCACTAACTTCCGCTACACTTGTAGAAGTAGTTAGTTATAGCGATCGCTCTATCAAGAAAAAACGGATGTGAGGTTTCCCTAATCATTAAATTAATAACGTGCAGAGCTTTAACCAATTCGATAGCATGGTTAATGCCCATTGATTTTTAATGTAAATAGCAGTGACTCAAACTAACCTCGATTTTTTAGCTCAAACCGATCCAGAAGTAGCCGAAGCCATTAACCTAGAACTAAACCGACAAAGAACTCATATAGAATTAATTGCTAGTGAAAACTTTACCTCTCCTGCGGTATTAGCAGCCCAAGGTTCAGTATTAACTAATAAGTATGCAGAAGGGTTGCCCAAAAAACGCTACTATGGCGGTTGTGAATTTGTTGATCGCGCAGAACAATTAGCTATAGATAGAGCCAAAAAACTATTTGGTGCGGAAATGGCTAATGTGCAACCCCACTCAGGGGCGCAAGCTAACTTTGCTGTCTTCCTTGCCCTACTCCAACCAGGAGATACTATTATGGGGATGGACTTATCCCACGGAGGACACCTCACCCACGGCTCTCCTGTTAATGTTTCTGGTAAATGGTTTAATGTAGTTCAGTATGGGGTAAATAAAGATACTGAAAGACTAGACTTTGACCAAATCCGAGACTTAGCAATTGAACATAAACCCAAACTAATTATTTGTGGTTATTCTGCTTATCCCCGTACCATTGAATTTGAGCAGTTTAGAGCGATCGCAGATTCAGTAGGAGCATATTTACTCGCAGATATTGCTCATATTGCTGGCTTAGTAGCTACAGGACACCACCCCAACCCGATTCCCTACTGTGATGTGGTAACTACTACTACCCATAAAACCCTCAGAGGGCCCAGAGGTGGTTTGATCCTAAGTCGCGATGCGGAATTAGGTAAAAAACTTAATAAAGCAGTATTCCCAGGAACTCAAGGAGGTCCCCTAGAACACATAATTGCAGCTAAAGCAGTGGCTTTTGGGGAAGCACTCAAACCCGAGTTTAAAGAATACTCCGCTCAAGTAATTGCTAACGCCCAAGCTATGGGAGAAACATTTAAAGAAAGAGGTTTTAAACTAGTTTCTGACGGTACAGATAACCATCTAATCCTCTTAGATTTACGCTGTATCGAGATGACAGGAAAAGAAGCGGATAGTTTAGTCAGTGGAATTAATATTACTGCTAATAAAAACACTGTTCCTTTCGATCCCCAATCTCCTTTCGTTACTAGTGGTTTACGCCTTGGCTCTCCTGCGATGACCACAAGAGGTATGGGGCAGACAGAATTTCAAGAGATTGCTAACATTGTTTCAGAAAGATTGCTAAATCCTACAGATGAAGTAGTCAAAAACGATTGTCTGCAACGTGTATCTGCATTGTGCGGAAGCTTTCCTTTATATCCTTATCTGCAAATTCCTGTAACAGCAGGTATTTAACGACAAAGTGCTGTTCGAGAAAATTATACTCCAATGCCTGTCGCACTCTATCATCTAATTGCCTTTCTCATCTCTGTGACCGTAGTTTTATGGACTATTCCCGATGTCAAAACTGTTGGTCTTAAATTCGGTATAGTAGATCGACCTAACGCCAGAAAAATTCACAAAAACCCCGTTGTCCGCGTTGGCGGGGTTTCCATCTTTGCAGGTACTATGGTAGCCCTGTTAATTGTCTGGCGGTTAGGAGCATTCACCAATATTCCACCCAGTGAACAATTACAGATAGGGACTATGCTCTTTGGTAGTATATTATTTTTCTGTATTGGTTTTGCAGATGACCTTCTAAGCCTTACTGCCTTCTCAAGACTGATTATGCAGTTTACTGTAGCTGCTGGCTGTTGGGTGATGGGAGTTAGAATTGATTTTCTTTCTGTTCCTTTTAATGGCTTACTCCATCTTGGTTGGTTTAGTCTGCCTATCACGGTCATTTGGTTAGTAGGAATGGCTAATGCGATTAATTGGATCGATGGAGTTGATGGTCTAGCAGCAGGGGTTTCTGGTATTGCAGCAGTAGTAATGTTGATTGTCACCCTATTTATGGATCAACCTGCTGCTGCGTTGATTGCTGCTGCTTTGGCTGGTGCTGCTTTAGGGTTTTTGCGTTACAACTTTAATCCTGCTCAAATTTTTATGGGGGACGGCGGAGCATATTTTATGGGCTTTACCCTCGCTGGAGTAGGAATAACAGGCTTGGTTAAAACCACTGCGGTAACTGCGGTATTACTGCCCTATGTGATTCTGGCTGTACCAATTTTAGATATGTCAGCAGTGATCTTCTCTCGCATTAGTAGAGGAAAATCCCCCTTTGTTGCTGATAAAAGTCATCTTCATCATTGGTTACTAGAAGCTGGTATTTCCCAACGTTTAACGGTACTGTTTATTTACACCCTCACTTTATGGGTTGGTAGTATTGCTATGGGTTTTTCCAATATCCCTAGTGGTTGGGGTTATGCGATCGCATCCACAGTACTTCTAGGCTACACTAGCTGGCAAGTCTATCGCAATAGACAAGCACAAAGAACCGAAAACCGTAAATAATTCATAATTGATAATTAATGAGTGCGGAAATTATTTGCATTGGAACTGAGCTACTATTAGGGGATATTCTCAACACTAACTGTCAGTATCTCGCTCAAGAATTAGCTGGCTTGGGCATTCCCCATTACTATCAAAGCGTAGTAGGGGATAATCTCCAGAGAATTCATCAAGTTATTGAAGTAGCTGCTTCTCGGGCTGAGATTCTCATTTTTACAGGCGGTTTGGGGCCTACTCCTGATGATTTAACCACAGAAGCGATCGCCAGTTTCTTTAAGACTCCTTTGGAAGAAAAACCAGAAATTATCGCAGCCATTAAAGCTAAATATGCCTCAGTCGGGCGTAAAATGACAGCTAACAACAAGAAACAAGCCCTGATACCTGTTGGCGCGAATATATTACCCAATCCTACAGGAACAGCCCCAGGAATGATCTGGGAAATTTCCTATTCTGGTAAAACTCTTACCATCATGACTTTCCCTGGTGTTCCCTCCGAAATGCACAGAATGTGGCAAGATACTGCTGTTCCTTTTCTTAAGAGTCAAGGTTGGGGTCAAAATATTATCTACAGTCAGATGTTGCGATTTCGTGGTATTGGGGAATCTGCCCTAGCTACCAAAGTAGATCATTTGTTTGATCTAAGCAATCCTACTGTCGCCCCCTATGCTTCCAAGGGAGAAGTTAGGTTACGTATTTGCGCTAAAGCTAAATCGGAAACCGAAGCTATGGCTTTAATTAAACCTATAGCAGAGGAAATTCAAAACATTGCAGGGTTAGATTATTTTGGGAAAGACGAAGAAACCCTAGAAGCTGTTGTGGGTAAGTTATTAAGCGATCGCAAAGAAACGGTTGCTGTAGCAGAATCCTGCACTGGCGGAGGTTTAGGGTCAATACTAACAGCTATCCCAGGAAGTTCTAAATATTTCCTCGGAGGTATCATAGCTTATAGCAATCAGGTAAAAATGGCTTTGCTTAGTGTCAATGAATCAACTCTCAATAAATGGGGGGCGGTGAGTCATCCTGTAGCGCGAGAAATGGCACAAGGAGCAAAACAAAAACTTAACACAGATTGGGGTATTAGTATTACTGGGATAGCTGGACCTGATGGCGGAACAGATACAAAACCAGTAGGCTTAGTTTATATTGGTCTTGCTAGTCCTGATGGTGAAGTAGAAAGCTTTGAGTGTCGTTTTGGCAAAGATAGAGAGCGTTCACTCATACGCTATTTAAGCTCCTATCAAGCTCTCGATCTTTTACGCCGAAAACTGTTAACTCTTTAGACTGCTTCTAACCAGTCATAAATACGATCTAGTTCCTCGATAGTGATAAAGCCATATTGCCATAACACCATAGGTATGGGTCCTAGATTTTGTTCGCTAGCTTTTTCAGCGATCGCCAATGAGTCGGGAGACACCGCCAACTCCTCCTTTAAAAACTGAATTAAATTGCGATAAAGAGAATTTTTCAAGATCATCGACCTCCTTAAATTTAGTACGATCTCAAGAGAGTAATTACAGAGTTATTATGCAGCCAAGATTATTACCGAAAAACTATCTTACGATAGTTCTAAACATTATTAAATTGAAATTTTAATTTGCCAGTGTCCTAGATCACAATCCCTAAAAAATATTATTGATTAATCTTAGGTATAAGTATGGCTGTTATTTTGTCATAATATTTATGATTAAATCCAGTTAACTATGCAAAAAATTGAGCCGTCAACTTGTTGTAAGTAGATAGACCATTATAAACAGAAATAGCTGTGTAGAATAAATTACATAGTGAGGGCAGGGAATAGGGCAACGAAGGAGACTTTATTAAAAAATCGGCGTTGCTGAATGCTTAATGATTTTAATTTAATCATCGAGGGAAAACAATGAATTGGTAGGGGTTTGGCAATGCCAAACCCCTACTACAACATCGAATATCATTACCTAATCAGCAACACCAAAAAATCGATCTATTTTGGGTTCAATACCTAGATATATTACAGCTATCTTTATAGTCATGAGGTACTCTATTACTACTCCCTACTCCCTAAAACAGAGGGTAAGTGTACCTCACCAGTATGAGAATTGCTATAAGTCTGCTCCCACTGCAATAGGGAATAGGTAATAGGTGTTGATAATCCCTCGTATCCCTCATCCCTCATAATTCATCCCTTATAACTCATTCCTAGGTAACGGATAAAGAGCATAAAGAGTATTCCACGGTGATGAACAATGTGTAAATAATTTTGCCTGGGTACTTACTCACAAACTCAATTCCTATCTAAACTATTTAACGTCTAATAAGCGTAGAATTACTTAGTTTAAACTATTGCTTAGTTTTGTAGCAAATTATCTAAAAATTCAATATCCAAATTATCACCTATATCTAAATTAAGTTCTTTGGCTCTACCACTCCGTAATTCTAGGACTCCATTAACCAGAACATTTGGACCATAAACAGGACAATCTTCTGGCGCAGTATAACAAGGAGGAACTTGCTCGGCGATAGCAACTACTTGACCATCTCTGAGAAAAATCATATCTAAAGGGACTAGACAATTTTTCATCCAAAAACGAGTAATTCTCGGGGTAGAGAAAGGGAAAAACATCCCCCTATTATCAGGTAACTCTTCCCGAAACATTAAACCTTTTGATTGTTCCTCTGGAGTTTTAGCCACTTCCAATTCAATGATTTCTCCTGCAATATTAACTCTAGCTGTAATAGGTAATATTTGAGCTTGAGACTCATTCGCCTTTACAACCAAATCGACCCGATTGAAATTCAAGACTCCACAGGAAGTTACTAGCATCACTGATAAACTCAAAAGACCCCAACTAATTATTTGTTTCATAATCAGTGAAAATTGATAAATATTAAATGTTAAATATTAAATATTAAATGTTTAAGGTTCTCTTAAAACGTAACCAACTCCCCTTACTGTCTGAATCAGCCGTTTTTTACCTTGACTTTCAATTTTTAAGCGTAAGTAACGAATATAAACTTCAATTACATTAGATTCCCCTCGATAGTCGTATCCCCAGACATTTTCAATAATTCTATCTCTGGTAAGGACTCTACCAGGATTAGACATCAAATATTTCAGTAGTTCAAATTCTTTAGCGGTCAAATCTATTGTATAACCGTCTCTAATAGCTTGATGAGTAGTTAAGTCTAAAACTAATTCCCCAAAACGTAGCTGTTCTCTAACATTAATAGTTGGTTCTATATACAAACGGGTTAACCCTAGTAAATTTTCCTTATTGTAGGGCTTAAGTAAATAATCATCTGCTCCTGCTTCCAAACAAGCAACTCTTTCTTCTACAGTTTCCTCTTCTAGCAACATCAAAACTGGAATGCGACTTCCAGAGGTTCTCAATTGATGACAAAAATCTATTCCTGATTTTCCAGTCCATTTTTTATCTATAATCACCATTGCTGGTTCAAAAATACTAAATTTTTGCCAATTAGGAATAGCATCTTTTTCGACTACAGGATAGTACCCTGCTGCTTGTAAATCTTGACTAGCTTGGCGGGAAAAAACCTCGTCTGTCAGTAAAAGAACACGAAAATTATCAATCATAAGAGTTGAAACACCGAAGCATTATTCACAGAAGACCAACGGAGAATTAAGGAAGTTCCACAGAAGTTGGCTTTGCAATATGGGGTAAACCCCATCCTAATTTTTCCCTTAAAATACGGAAAAATTCAGGTGATTCCAAACGAATAAATCTGGCTTTGTAATCAGATTTAGCAACATAAATACGATCTTCGGGCAGTATATAACAACCTCCATTACCATCTACCACCATTACCATGCGATTGGGAGTAGCAGGAAAAACATTCACTTCTTCTCGATCAGAAAATACCAAGGCGCGAGAAGCTAGAGAGTGAGGACAAATCGGAGCTAATTGTAATACAGGAACATCAGGGGTAACTACCGGACCTCCTGAACTCAAAGAATAAGCAGTAGAACCTGTAGGAGTTGAAATAATAATGCCATCTGCTGCAATATCGACAGGAGCGTGTCTCCCAATTTGAATTTCAAAATGGCACATACTCGTTAGAGGTTCTCGGTGTAAAACCATTTCATTTAAAGAAAGAGCTTCCCAAAACAAAGTATCATCACGAAATACTTTGACCGCTAGCATAGAGCGTTCTTCTATTTCATATTCTCCTGCGAGTAATTTATCCAAAGCTTGAGAAAGTTGATTGAGATAAGTTTCTGTGAGAAATCCCATGTGTCCAGTATTAACTGTGAGCAATGGGATACCACAAGGAGCAAGTTGACGAAATGCGGATAATACCGTGCCATCTCCTCCTAAGACAATGGCAAATGCTATATCAGAATCAAAATTAGGCGGGACTAGTTGTTCAATACGAGTGTGACAAACAGGACTATCAGGGGTAGAGTATTCTAATATGCCTCCAACTCCTGTAGCAGTAACAATTTCCCAATCACGGGTAATCAGCTTTTCTTGTATATCTGATGCGACTTTGCAAGCTATGGGTTTTATGTCGTTGTAAATAATACCTGCTTTGGGCTTTGCCACGATTCTATATCTATCCTAATTGTTGAGCGTAACTATAGTAATGGAATAAATTTTGGTTTTATCTTACCAGCTTATCTTGACTAAGGTGTATAGAGAAGTCAGGAGAACTTTAGGTGGATCAAAAAAAAGGGAACTGTATTTATCGGAGCATCACACCCAGTGAACAGTTTATCCACTACAATCAAGATTTCGGGTTTGTCTCCAGGTTTAAAACCCTCATTGATTCTTTTGTTATATTTTTTTTCCGAGCCATAGCCATCCTCTCTCTACAAAAATAAGTAATTTTAATCTTTTATTTTCTAACTTTATAATCACTAGGAATTATGCCAGCAATAGTTTTAACAAAAGTTTTTTTGGAAAAGTCCTATATTTTAATTAAAATAAACCCCTTCATAAAAAGTATATTTGATATTATTAGAGGAATTTTTCTACTGGTTTAAACTTTTAATAAGTTATCTCTAACTTCCATTAAAATTTTGCCTAGCTTATTTTTGCCACTACCATTTTTTCCACAGCCCCAATAATAGTCTATAGGAGAATTTTCGACAATTAGCTGATTTTCGGTACTAAGTAAGATGTCTTGAATATTTTGATGGGTTTTAAACTTACAAAAAACTGCTTGATACATAATTTCATCTTTTACTTCTTCCCAATCAAAGCGTAAAGGATGCTGACGACTTCTGCCCATTTTTGCTGCATCTTTAGGGGTTTTGACTTCTCTGATTTTATGAAACCACTCAATATCTGTATCTAGAAATTTTTGAGCTTGAAAATAATGCTCACTAGTAATCCACCAATGTTCATCTAACTCAAACCCATGACGAGAAAAGTTAGAAAAACAACCATAAGGTTTTTCTCTTGTACTGTAAAAATAAATTGTCATAATTCAGATAGGGATAAAGGATAAATGATAAAGGATGAGGAAGGAGGAAGGATGACGGATAAACTCAAAAGTAATAAGTAATAAGTAATAACAATCAATCCCCCTGACCCCCCGAGAGGAGACTTAATATATCTAGGTATTGAACCTAAAACAAATCCGCTTTGTTGTGAAATCTCCTTCGGTGCGGGAAGACCTCTGACCTCTGACATAAAATTTTATTTAACCTTCAATCAAATCACCACAACATAGTATGATTATAAATTGGGTTATTTTGACGTAAGTAATAGAACGACCTAATTAAAAAGCCTAATTGCTGTATTATTACTGATAATTTTCAGTTTCTTGGAATAGGTTGATGTAAAGAGCAAAGTAAGTTAAAGAATAGGCAGTAATTAGGATACGGCAATCAAACAGCAACAATTAATCATCAATACTAATTATGACTGACTCAATTCGGATTTTAATGTGTGCGCCCGATCATTACGATGTGGATTATGTAATTAATCCTTGGATGGAAGGTAATGTACATAAATCTTCACAGGAAAGGGCGGTAGAACAGTGGAGCAAGCTACATCACATTCTGAAAGAATTAGCACAGGTCGATCTAGTAGCTCCCCAAAAAGGCTGGCCAGATATGGTGTTTACGGCTAATGCAGGGCTATTATTAGGGGATAATGTAGTTTTATCTCGCTTCCATCACCCCGAACGCCAAGGAGAAGAACCCCACTTCAAAAAATGGTTTGAAGATAATGGCTTCACTGTCTATGAACTACCTAAAGATTTACCTTTTGAAGGCGCAGGAGATGCTTTATTAGACCGTGAAGGACGTTGGTTGTGGGCTGGTTACGGTTTTCGTTCGGAATTAGATTCTCATCCCTATTTAGCGAAATGGTTGGATATTGAAGTACTATCCCTGCGTTTAATTGACGATCGCTTTTATCACTTAGATACTTGTTTCTGTCCTCTGACTGGGGGTTATTTACTATATTATCCAGGTGCATTTGATTCCTATTCCAATCATTTGATTGAGATGCGTGTTCCAGCAGAAAAAAGAATTGCGATCGCCGAAGCTGACGCAGTTAATTTTGCTTGTAACGCGGTGAATGTGGAACAAAGTCTGGTAATGAATAAAGCTAGTGATAGCTTGAAGCAACAGCTTGCTACTAAAGGCTTTAAACTGATTGAAACTCCTCTAACTGAGTTTCTCAAAGCTGGAGGTGCAGCTAAATGTCTGACTCTCAGAATTACCGAACCAGTCTTAGACTATGTCCATGCTAACGAACCAATAGAAAGTCGTATTATTCATCTAGAAGGACATCTATTAGATGCAGGTACGATGAATCAGGCTCTAGATCTGATAGTAGAAAATGGAGGTAGCTTCAAGGTTCTTAACTTCAATCTGGGGATAGAAAGACAAAGTACTTCTGCTGCTGATGTGAGAGTTTCTGCACCTTCTCACGAAGCGATGGAAGATATTATGGGTCAATTAATTGACTTGGGTGCAATTACTCCCGAAAAAGAAGTTTGTGATATCATCACTGAGACTTGTACCAAAGCAGGGGTTGCACCAGACGACTTTTATGTTACTACTATCTACCCCACAGAAATCAGAGTTAATTGTGAGTGGGTACTGGTTCAAAACCAAAGGATGGATGGAGCAATTGTCGTTGCAAAAACAGAGCAAGGGGTAACTGCTAAATGTAAAATTCTCCGAGACTTAGAAGTAGGCGATCGCGTTGTAGTGGGTGTGGAAGGTATCCGCACTGCGAGAAAGGCTGAGAAGAGAGAAAAACGTGGTGGTGAAGAGTTTAGCTTTATGGGTGCTGGAGTTTCCAGTGAGCGAAGAGTAGAACTAGTTGTAGAACAAATCGCTTGGGAATTACGTCAAATACGCGATCGCGGTGGTAAAGTTTTAGTTACCGCAGGACCAGTATTAATTCATACTGGAGGAGCGCAACATCTATCTAGCCTCATCCGCCAGGGTTATGTACAGGGTTTACTGGGAGGAAATGCGATCGCTGTTCACGATATAGAACAGGCGTTGATGGGTACTTCTTTGGGAGTAGATATGCAAAAAGGTGTTCCTGTTAGGGGAGGACATCGCCATCACCTTAAAGTAATCAATACAGTTCGTCGTTACGGTAGTATTGCTGAAACTGTAGAAGCAGGAGTTCTCACTCAAGGGGTGATGTATGAGTGCGTCAAAAATAATGTTCCCTTCTGTTTAGCTGGTTCGATCCGTGATGATGGTCCTCTTCCCGATACTCAAATGGATTTAATTAAAGCTCAAGCAGAATATGCTCAACTGCTAGAAGGTACAGACATGATCTTGATGCTATCTACTATGCTGCACTCTATTGGTGTGGGTAATATGACTCCTGCTGGAGTAAAAATGGTGTGTGTAGATATCAATCCTGCGGTAGTTACCAAGTTGAGCGATCGCGGTTCGATTGAATCTGTGGGAGTGGTAACAGATGTGGGTTTATTCCTCAGTCTTTTAGTACAGCAGCTAGAAAAACTGACTAGCCCCTATCAAGTAGCTTAAAATTAGAGCCAGAAATTAGGACTTACACAGTGGACTTAGTATCTTAAATAGAATTGCCTCTTCAGGAATCAGCAAAACTCAGCTTTAAACAGGCGATCAATAGTTCCTGAAGGGCAAAGTCTTCCTGAAGATATGGGTTTAGCCAATTAATTCCTCGGTGATACGATGCTCCTAAATGTTTTTGTCCCCAACCGTGTCGTTCTTCGATAGTTCCTGCTGGCGCATCATTTTCTGCATCATACTCAGATATTGCACCTTGAAAAGTTGATGAGTTAAGTAGATTTAATCCATAAGGTCGCCATCCCAGCGAAGATTGCAGATCGAGGGATTTTTCAAAACCGTTAAACATTGTTTCAGTCTTCATCGTTTTGGTCAAAAAACTTTGCTCGGAGTTTATCGTTGGCTAATTCTTTCTTTTGTTTCCTATTTATTATCATACTGAGTCTATTTACATTTAGGAGATTATGATAATTTAGACTGGTTTCATTCAGCACAACAAGCATTAATTTTACTTCTCCCTCATATTTTATTTCTCTCTCTTTTAAATCAGTTAGAAACAGTTAGACCTTGGTTAAATGATAGAGGTTTTGATTTTTCTCTGATTAGGTGCAAGATCTGAGTTAAGCTTGAACTACATAAGCTGTTAGGCATAAAGATTTGTCTGTTGAGATTGACGGGGGGGAGACAAATAGGACGAGGTGACGTGGAGAAGGTTTGATGGAAAAGTTATCTAATTCAAAAATATATAGTTTAAATGGGTGTTAGTTTATCTAAAGCTTGTAAAGTCTCTTCAACGGTTTGATAACGATTTTTCACCGAAACATCCAGCATTTTTAGTAAGATATCTGCGAAACTCTTACTGATATTTAGGTCTTTGAACCACATAATTTCTCCTGTCATGGGGTCTAAACCAATTTTTTCTGGTGTTTTTCCCGTCATCAGATAAATACTAGTTACTCCCAGAGAGTATATATCACTAGCATATACAGGGCGGAGTGCTAGCTGTTCTGGGGGTGCAAAACCACGAGTTCCTACAGAGTGTTCGCTAAGTGCTATTTGCTCAATATCATCTGTAATGGATTTACTAATCTGGTCTTCTACTAAGCCAAAATCAATTAGTATCAGTTTGCCATCTTTGTGACGACGAATAATATTAGATGGCTTAACATCACGGTGAATAATATTATGACTATGTATTTTTTGCAGAATTAAAAGAAGTTCTCGGAGAGTTTGTCTAGTTTGGGGTTCATCTAAAACTCCTTTTCTTCTGATTTCTTGTTTTAAATTCTGACCATATATATACTCTTGCACTAGATAAAATTGTTGTCGTTCTTCAAAGTAGTCGATTAATTGTGGTATTTGAGGATGATTACCTACTTCGGCTAAAATTCGAGCTTCTCTTTCAAAGAGTTTTCTTGCCATAGAAGATTTTTGTCTTTGAGAATTTAGCTGTTTAATGACGCATAAAGATGGTTGGAGATAGGAGACATCAGCAGCAAGAAAAGTTCGACCAAAACCACCTTTTCCAATGAATCTTAGTATTTGATAGCGATCGCATAATAAGAGTTTGGCTCCGCAACTTTCACAAATTTGAGCTTGTATATTATTGACAGGTTCAGTACAACAAGAGTTTAAGCAGTAGCTCATTCACAATACCTAAGACAATTTCTTTAACTAAATCATAATCACTGCTCAATTTTATCTTACTCCTATAATTTTAGTAATCTTTATGTAATCTTGACACTGACATTAGCAAAAAATACTGAAACTTTATATAATAGTTGATTTTTCTGAGTACAGTAGTAAATGTAAGTAATTACACTTTTAATTCCAATAACGCTTTAAGTATTTTCGGTTAAGTATTTGTTAGATGCGACTTGGGTTTTTCTATGGGTTAAAAGTGTATTTTAAAAACTCAATTCAATTTATTTTTTGATTATTTAAGGAGTAAAAATTATGGCTTATCCCAATATTTTTGGTGAATTTGAGCATATTGAAACTACATTTACTTCCGATGACAGTTCAGTAGAAACTAATGATACTGATGACTACTCTGATGATAGTGATGGAAGTGGCGGTAATGACATCAACAATTCGCCAGTGTATAGCAATATTCCTCTTGACGGCAAAATCTCTGTTATGGAGAATACCACTGATGTTATCGATCTCGAAGCTACAGACGATAAAGACTCTGAAGGTAATGGTCTTAAATATTTTATTGTGGGAGGACAAGACAGCCATCTATACACAATAGATCAACATACAGGACAACTTTCTTTTATTAATCCTCCAGACTTTGAACATCCTCTTGATAGTGATGGCAATAATGTTTACGATGTTATCGTTCGAGTGGTAGATTCTCATGGTGCATTTACCGATCAATCACTGTGGATTCACGTAACAGATAAACCTGATACTAATGAAGCACCTGATGCAATTGACGACAGTGCAACTACTATAGAAGGAGAAAAAGTCGGAGTTAAAGTCCTCGACAACGATAGCGATCCTGATGGAGATACTGTCTTCTTAGAATCCTTTACTCAAGCTAGCAATGGAACAGTAGTCCGCAATAATAATGCTACTCCAGGGGATAAGAGCGATGATAAATTAGTTTATACTCCTGATGCTGGATTTACTGGCACTGATAGCTTTACCTACACTATCTCTGATGGCAATGGTGGCACTGATACTGCTACTGTTACTGTTACCGTCGAAGGAAATATTGTTAACAATCCTCCTCTAGCTGTTGATGATTATGCCACTACTATAGAAGGACAAAAAGTCGGAGTTAAAGTCCTCAATAACGATAGTGATCCTGATGGAGATACTGTCTTCTTAGAATCTTTTAATCAAGCTAGCAATGGAACAGTAGTCCGCAATAATAATGCTACTCCAGGGGATAAGAGCGATGATAAATTAGTCTATACTCCTGATGCTGGATTTACTGGCACTGATAGCTTTACCTACACTATCTCCGATGGCAATGGTGGGACTGATACTGCTACTGTTACTGTTACTGTTAATGATGGTGTTGTTACTAACCCTGGAGAAGAAATTTTTAACATGATCACAGGGACTCCCAACAGTGACCAGTTAGAAGGTACTGACGGTGCTGACTTAATTAGAGGTTTAGGAGATGCTGATACTCTCAGAGGTGGTGCTGGAAATGATAAGCTAGTAGGCTCTTTAGGAGATGATAAGCTATTTGGAAACGAAGGCAATGATACTCTCAACGGTAGTAACGATCATGCTGCAGGAGCGAATGAATTAGATATCCTAGAGGGTGGTCAAGGCGCAGATGTTTTTGTTCTAGGAAATCAAAATGGTGCTTACTACAGTGCTGGTGGTAGCAACGATTTCGCGATTATCCAAGACTTCGAGTCTGGAATAGACAAATTACGTCTTTCTGGTTCAATCAATGACTACAGTTTGGAAGGTAATGACATCTTACGAGATGGAGATTTAATTGCATCTTTCCGAGGTTTTGAAGCTACTGAATTAACCAGTAATGATATAATCTCTATTTAGAGGTAGTTAAATAAATAGTGGAGGTGCAGGGGGAAAAGGGAGCAAAACTTCCTCCTACTCCTCTCTTCATCTTCTTCTCTCAAGGAGACCCTCACGTCCCGATTTAGGGAGGAATTGAGAGTCAGGGTTTATAAATAAAAGTGCAGGTTTTTTGGTTGGAAACCTAGCTTTAAAACCGCTCCCATTTCTGGGGTAATGTTTGCCTCGTCAAAGTTAACGGTCGGTAGTATCCAAGCAGCACTGCCCTGGGATGGGGGCTTTTATTCGTTGATCGATTACAGCAAAGGTAGTTATAACCGTTGTAATAAGCCCCCATCACCGCCCGTTTAAAGCTGTTTAACTACTTGGTTCTAGAGCATGAAGCTGGCACGCACCCCAAGGTAGGAACTTTAACACTTGCCGTTAACGTAGTTCTCAAGGAACTTAGACTGGTCAACTTATGGGCTATTTTTCAAGCCCCCGACTCCGTCGGTGGGTCGTTGACAAGCTATGGTAGGGGTGATTGTATTACTTATCCCTACTATTTCGATCAACAATACAACTAACACATAACAACAATACAACTAACAATCAACTTAAAGATCAATAGCTAGACCAATTGCGATCGCTACTATTGCACCGATCGCAGTGTTTAAAATATTCACTATTTCATTAGTTAACCAAAGAAAGCGAGATTGAATACTTGCACCAATGACACTTTCGATATTAGTAGCAATAAAGGCAGCTATTAAACAGATAATTATGCTGTAAAGATTAATTAAGCCTACAGCCCATCCCACAACAGCGATCACAATAGAGCCAACAATTCCAGCCAGAGTCCCTTCTAAACTTATCGCTCCTTCTGTGCCTCTAGGTACTGGTTTAAGAGTAGTAATCAGAAAAGTCCTTTGACCATAAGCTTTCCCGACTTCACTAGCGGTAGTATCAGATAGCTTGGTGGCGAAACTAGCAACATATCCTAAGATTAGTAACTCTTTTAACGGTGAATCCACAAATATAGTTGCTATAGCACAAATAGTGGCAACTAATGCAGACCCCCAAACATTTTCGGGACCTCTCATCCCAGAACGCTTTTCGGCTATTCCTTCTGCTTCTTTTTGTGCCATACCAATTTTAGTTACTGCTGAACCCACCAGGAAGTAGAAGACAACAACTAAATAACCTTGCCATTGGAGAGTTACCCAGACTAATACCCCCAATACCCAGGCGTGGAGATAACCCATAGGAGTGAGGAGTTTTTTGGGGCTGATCCATGCGATCGCCAGAAATCCCAGATTTACGAGAGCAGCGATCTCCAAACGAGAACTCGGAAAAAAAAACATAAATTTAAGAGGCAGTGGAAACTAACAAGTAATACCTGATATCATAAGCCATGCCTTAAATGGGTTTAAAAGAGTAAAGGGATATGGCATTAGTAGTTCAAAAGTATGGTGGTACATCCGTTGGTTCGGTAGAAAGAATTAAAGCAGTTGCTGAACGGATAGCTAAGACAGTACAACAGGGTAACAGTTTGGTAGTGGTGGTTTCTGCTATGGGAAAAAGCACCGATACCTTAGTAGCTTTAGCCCGAGAAATTTCCTCTAACCCCTGTCGCCGAGAGATGGATATGTTGCTATCTACAGGAGAACAGGTATCCATTGCTTTACTAAGTATGGCATTACAGGAATTACAACAGCCCGCGATTTCCCTAACAGGGGCGCAGGTTGGTATTGTAACGGAAGCAGAACACACCCGCGCCAGAATTTTAGAAATTAATACCAGTCGCCTGAAAAAGCATCTTGATGAAGGGAAAGTCGTAGTAGTTGCAGGGTTTCAAGGGATTAGTAGCAGGGAACATTTAGAAATTACTACCCTAGGAAGGGGTGGATCGGATACTTCTGCGGTGGCTCTGGCTGCTTGTTTACAAGCAGATCGTTGTGAAATTTATACTGATGTACCAGGTATCCTGACTACCGATCCTCGCATTGTTCCAGAAGCCCAACTGATGGAAGAAATTACCGCCGATGAGATGCTAGAGTTGGCAAGTCTTGGTGCAAGTGTATTACACCCTCGGGCAGTAGAAATAGCTCGTAACTTTGGCATTCCCCTAGTAGTATTATCCAGTTGGAGTGATGCACCAGGAACAAGAGTTACTAGCCCTTCTCCCAAAGCGCGATCGCTGTCAGGATTAGAAATAGCTAAAGCAGTAGATGGAGTAGAAATAGACACTAATCAGGCGAAAGTGGCATTACTACGCATTCCCGACCGCCCAGGAATAGCTGCTAGTCTATTTGGGTCAATTGCCAGCAAAAATGTTGATATTGACCTGATTATTCAATCAGTTCATGAGTTTAATACTAACGACATTGCCTTTACAGTAGTTGAAGAAGTACTGAAACAAGCAGAAGCAGTAGCAGAAGCGATCGCACCTGCTCTTCGGAGTCAACCCACCGCCACAGAAGAAGCAGAAGTAATGGTAGATCGCAAAATAGCCAAAATTGCCATCTCTGGAGCAGGGATGATTGGTCGTCCTGGGATTGCAGCCAAAATGTTTAAAACCCTTGCTGATGCAGGGATTAACATCCAGATGATCTCTACTTCAGAAGTGAAAGTAAGTTGCGTAGTTCACCAAGATGAATGCGATCGCGCTTCCCTAGTTCTTTGTGAAGCCTTTGATATTGAGACTTCTGCCCTCATTTCTCCTGCTTCTATCCCCACCCAAGTACCCCCAGTCAGAGGAGTAGCCCTAGACCGTCATCAAGCCCGTCTAGCCATTCTCCACGTCCCAGATCGCCCAGGAATGGCAGCCCAAATATTCGGTTTACTAGCAACAGAAAACATTAGTGTTGACACTATTATTCAGTCTCAACGTTGTCGAGTTATTAACGATATTCCCACCCGTGACATCGCTTTCACCGTCGCCCAAGAAGATGCAGAAATTGCTCGTAATGCTCTTAGTGAACTAGCCAAAACCATTAATTGTGGTGAAATAATTGTGGATAATGCGATCGCCAAAGTTAGCATTATCGGTGCAGGAATGATAGGATGCCCAGGAGTAGCAGCCCAATTCTTTTCCGCACTAGCAAAAGAAAACATCAACATTCAAATGATTACCACTTCCGAAATCAAAATCAGTTGTGTTGTAGCAGAAAGCGACGGAGTCAAAGCCTTAAAAGTAGTTCACCAAGCTTTTGACCTAGCAGGAAAAGACAAAATTCATGTACCTGCTTAGAAGCAAGGCTTTAGATCATAATGAGATGGTAGAGATTAACTAAGTTAACCTACCGATCAAAATGGCGACAGTTTTAAGAATTGGTGCTTACCGTTTTTATTTTTACAGCCATGAACCAAACGAACCGCCTCATATTCACATAGATAGAGATAATCTTTCTGCAAAATTTTGGTTAGAGCCTGTTGCATTGGCTAAAAGTATTGGATTTAGAGGCAAAGAGTTAAGAAAGTTAGAATCATTAGTAAAAGAAAATCAAACAATACTTATGGAGTCTTGGTATGGGTATTTTGGCAATTAGAGCCGATGAGAGAGTTCAAAATGTCTATTTTACAGAAGATACTATTAGTGTGGATCTTATGGATGGTAGAACTATCACTGTTCCTTTAGTATGGTATCCCAGATTATTAGCAGCTACCCCTGAACAAAGAGAAAAATGGCAAGTTTGCGGAGGGGGTTATGGTATCCACTGGGAAGAAATAGACGAAGATTTAAGCACTGAAGGGTTATTGCGAGGCGCACCAGCACCCCGTAGTCAATTTCAGAGTAAATAGTAAATAGTCAAGTAAAAAATCATCTTACAAAGGAATGCAACTCCAAAAAAAGATTTTATTACATACAAGTAGGGTGGGCATTGCCCACCCCATTAATATTTTTTCCTGGCTAATTATTATCTTTGGTATTACAGTTCGCTTAGTTCAATATTTATCAAATCGTTCTTTGTGGGCAGATGAAGCAGTATTAGCCTTAAATATAGTTAATCGTTCCTATAGTGAATTAGGACAACCTTTAGACTATGATCAAGCTGCACCTATTGGCTTTTTATGGCTAGAAAAATTAGCTATTGAGATATTCGGTAATAATGAATATGCCTTAAGACTGTTTCCTTGTATTGCAGGAATTATTAGTATTTTTTTGTTTGCCAAAATTGCTTCTTGGTATCTGAACTCTCAAGGAAAATTCATAGCATTAGTTTTATTTACCAGCGTATCTTCCTTAATATATTATGCTTCAGAAGTCAAGCAATATTCGAGCGATGTTGCCATAGCTTTGTTGTTATTTCTCGTCTTATTTCCCCTTAGCAAAAAGAAATCAACTCCATTTAAAACTATTATTATTTCTGTTACAGTTTCTATGGCTTTATGGCTATCCCATCCAGCAATTTTAGTCTTAGGAGCAATGGTAATTGTAGAAACAATTATTTTAATATCTCAAAAAACTTACCGAAAATACTTACACAATCTAATCCCCAAGATAGTTATTTACTTTACTAGCTTATGTAGTTTTACTGTTTGCTATTTTTTATTCATTCAACCAGCAAGTAATAACGAAAACTTACAAACTTCTTGGGGAAGCGCATTCCCTGACTTTTTTTTTGATATTATCTGGTATCTCAATGCGTTAGGTAAATTTTTTTATAAGCCTCTAGGATTTGAAACAGTCTTAGATGTACTAGCAATTATCTTCTTTTTAATAGGTTGTACTGTCTATTTCCGTAAAGATAAACTCAAATTGCTGTGGTTATTATCTCCTATATTGATGACTTTATTCGCAGCAGGATTACATCTATATCCTTTCCGCAGTCGCCTAGTATTATTTCTAAGTCCTTTCTTTATTATTCCTATTGCACGGGGAACAATAGCTGTAACCCAATGGGCAAAATCTGCTCAAAAACAACAAAAAATCAAAATTACCTTGACAATATTTTTAACTATTCTACTTTTAGGATTTCCCTTCTACGAAGGAGGAGTAAAATTATTTAACCCCCAACGCAAAGAAGAAATCAAAGAAGTTCTCCAATATTTAAAAGAGCATCAACAACCAGGAGATATACTATATGTGTATCAAAGAGGTATCTATCAGTTCAAATACTATGCAGATAAATATGGTTATGAAGAAGAAGATTACATTATTGGCATAGACGATCTAGATCATATTCATGGGAAAGGTTTATCAGAACCAGAATGGCAAAGATACAAAGCTGATTTAGATAACTTAAGAGGAAATTCTAGAGTTTGGTTATTATTTTCTCATGCTAATATTGGTTCAGAAAATAAAGCAATTAAAAAATATTTAGATGAAATTGGAGTTCAGCAAGACTTGTTTGAAACTGAAGGCTCATTTATATTCTTATACGATCTTAAATAACTACAATTATAGAGCTTACAGATACTAAATTGTAGGTTGGGTTGCGCTTTCACTGCGGTCTTGGACGGGACTTTTAAAGTCGCGGTGCGCGACGCAGTCCCTTGGCTTTCCCCACCGAAGCACATTTCGTAACAAGAGGGACGAAACCCAACATATACAGGTAATTGTTGGGTTCACTATCGTTTAACCCAACCTACTTTTTTGCGTTCTTCTTTGCGTCTTTGCCTCTTGGCGCGAGACAATATGATTCTATGTGTAGCGAGCGCTCATCTACTTTGGCAACTTGAGGCGTGATAAGAATCATACGAAATCCGATTACCAAAACATACTTATAGCTGATAGGTTAAAACCTACTGCTATACAGGCGAAGTCTGACGACCCAGACTATAAAAATAAGGATACTATTGTTATCGGATTTGGTATCATAACCCGTCAAGAAATAAATTTTCTGTCTCATATATCAAGTCGGTTTAAACCGACTCTTTACAAAACTTTCAGTCCAAAAAATATAGACTTAATTGTTAAACAGTATCGTCTTTCCTCAAGTTTAATTAATTTGATAAATCACCCAATCTCCTTGTTCGGCTACTATTGAGCCATCTAGATTAGGATGCCAATCAACACGGGTAAGTATATAATTAGCCTTAAACTGTTTGGCAATAGCAATTATTTCACTATTACTATGCTGATCGTAAAAAGTATCGAGAGTATATTTGCTAAAGTTTGTTGTTTCCGAAAGAGTTTCTAGACGATTTTTCCAAATGTTAATTCCTGCGTCAGTGAAAGGAAAACTTTTAAAAGTAAAAACTATCGATCTTTGGGAATAAAAGCGAAACTTCTCATCTAAAGGTGGAACTAATATTAAAGCATTTTCTGAACTTAGCTCTTGAAATTTTTTAGCTAAAACTACTACGTCATTATCAGAAACAGGATTAATTCTGATTCTAGATTGAAAGAAGCTAGATAATGTAGGAGGTAAAATTCTTAATAGATTAAGACTAAAGTAGGCAGCAAAAACAGTAGCTAAACTAAAAACAAAGAGCCTTTTAATTTTAAAATTAAAGATCAATTTATCTAAAAGCAACGGAAATGCGATCGCGCCAAACAAAAACAAATCATAGTGTTTATATAAAATCATAAAAACTATAAATAAAAAAATCGATATTCCCTTAACTCTTTGAACGATAAATTTATTTCTTTGCAACCCCAACCAAAGCAGAAAGAATAAATTAACAATAATTCCATCAGGGAAAAAAGTTCTAGGCATTAAAAATAATAAACAACCAAGGGACAATAACTTTACCCATGATTTACTAGCAATATTTTCAATATCCTTGGTTTTAGATTGCCAAACTGCTGCTACAATACTGAGGATAAATAGAGCAACAATAAAATATAGCTGGTAATAGACAGAAAGAAAAAATACAGAAATTAATCCCCAAGAGAAAATAACAACATTAGAAGGGTATTGAGCATTTTTTTGTTCGCGACCCTCCAACCACAAACTAAATCCTAAAATTAATAATAGTATCCCTGCGCCTCTTAACACAGGAGCAATAATCAACAAAAAAACAATAGGTATATTACCTTTCTTGTATTCTTCCTCTACTAAAACACTAATTCCAATCAAAATCATTAACTGAGCAAAAGGAGTTGTCCTAGCAAACTGTAGTTTAGCAATAAAATCTATAGGATAAATTTCCACAAAAAGATAATTAACTAAAAGTAACAAGCTAGAAACTAAAACAACCAGACTTAACTGTAGTTTAATAGGTTTATCTAAAGATTTAGAGCTTTGAATACAGAGCAAGCCACCAACAGTAAAAAGAATAAAATTCAGCCAGCCTCGCGAACCTTTTAACCCAAAAGAAGAAAAAATCAAATGATGAGGATGACGGATATATCCATAGAGATAGACAAATTCTTCATTACTTATTGAGCCACTATTAGTATTACCAGACAACAGCATAGGAATATATATTAAACTGGCACACATCCCTAAAACGCAAAATGAAAAAAATATTTGCTGGAAATTTTTATTTTTCTTCCCTGATATCAATAGCGGTAAAGTCATTAAAATACCAGGTAAAGCACCCACTAAAAATTGCATCAAGCAGGTTAAACCAAAAAAGAAATAACCTAAAATCCACTTTTGCCGAAAACAGAAATAAAATCCCCAAACAACTAAACCCATTGCCAGAGTAGCAGGAATAGGATCGCTACGAAACAAATCTGCATGACCAATTCTGCCATTGACTGTGGCAGCAAAACCTAAAAAGGTAAAGACAGTAGCAGATAATCGAGATTGATTAAATATTCTGCCAAGAGCATATAAGCCTATCAAAAAAGAACTAAAGGCAACAAGATATAAAACGAAACAAACCCAAGGCAAACTAAACCCTAACTTAACTCCCAAATAAATTAAATGATAGTAGTAATATCTAGGAGTGAATTGGGTCATTTCCTGAATATAAAAATCATTGTTATACAATTCAGGATTGAGTAAAGAGATAATTGCAGGAACTTGATTATAAATATTACTGGAAGTTAATTTGTAGCCATAGGATAAAAGACCAGCAATGATTACTGTAATATAAGTAGCGAAAATAAAAAATGGTTGTCTTTGATGATTCGATACAGGGAAAACCATATTAAGTAGTTATGCAAAATTAATTGATAGTTGAGATAGTTAACAGGGAATAGGTCAGAGGTCAGAGGTCAGAGGTAATGGGGATTGGGGATTGGGGATTGGGGAAGAGCGAAATTCTGCTCTTACTAGGTACGCTCTTGACTTACCCATATACAAATTAGAAATTATTATAGGCAATAGGGAATATACAAATAATTTTGCACTTGGTACTTAGTAAAGCTAATTGATTAAAGTGCTATCCGCTTCTGGTGGATTTTGTATGTCTAGCAGTAGTTTCAACCGCCTTTAGCTATTTGTTAATAGTAGTTTGATAAGATTTTAGGTTAAAAGGGGAATTTTCCTGATTTTTTGCTTCACAACCTTAATTTGTTACACCAAATTGCTAAATATTTGCTACAAATAACCCATCTAATACCAATCCCCCACTTCCCCACTTCCCCACTCGCGAAGCGACTACCGAAGGTCTCCCCCATCTGTAGCAAACTTAAATAAAAACGATATTACCAATGTCAGTAAGCCCTACTAGTCCAACAACTAGCAACAATTTCTCACTTAAAACTAGAAACCGTCAAATAGTACCAGCGATCGCGCTTTTTTGTCTAGGTGTAGCTACTCGTCTTCCGTTTCAAAGTCAGATTGCTTGGGGAGATGGGGGAAATTTTGCCTTAGCAGTAGAAAATTTGGATGTGCGATTAGAACAACCGCAAATGCCTGGTATGTTCGTGATTTTTATTTACTTTGCTCGCTTTTTTAATTTATTTCTCCACAATCCTACTGCTAGTTTAGTTATGGTCAATGTGGTAGCATCGGGGGTAGCTGCTGCCATGTTATACATCATTGGGACAACTTGGTTTAATAGGCGAGTGGGTTGGACAGCTTCATTATTAATGTTGACTAGTCCCATACTTTGGTTTAATGGGGAAATGGCACTATCCCATCTGCTGGAGTTTACTTGGGTAGTGTTAATTGACTATGCAGCCTACCACACTGGTTTAGGAGACAAAAAAGCTTTATTTGGTTTAGGGATATTAATGGGTTTAGCAGGTGGTATTCGTCCCAGTACTCCCTTTTTTCTATTACCTTTGTCTTTAGTAGCGACATTTTTCGGACTGAGAAAAGGTAAATTCACATTAATAGATGTAGCAGTTGCGGTATTTATGGGGTTAGCTGCGATCGCTCTATGGATGACACCTCTAATTATAGGTTCTGGTGGTTGGGATACTTATTGGGGTATGGTACAACAGTGGCTACCCGTTCATACAGAAAGAGGAGATGCAGACTCTCTAATTAAAATTATTGATAACGTATTCCTGCTACTCAAAGCCCTCTTGCGGACAGTAGGATTAGGACTTATTCCCATGTTATGGGTTATAGCCATCAAAAGACCCAATTGGCTGAGGAGTTGGCGCAAAAATTGGGGTCATAGTGCGATCGCCTTATCGATAATACCTGGATTTCTCTATTTTCTCCTAGTTCATTTACGCCGTAAAGCTCAAACTCTCACCATTATGCCTGGATTTATCTTACTAGGTGCATTAGCAATTGTGAGTTTTAGCGAACACTTCTTTCAAAGGAAGCGTCAGGGATGGGCTTTATTAACTGCTACCATAGTTAGTCTTAATGGACTCTTCTTTATTTTCGGTCCTACTGGTGTTCCCACTTGGCGAGAAATCCGCAGTTTTGATGCTAAATTTATTGAACCAATGGAATTTATCAGAGAGAATTTTGACCCTGAAACTACAGCAATTCTGTCTCACCCACTCCATAAACGTATTGTTGCTGTGTATATGAGGGAATATCAACAACCCCATCTATCCAGTCAAGTAGCAGATCATCGCGATCGACCTCAAGTTCTTGCTGCTCCCATCAACACCCTAGTATTATTAGATAGGAAAATTCTCCGCAACCCAGAACAAAGTAAAGATTTTCAACAATTAGTTATGCCTAGTGGTAAGACTCTTCGTTATCTTACTTGGTCACAAGATCGACAACTAGAAGTTACTACCGAATATGTGAAATTAGTATCTGTACAAGACAAAAAAGAGAGTAAAGGCTGGCAGCAATTGACAGCAAAAGGCTTTCATGAAAACTAACCACATCTTCATCAAACCCAATGAATCAGATTTAGATATGCTAAAAATAGCAATAAAGAGCGCAATATTTGGTTAATGTCCGCTAAAGATAAGTTTCATGATGCTGTCAAACACGCTTTAGAAAAGGAAGGATGGCAAATCACCCACGATCCTTTAAGAATTAAGTTTGGTGAAGAAGATAAAATTCAAATCGATCTGGGTGCAGAAAAGGTGTTAGGAGCAGAAAAAGAAGGTCAAAAAATTGCGGTAGAAATTAAAAGTTTTTTAAGTGATTCGGCGGTTTTTGATTTTCATTTGGCATTAGGGCAGTTTTTAAATTATCGTTTAGTTTTAGACGCAACCGAACCAGAGAGAATACTTTATTTAGCAGTACCTATCTTTGCTTATCAATCTTTCTTTTATCGCGATTTACCCCAAGCTGCCATCAAAAAATATCAAATCAATTTAATTATTTACGATCCGATTAATGAGGTTAACATACAATGGATAAAGTAACTTGTTATCGCCAATATATTCAAGATTTTTTAACCGAACAAACTCAAGGAAAAGTTATTGGAGGAGATATTGAAACGGAAATTGTTTTCGATGTAGATAGAGAAAGGTTTTTATTAATTGATTTGGGCTGGAAGGAACATCAACGTATTTATAACTGTGTAATTCATTTGGAAATTAGAGATAATAAAATTTGGATTCAGCGCAATCAAACCGATCAACCTATTGCTGATGTCTTAATTTCTATGGGTGTGGCGAAGGAAGATATTATTTTGGGTTTACAACCTCCTTATATTCGTAAATATACAGGGTTAGGTGTAGCTTGATTTGACATCTAATTTAGAGGTTGTCTGAGAAGTTTTATAACCTATTCCCCCCTTGATCCCCCCTTCCCAAGGGGGGATCAAGGGGGGATCGGGGGGTTGTGGGGGAGCAAAAACCAGTAGCAATTTACCCGATATTACTTTTCAGATATCCTCTTAGGTAAATATTTACTCCCTACTTAAAACACACTTAGCAGAGATTACAGTATATCCCCCTTCAGCAAAAACAGCACAACTATCCTTATACGCCATCAAAGCAGGAATTTTACCCTGTCGCAAACTTGCAATTGCTTCCTGGGCGGTTGGCTCATGTTGTCTAATCCAATTATTATCATGGACATAATCAGCAATAAAACTCCCTTCATCCAACAACCAAAAAGTGATATTGTACTTGCGAATAAACTCCTTAACTACTTCTATATCAGTACTGTACTGGGCTGTAATTAAATCTATCACTCGTTGACGATAGGGACGATAATACCCCAGATGATAAGGAATAGCATATTCGCGACTGACAAGAATCGATCGCTTGGTAAAAGTTGGTAGGTTATCTGCTTCTAGAACCAGAGAAGCAATCATGATATCTTTGGGTTGTTGTTCAAAAAACTCATATAAAGCCTGTGCATTACCAATTTTGTAGCTATTGTCAGGAAACTCTTTGACAAAGCTCGGATAAAACACAATTGCAATGGCGATCGCAGCAACCAAGAAGCCACTAACTATTTTTTGCCCGATAATCCCGATTTTAAAGCTATTTTGCGGTATTTTAACCTTTCTCCACAAAGCATCTAAAATCGAAGTTAGAACTATACCAGCAGCCACAGAAAGTACAATCCTAAAACTATGTCCAGTGTAGCGACTAGGAAGATGTAACTTGAATAGTACTGCATGAGCCAAGATAAACATCACTACAGAAACTACAGTTAAATGCAATAGTAACCATATTTTGTGAGTAATCTCTTTTAAAAAAGGGAATTTATCCTTAAACCTGATAATAATGGGCAAAAAGACTGCAAAAACCAGAGTGTAAGGATCGTATAACGAACTAGGTAACAATCCACCCCTACCACCGCCGAAAATATAACCCCAAAAACTATCTTTAAAAAACTTGGATCGCCCCTTCGCATAAAAATCAGGTAACTCTAACGCTTCTTGGCGAGTAATAGTAGGAGCGTATTCCGATACATTAAGAGCATAAGGCAGCATCACCACAAAAGCTACCGCCAAACCAATAAAACAAAAATAATAGTCATTGCGGTTACGAGATAGAGTAGGGCGAATTCCCTCCCATTCAAACAATTGTAAAATCAACATTCCCGATGCTAGAAACACACATTGGGGATAAAATATTCCCAAAAGAGCGATCGCAACACCACAGGGAATTAAAGAGCGTTTAGCAAAATAATACAGAAACGCCATAAAGAAAGGATAAACAAAAGCCCTAGGAGTACCAGAGATAATATCATCCTTCAGCCAGAGATTTTGATTAAGTAGCAGAGTCGAAATAAAACAACCCAGAGGAAGAGGAAAGATTTGTTTGCAGAGTAAAAAAGCGTACCAAGTAGAAATAAATCCAATTACGGTCGGAAGCAACTTATTAAACACTAGGGGATTAATACCCACCGTCGCAGCCAACTTATACAGAGTAGTGTAACCAACTGGAGCAACAGATTGAAAATAATCAGCAATCAAATCGTTAGGATACAATTGAGGATCGAGATAGCGCAACATCCAAAATACGTGCTGTCGTGCATCATCTTGAACTACCCATTCACCACTAAAACCCTGTTTTAAAGCCAACCAACCGCAGACAACCGCAAAACCCAAACTCAGACTCAACCAAAAATGCCAAATGCGATCGCTTTTTCTAGGTGGGATTGGTGCAAAAAATCTCTGAAAACCCACAATAGTCATAATTCCCCAACAGCTTGTAGCATAAACTAGAAACAAATTGTAATCTAATCTGTTTGATAAAATCTCAAATAATTAAAATTATGGAAATTACAGCAACAGGAAAAATTGAAAAAAAAGGTTTTGGTTTAGGAGTGTGGGCGTTAGTAACTCCACAAGGAAAAACCTACGAACTTTATCAACCACCATCCGAATTATGTAAATCCATTACCCAAGTCAAGATTCAAGGTCAAATTCGAGACGATATTATGACAGCAGCAATGATTGGTCAAGTGTTAGAAGTTAAATCTTTTGAAATAGATACTTTATAACCAGTACTTGATGGTATAGTGGGCGATAAATTAAAGCTCTCAATATGGAACACAAGTTAGGTTCATTAGAATCATCAGAAGCACTAATTCAAGACTTATATATCGATCTCAAGCAAAAGATTAACAAATGGGCTGCAATTACCCATCAAACAGCACAAGCTAGAATGGGTTATGTTGGTCAACATCTTGTTAGTATTGTTACTGGTTATCCTGGGGGAAAATCAGGAGCAAGAGGAAAAGACTTAATAATTAGCGACGATGAGTATGGAGAAATTAAAACCTGTTATCGAGTCGATCAATTAGGAAAGTGCAATCAATGTGGTTCTGCTGTAGCTAGTATTGAGACTCAATGTTCTTCTTGTAATTCTAAAGATATTGAACGCAAAGAGGATTCAAAATGGCTTATAAGCATCAGAAACAAAGATGAGCTAGCTCTAATTTTAGAACCGAAATATTATTATTTTGTTTTATTTGATTTTACAGACCTTAATAATCCTCATACAATTAGAGCTTCAATATGGGAAGTTGAATCTATTTGTCCTGGTTTTGCCTATGCCATGATAGATTACTATTTTAATATTAGAAAGAATGCCCCCTTAAATATTTGGCCATTCCAACTTAAATTCGATTTGATGAGAGGAAAGCTAATTTATATATCGCTCATTATTCATCAAGAAAATAGAATTGAAACTCAAATTTTTCCTGGTAGAGATAAATCTCAAATTCATTATCCTCAGAATATCAGTATCTATAGTCGTTCCAGAAACTTAACTTTTAAAAAATTACAATTATTTGCTACACAACTAAAACTAAATTGTAGTAATTATCAAAATAAAACTCAACTCATCAAGGCAATTGACAATCTTATTGAGCATCAAGGTGGATTTGATAATCAAATTATAGATATGTTAGCAAAATGTTTATATTGGGATAATATTGAAAAATATATTTCTGAGTTACCATCAACTCTATCTTCAACTTTAACAAGATATAATTTAGCTTAATAATTCTATTTACTTAGTAAGCGGTACTGCTCTGCATTAATATGATTTAGTTCTTGATTCAGCAATGTTTGCTTCTCAATTAATGCTGCTACTTGTGCATATTTAGAGTTGTCCTCAAAAACATCAGGAGGTATTATTAATTCACCTAAATCTTTTGAATGTAAATGTGCAGTTTGACCTCTGATCATACTTTGAATTCTGGCAATAGTCTCAGGACTTCTTAAAAATGCCAATAGAATGAAAGGATTGATTTTATTAGTATCTGGTCTTACTAGCATAACTTCTCCTACAAAAGATACTTCTTGATGCTCAATAAATTCAGGAATTTCATCAAAAATATCACTTTTTTTGGCTATATATACAGGATTATGTGCCGAAGAAGTAAGAAGAATATCATATTTTTGAAGTAATAAATTCTTTTTTGATTGTTTGCGCTTCTCCATTGCTGAATAGTTAATGAAGTTTCTATCTCTAGCTTCCCAATTAATACCCGAATTAGTCAGATTTCCTACTTTAATTAAAAAATATCCTTTTTCAGTATAATCTTTTCTAGCTGGTGTTTTTCCTGTAGATATTACTTGACAAACGTCCTGAAGCCTAAGAGAACCAATAGCTTGATTCTGATTGATTAAAATATTAGTTATGTTAGCAAAGCTGTGAGATTTTTTATTGACTTTTACAAGCTTGATTAATTCTGATTTAGTTTTACCGTTAATAACTCTCTTCATTTGATGGCTAATATTAGATAGTTGACTACCTTCTCTAAAACGACCAGTAGCATCGAATCCCACATTACTAATATTAGCTATACATAAATTTAATGATTCCTTTGCTTCTGCTGCATATTTATATTTCTTAATAAATAAAACAAGAGTATTAGTTTGTGTTCCAGTAGTGGCAAAAGTTTCTGGAGGTAAATTCATTATTGCGAACACATAACCATATTTTTTTAAGACATTCCTCGAAAACTGCAAATTATTATTTGTTGCAAAGCTTTTGGGAACAATTACCGCCAGAGTTCCTCCTGGTAGAAGAAACTGTAAGCATCTTTCTACAAAAACTATTTCGCTACTCTGTTTCTTTAAAATATATCCTTCTGGGTCTTTACAAGTAATATAGTTTTTAAAATCATAGTGTCTAGAATCTAAAGTTACTCCAAATGGAGGATTAGTTATAATCAAATCATATTCATTATTAATATTAGTGTTTTGAATTGAATCTTCTAGCTTTTGATAAAATTTTATATTAGTTATATGATTTAAGTTTAGTTCAGATAATAGTAGCATTCTAGGATTTTTATCAATTCCAAATATTTCTAAAATACCAGAGGATTTTGATTGTATAAATTTAGCGTATTCTATTAAAAAAGTACCAGAACCACAAGCAGGGTCTAAACATTTTTGACCAGGTTGAGGATTAACAAATTCAACAATCGCTTTTGCTACTTCATCAGGAGTCAAATATATCCCTAAACCTTTACGTATCTCTCCCGTTAGAAACTCTTTTAACCCTTGACTGCGAATATCATAATTAAGACTTGAAAAAACAATAGGATATAAAATTTGATGTATTTGCGTTAAACAGCGATCGCTTAAATATATTTTATTATCACGCCAAATATTTTTGAGCCATGAACCAGTTTTTTCCAAAAAATAAACAAAGTCTTTTCTCACAGAAGTGATAGAGGGTTGCTCATTAACAGAAGCACTTAGCTCATTATGTTGCTTGTAAAAAAGATATTTTAAAAGTTCATCAAAAGACTCTTGAGGTTGTAACCCATCAATGTTTCGCATCAAATTATGAGCTTTGCGATATAGTCTGCCTAATTCCCTTGAAGTCACCATCTCTGTAATATTGTTGATTGTTGAGATTTTATTGATGTCAAGTTATTTTAGGAATTAATTCCAATTAAAGCAAGGAACTAATTCCATATTTTAAGAAACTTCACATTCATTCAACAAAAAAGACACAATATTCAAGTAAGAATCACACCTAGTACCTAATTTGCAGAGTCACAGAAGCTCGCACAGTCTGCTCACCACCAATGACAGGAGTGCTTTCCGCAGTAGCAGATCTTGATAATTGGGCTGCTCTAATCATCCTTGGTTGAGGAATATTCGCTCCACCAACTTGAATACTGACAATCTCTCTAGCCTTAAAATTTAAAGCATCCAAAACTGCATCCGCTTGTTGCTGTGCATCTATAGTTGCCAGACGGAGAGCCTCTTTTTGTGCAGCCGAAATCGCCTCATCAGTAGCAGTAAAACTTACCCCATCAATGCGGGTAGCTCCTGCTTTAACTGCTTCATCTAACAGCACACCCACCCGATCCGTCTGGAGGCGAAAGCTGACAGTATTTGTGCCAACATAACCCACCAATCGCCGATCATTATTATTGTATTGATAGTTTGGTTGTAGGCGAATACCAGTAGTCTGTAGCCTTTCAACTTGGCGAGAGCGTAAGAAATCAACAATAGCTGAGGTGCGCCTAGCCACTTTTTGCTGTACCTCTGTTGCAGTTTTCCCCTGAATTTCCACTCCAAGTTGCACTTGTGTCAGAGTAGTAGGAATCCTCTCTATACCCTGTCCTGTTACTGTTAATGTTTGTAATATTTGTTCTTGAGCCATTGCTGGATTCATCCAAACTAAACTGGAACAAGTAGCGATCGCAAAAACCATCAAAAAACCTTGACAAGATAAATTAAATTGACCTATCTTCATATAATTTTCTTACTAATTACTAACTACTAACTACTAACTACCCCATTCCCTAATTATTTGGTAACAATTCTCGCCCATAGCCCTTGTAAAGCTAGCTGTCTGACCAAATTTGCAGCGTTATCCTGATCGCTAAAAATTCCTACTTGAATAATATCTCCCTTCAAAAAAGCTTTAGGTTCAATAGTTCTCACCTGTTCCAATAAGCGATCGCTGTTTCCCAAAACTTCTACATGATAAGTCGCAATATTTATTACTGTTGACTCATTATTGGGTGCATCAAAAGTATATTCTCGCTCTAAATTACTACTATTATAGGTAGGTGGTGCTTGGATATTATTAGGACGCAAGATCTCATGCTTTGTACCTCTAGTAACCCGATTGCCTTCGATCGGTTGGCTATAAGGAGATAAAGGAGGTGGAGGAGGAAGGCGATCGCTCTGTGCAGAAGCTTCGCCAATATCATTTATTTGAGGAACATTTTGACCTATTGCTGAGGGGGTAAGAAAATAGCAACACCCAGCAACAAGGATTAATGAAAAGGGAATGTTCACTAAATTAAATTTGGAGTCACCAGTAAAAAACATAGGATTGAAAAATAACGGCTGAATTGTCATAATAATCTAGCCTCACTTACTATAAAATATATACCTCTAAAATATTCAGAAGTTACCTAATTCTCCCAAAGAAGTCCCCCAACTTGTTGGTGGGACTCCCGGCTATTAATACTTGGGGTTTCCCCAAGTGTTAATAGCCCCTCATGAATTTTGGTCAGAGTTTGTTGGTTGATATTTTTGCTCCGATAGAAATGAAAAAATCTTTATGTAACAAGGACTGTTGTATGATAATCCTGTATGCAAAGTCTAGCTATAAATTGCTGTAATCGCATACATAGGGTACCTTAACAAGTTGGAATAGGCGGTTCGGTGTGAGAGTCACATCGGTAAAATTCTGAGCGTATGAAGGAGTATTAGTATTCTCACAATACACCCTTTACCCAGGGACTCTGGGGGGAAGAAATTGCCTGTAAAATTGAGGACAGGGTTGGCGAGGTTTCCTCGCCAACGTGAGATGTCCGTGTCGTACTGTCGGGGATATGTGATAAGTGTCATATATCTAGATAAGTGGCGTGGTACAGGAATGCCCTATCGTGAGTTAGGGAAGCCCTCAGTAAACTGAGGGAGGATGTCACTACTTCCATTCTAGTTCCGTCAACAACCCATTGGCGAAGTCGAGAGGCTCAGAATAGAGCAGCACAAGTTGACCAGACTAAGCAATTTAGTTGGCTAGGTTAACGGCAAGTGTTTAAGTTCCTACCTTAAGGTGCGTGCGGTGCCTTGAGCTTCTAGAACCAGGTGGTTAAACAGGCTTAAAGGGCGGGAAGGGGCTTATTACAACGGTTATAACTACCTTTGCTGTAATCGATCAACTAATAAAAGCCCCCATCCCAGGGCAGTGCTGCTTGTATAGTACCGACCGTTAACTTTGACAAGGCAAACATTACCCCAGAAATGGGAGCGGTTTTAAAGCTAGGTTTCCAACCAAAAAACCTGCACTTTTATTTATAAACCCTGACTCTCAATTCCTCCCCAAATCGGGACGTGAGGGTCTCCTTAAGAGAAGAAGATGAATAAAGTCGTTGTAGGCTTATCTGGTGGCGTAGATAGCTCTGTCGCTGCTGCTACTTTACACAATCAAGATTACCAAGTAGTAGGACTTACCCTCTGGTTAATGAAGGGTAAAGGACAGTGCTGTTCTGAAGGAATGGTTGACGCTGCGCGGATTTGCGAACAATTAGGAATTCCTCATCATATTGTGGATAGTAGAGAGGTATTTCAAGAAAATATCATTGATTATCTCGTTTCAGGTTATGAAGCAGGAATCACCCCTTTACCCTGTTCTCAATGTAACCGAGCCGTAAAATTTGCCCCCATGCTCCAGTATGCGAGGGAAAAATTGGGCATTGATAAAATAGCTACAGGACATTATGCTCGGATTCGTTATGATGCACAAAGCGATCGCTATCAACTTCTAAGAGCGATCGACCGCAATAAAGACCAATCTTACTTCCTCTATGACCTGACCCAAGAATTATTAGCAGGAACAATCTTTCCCTTGGGAGAACATACTAAAGAAGAAACCAGAAAGATCGCAGCCGATTTTCAGCTATCCACCGCCGATAAACCTGAAAGTCAAGACCTATGCTTAATTGAAGCTCATGGCTCAATGCGAGAGTTTCTAGATAAGTATATTAACCAAAAAGAAGGGGATATCGTTGATTTAGAAGGAAATGTCCTAGGAAAACACCAAGGAATCCATCATTACACCATCGGACAAAGAAAAGGTTTGGGTATTGCAGCACCGAATCCCTTATATGTAGTGAAATTAGACCCTGTAATGAATCGGGTAATTGTCGGCGATCGCAATTCAGGCGGACAGCTAGAATGCACTGTTCACAGGGTAAACTGGGTATCAATCCCCGAACCTCAAACCCCAATTCGTGCAGAAGTACAAATACGCTATCGGTCTAAACCTGTACCAGCTAGTATTATACCTCTAGAAGATGGTCATATTCGTCTAGTGTTTGAAGAGCCTCAATTTGGCGTTACTCCTGGTCAAGCAGCCGTTTGGTATGACGGAGAAACCCTCTTAGGTGGTGGCATTATCCAGCGAAATTAACCAATTTTTCGCTAATTTTTCAATTCGTAGGGTGGGCGATGCCCCGCCTTAGAATCACCCAGAAATGAATTTCTGCGCTAATAGCAAAAGTCCTCCCAAGAGAACTCGATTCTAGTTTGAGTCACCATAGTCTAAGTCTGACAGAATAGTTTGAGTCTATTTCAATAGACTTGGTTTATTAGCCTGAAACTTGAGTTTCAGGCGGATTGAGGGACGAAACCCAACATATACACTAGGGTGATGTACTGCCCAACCTACTCTCCATCGCCCCTAGCCCCCCTTATAAAAAGGGGGGAATTTGATTAAAGTCCCCCTTCTCAAGGGGGATTTAGGGGGATCAAACGAGCCACGGCAATCCGATATTATCTAACGCAACTATATCAGTTTGCCTGTAACTGAAATCACACAATCTTCCATTAAAAATCTCGAAAAAAAATTTTTTGATGGTGATATGTTTTGGGATAAAACTGGGTAGTTTTTAAATAGGAAAACAAAAACCACCCACAAACACAAACCACATACACTTATTAAGGAAGAATACCATGAATTCAGTTTTTACTGCAAAACTATTACAAAACTTACGTAACAAAAAAGCAAACAAAGGTTTCACTCTTATCGAACTTCTCGTAGTTGTAATCATCATCGGGGTACTTGCTGCTGTTGCTCTACCTAACCTCTTAGGACAGGTTGGTAAAGCTCGTGAGACTGAGGCTAAAAATGGTGTTGGTACGATTAACCGCGCTCAACAAGCCTATCACTTTGAGAGACGAACCTTCTCTCCCGATCTTGACGATACTGCATTAGCAGGGCAAAACGCTTTAGGTGTTATCCTGGATAGTGAATACTACACTTTCGATATTACTGCTGCGGGTAGTGCAGATGATGCTACAGTAGATGCCAGTCCTGTGAATGCTGCTAATGATGGTGTAAGAGCTTATTCTGGCGGTATCAATCATAATGGTGGAGCTTATACTACTGCGGTCTGTCAGGAAGTTACCATTGGAGATGGTCTTCCTACACCAACTCCTGGTGCTGCTTGCCCTGCTGGTACTAACATAAATTAGGCATTTATTGAGATACCACTTCATCGTATTACTACTGGCGTTTTTAATTTTAAAAACGTCCAACATATAGAGAAACGCCAGGAAGAATATTTGCTTGCTGGCGTATTTTTTAAATATACTTCTTTCTATATTACTAATATTAAACATTATTTGGAATCATTTTACTTCAGAATAGATAGGAAAATGAAGTACATATCATACATTAATAAACTGCAAGGAGAGCAAGATCGGGGATTTACCTTGATAGAGCTTTTAGTAGTAGTTCTATTACTAGGGATTTTAGCAACTATTGCTTTACCAAGTTTTACTCGTCAAATAGGAAAAGCAAGAGAAACGGATGCCAAAAATAATCTAGGTATAATAGCTCGTTCCCAACAAGCTTACCACTTTGAAAAAAGAAGCTTTGCTAATGATCTTAATAACTTAAATATTGCTGGAATAGATAATAGCAATTATTATAGTTATCCTAATCCTACCGTTGCTAATATTAACCTTGTTAAGCATCAAGCTATTGCTAGTAATCCTTCTGTAGATATTATTAAAAATTATTCCCTAGGAGTTTATCACATAGCAGGTTTATTTGATATTGCTATTTGTCAGGGTATAGATATCAATCAAGCTGTAAATGTTGGAAATGCTGTTAATGATAATTGTACTAATAATGGCATCAAATTAAAATAAACATCTTGCCATGATGTGCATTAGATTCGTTGATAATAAATTGGCTATTATCTTTATAAAATTTATGGACTCTTTGATTGAATTGCCAGTTTTTATGGGCAGCATAAATATACAATTAATTTAACTTATTTTAATTTTATTAATTACTTTAACAAAGAAACATCAGCAAGCAATTATTTTTGATACAGATAATAATTTTACAAATAAAAACTTAAACAAAATAGGGTCAATTATGAAAAAGTACTTCAAATATACATGGTTATTTACCAGCTTATGTATCTTAGCTTCCATCATACTTGGATTACAAAAAAAACAAGTAGAAAAATTAGCTAAAGAAGATAATTTTGATGTTATTCAACAAGAAAAAAAAATAGCAGCAACAGTCAAACTACAAAATAAGATTCCAGATTTTGGGTTTTCTAACTTAACAAGCAACTGGAATTATCTGCAATTCATTCAATATTTTGGTGACGGAGAAGCAAGAGAGATTACAGGATATTCTCTCATACCAGAATATTTTGCAGCTATGGTAAAACAAGATCCCTATTTTGTGAGAGCTTATTTATCTCTTTCTGCTGCTAATTCTATTTATGCTGCCCAACCTAAAAAAACAGTAGAATTTCTAGACCAAATTTTAACTTATATCAAACCAGAGAAATTTCCTTATGCTTCTTATCTCTGGACTTATAAAGCAGTAGATGAATTATTATTTCTCGGAGACACCAAAGCAGCAGAGCATTCTTATAGAATGGCAGCAGATTGGGGAATGAAACGGGGAGATGCAGAAGGAGAATCTATTGCACAAAGAAATCTGGCAACAGCAGAATTTTTAGCTACCAACCCTGATAGTAAATTAGTTAGAATTGCTGGCTGGTCATTTATTTTAAATAATGCTCATGATGATAAGACTAGAAGATATGTTTTAGAGCAATTGAAAGCTTTAGGTGCAGAGATTGTAATTAATCCCCAAGGACAATTAGAAATAAGATTACCAGAAAAAGATTATAAGGTATCTCCCAAATCAATATCTTAATAATTGTGAAAAATCTGACACCAGCAGAAACTATTTTGTGGGAAGCACTACGAAATAAGCAACTTGAAGGATTACGTTTTCGCTGTCAGCATCCCGTAGGAAACTTTAGTTCTGATGACATCACGCTCTAATAATTAAAGTCAGTGAAAGGGTCGCCGATTCCACTGCTCTCCAGAACGGGACGTGAAAATTTCTCTTCATAGCGCTCCTCAGTAAAACGGCTGTTGAAAGGCGCACACCACCAACCTATCGTTTTCCCACCTCCAATTGGAGGGGAGTTTGGTAGGTTTAAATGGTTCATCTAAACTACCGTCAATGCTGGTTTTTTCATCGTGACAATGTCGATGGAGTATTTGCCAGTTCTTATATTCATCCTTATGACTCTGAGAAACGCTGTCTTGACACTCCCCCAGTAACTTTTATGAGGTTTACTGGGGGATTCTTGCTTCATTCGGCAGTTACTAGGTCGCTTCGCGTGCCTTCGGCAGCAAACAAAGTAAATTGTAAGACCCCCGCACCTCGCCGTTTGCAAGCCATTTCTTTATAACCTACGGGCTGTCCGACCGCAGTTTTTCCTCTTTGTTTTAAGATTAAAGAGCTTGCAATATCCCTATCAATCTCAATGTTACAGTAAGGACAAATATGTAACCTTTGATTTAATAATTTTT